>DATIFQ010000479.1:0-4397 GCA_035455185.1 Bryobacteraceae bacterium | reverse complement strand
TTCCATCCGCTGTCGCCTAGTGTTGGAGAGGTGGGCTTCGCTGTTGCGGGCGTGGTTGGCGGCTGGGTTGTACGCGATACCGCTCCGGCACGCGGCGGCTCGGAGCGGCGGGCCGGTGGAGGCGGCGGAGACGGCGGAGACTGAGACCCTCCGCCACCGACCATCGACAGGGCCTCTTCGATTGCTATCAGCCGGCCGGCCTGCACCATTCGGAGCAGTCCGATCTCCATGTGAAGCCGTGGTTGGAGAGAACGCTGGAGATCGCCGTACAGATCGAGGGCGATCTGAAGGTAACGTGTCAGATCCTCCTGCGAGAACGAAGCGGCGATCTCTGCGAGCCGCTCTCGCTCGGCGGGCGAAGCGGCGATCAGCCGCGTCGAGGAACCGGCGATCTTTGCGACCACCAGGTTTCGAAAGTAGCGGGCCAGTTCTCGGCAGAAGTGCTGAAGGTTGTGTCCGTTGCGCTCGAGTTCGTCGACCACCGCCAGCATTTTGGCCGAGTCGGACTGGCCAAGCGCCTCGGTTACCTCGTGGAGCGAGTCGAGCGAGAACGCGCCTAGCAGCGCTCGAACCTCATCCGCCTTGAGTTCGGTTCCGCAGCAGGCGATCGCCTGGTCAAGCGCAGAGAGGGAGTCCCGCACACTGCCGTCTCCGGCCTGGGCGAGCACGGCGAGCACCTCTGCGTCGGCCTGGATCCCTTCCTCCCGGCAGATGTATTCCATGCGGGAAACGACGTCCTCGAAGTCCACTGAACGGAAGCTGAAGTGCTGGCAGCGTGACGCGATTGTTGACGGGATCTTGTGTGCCTCGGTGGTGCAGAGGATAAACACCACCCACTCCGGCGGCTCCTCGAGCGTCTTCAACAAGGCGTTGAACGCTTCGCTAGTGATCTGGTGCGCCTCGTCGATGATAAACACCTTGTGCCGATCGCGCGCGGGACGGTAGCGGACGTTCTCCCGCAATTCCCGCATCTCGTTGATACCGCGGTTAGAGGCGGCGTCGATCTCAATAACGTCCGGGGCGTTTCCGTTGGCGATCTCCACGCAGCTTGCGCACGTCCCGCACGGGGTGGCGGAGGGTCCGTCGACACAGTTCAGGCAGCGTGCGAGAATGCGGGCCACGGTCGTTTTGCCGGTGCCCCGCTGGCCGGAAAAGATGTACCCGTGAGCGATCCGGTTCTGCCGGATCGCATTTTCCAGGGTAGTCTTGACGTGCTCCTGGCTCACCAGCTCCGCGAAGGTCTGAGGACGATATTTTCGTGCAATGACCTGGTACATGGAGATCGGCTCTACGGTTTCCGGCTGTCCGGTTTCTGCTTCAGGCGGCGACGACAGAATGCCAGGCCCCGGGTGATCCGCGGCACACGGGCTGGGCCACTACCGTTGCTTCCTTCCGGACCTGGCGGGGTTTGCAGCGGCCCGTTGCACGAAGCCCGGAGCCTGACAACTTCTCATGCTACCACGCCGGGCTCCGGCGACCGATTCGTTACACTCGAACTGTGACCCGGACCATCATCTTCGACCTGGGGCAGGTCATCGTGCCGTTTGACTTCCAGCGCGGATACGCGGCCATCGCCGCCGAGTGCGTGCATCCACCGGAGGAGATCCGCCGGCGCCTCCGGGAGACGGGCCTTGTACTGCCATTCGAGGAAGGCAAAGTCGCCCCGGGCGAGTTCGTTCGCCGGGTCACCGAGGCCCTCGACCTTCCGGTCAGCTACGAGCGGTTCTGCGAGATGTGGAGCAGTATTTTTCTTCCGGAGACTCTGATTCCAGAGTCGATGGTCGCCTCCCTGCATGAGCGTTACCGTGTACTGCTGCTATCCAACACCAACGTCATCCATTTCGAGATGATTCGCGACAAGTATCCGATCATGCGCCACTTCGACCACTGTGTGCTGTCCTACGAAGTGGGCGCCATGAAGCCGGCGCCGGAGATCTATCGTGAAGCGGTCATCCGAGCCGAATGCAATCCTGAGGAGATCTTCTTCACGGACGATATCGCCATGAACGTGGAGGCGGCGCGAACACATGGAATCGATGCAATCCAGTTCCAGTCCCTGCCTCAACTGGAAGATGACATGCGCTCCCGCGGGATCGTCTGGTGATCAGAGAAGAGCGGTGTCGAGTTTCTCGCCGGCGGCGATAGGTTCGGATTCCAACCCGTCTGAATGATCCGGCTCAAGTAACTCGCCGTTCCGGAGATAGGCCGCGAGTTCGTATTCGGACCCTTCGAACAGCGATTCGACGAGTTCCCGGACGGCCAACCGGCGCAGGGTTTCCCTGGAGAGGATCGGAGCATACAGGAACGACCTGCCGGTTTTCCGCCGGGACGCGGCGCCCTTGCGTACCAGACGTTCGAGTAACGTCATCACGGTCGTGTAGGCGAGATGCCGCCGCGGAGCAAGAGAGTCACGGACATCCTTGACGCTGCCCTCGCCCAACCGCCAGATCTCCTTCAGGCATTCCAGTTCGAGAGGAGGCGGGATTTCACGGGGCGGCGCCGGCCTGCGCATTTACTGCTCCTTGCCGAGAGCGTCTATCAGCTTTTCTCCGAAGAGGCTCGGTCCCCGCTCTGGTCGATTCGGGCGCGCGGGCGGCTTCGTGGCCGCTGGCGTTGGCGGTACCAGCGCTGGCTCCGGAGGATCCAATTCCGGTCGTCCCTCCAGATACCTCAGCTTCTTGAGGACCGTCCGTTCCAGCGAGTGGCTGTAACTCGTCCAGTCACCCTCCACCTGCCGGTCGTGCTCGACGAGGGCGCGCATGCACTCCATCTTGGAGTCCAGATCGTCCAGGTAGTGTAGAAGCATCGCCTCGGGAAAGAGAGGCACTTTCGGCGAGCCGAACTCCAGTTGTCCGTGGTGGCTCAACACCATGTGCTCCACCAGCGCCCGAAGCCGCGGCGGGAAGTCGGGTAACTGGCCCAGTTTTTGCTCGATCAGACGCACGCCGATGGCGATGTGCCCTAGCAACTGCCCTTCCGTGGTATAGCCGAAGCTTCGGTCGTAGCTCAGTTCGTACAGCTTGCCGATGTCGTGCAGCAGCGCCCCGGTGAGCAGAAGGTCGAGGTCGATGTTGCTGTAGTGTTGCGCCATGAAGCGGCAGAGTGTGCACAGCGACAGCACATGCTCGATCAAGCCTCCCAGATACGCATGGTGGATCATCTTCGCCGCCGGGGCTCGGCGGTAGAGTGTGGCGATCTCGGGGTCATCGATCAGCGCTTCCACCAGCGCTTTGAGATGGGGATTGGTGAAGCCGGCGACGATTTGCCGGACCTCCGCCCACATCTCCTCCGGGTCGCGGGTGGAGACCGGGAAAAAATCGCCCGGATCGACCTCGGCCGGATCGAGCCGCTGCAGTTTGTGGATCGTGAGCTGTGGCCGGTTCTGATAGATGCTGAGCAGAGCCTTGATCCGCACGAAGTCGTCGCGGTCGAAGGTATCCATCACCTCGCCCACGTTGTCCCACATCTTGCCGTCGACGTCGCCGGTCCGGTCGCCGAGCAACAGTGACAGATAGGGATCGCCCGTTTTCTTCTGGCGAATCTCTTTTGCGTGAACCAGAAACGTCGCGGTAACGATCTGGTTCGGTTGAAGATCGCGGACGTAAGGAGATTTCATCGGGAGTGCCGGCGCCTACTGTTGCACGCTACTGCTTTCTCGCGAAGACGTCTTGGTGCCGGGCAGCGGCATGAGCCAGAGCAGACGTTTCCGGCGAATGCTGGTCGCGATCTCTTCCCGCGTGACCGTTTGCGGCCTGAGCTGTGCCGGATCCCTCCATCCCGTATCCTTGCCGGGCGCCGCACCGGTGTCGACGTAGCCTTCCCGGATCTCCAGAAACGCCTCCCCTCGAAGCTTGGTCAAGTAGGTCCGGATGGCGGGCTCGAAACGGGGCATGTAAAGCTTTTCCATGATCTCGTTCTCTACTTCTTCGAAGGCAGCCTGACCGGCCTGATGCCGCTCGTCCACCCGCAGGATCAAAAACCCGTTCGCGACTTTAATCGGGTCGGTCACATAGCCCCGATCGTTGCTGAAGACGATTTGGGCGATATCTTTGTTCAGGTCCGTGCGCTTGAAGGCGTCCAGGTGCCCCTGAGTGCTCGACGATTCTGCGTCGGAGTTGTCGCGAGCAAGTTCGCCGAAGCGCTCCCCGTTGCGCGCCCGGGTAACGAGTTCCTTGGCCTTCTTTTCCAGCACCGCGGGATCGCTTCCGCTCTTGCCCTGCGTCGAGAGCAAGATCTCGCTGAGAAAAACCCGCTCTTCGCGCACAAACTCTTCCTTGTGCTTGTCGTAATAGTCGCGAGCTTCAGCCCGGGGAATGCTGATCCTTGACCCGACTTCCTGCCCGATTACGCGCCTCTTCAGGAAGTCGTTTCGCATTTCCGCCTTGAAGTCCTCAAAC
>DATIFQ010000478.1:0-3545 GCA_035455185.1 Bryobacteraceae bacterium | reverse complement strand
GGTTCACGGTTCGATAGGTTCGACGGGTTCACGGTTCGACAGGTTCACGGTTCGAACCTCGAACCTATCGAACCACGAACCACGAACCCGTCGAACCTTCGAACCCTTCGAACCTTTCGAACCTTTCACTCCCCCTTCCTCTCCATCTCTTTCAGCTGCTCGAACAGCTTCCGCTCCTGGTCGCTGAGTTTCTTCGGCAGCACCACGTACGCCGTGGCGTAGAGATCACCGCGCTCCTTCGGCTTCCCGACGGTGGGCATGCCGTGCCCCTTGAGCCGAAACGTCTGACCTTCCTGCGTCAGCGAGGGAATCTTCAGACGGACCGGGCCGGTCAGCGTGGGCACCTGCGCCTCGCCGCCGAGCACCGCCGTGGTGAGCGGCACCGGGACCTTCGCGTAAAGGTCGTGGTCGCGTACTTCGAACACTGGATGAGGGCGTAGCCGTACCCTCAGATATAAGTCTCCGGCCGCACCGCCATGACTGCCTGCTTCGCCGCCACCCGCCGCCCGCACGCGCGATCCGGTCTTCACGCCGGCTGGAATCCGAACCTCGATCGTGCGTGCCTGGCCGTCCTGCTGGATCGTGAGCCGCCGCATCGTGCCGGAGAACGCCTCTTCGAGCGAGAGTTCGAGTTCGTGCTCGAGATCTCGCCCTGGAGAGGTACGGGCGCGCTCCTCGCGCGCAAAGTCTCCGCCGAAGAACGTCTTGAAGAAGTCCGAGAACGGCGACTCTCCTCCGCTGCCGCCGAACATCTCTTCCATCTCGTCCGGCGTCATCGTCCGATAGCCGCCGGGACCACCGACGTTCACGTTCCACGCCCCGCCGCTGTAGCGGCCGCCGAAAGGACTGCCGGCCGACGGGCCGCCCGGTCCCCAGCCGGCCTGTTGCGCCTGCTCGTACTGTCGCCAGTTCGCGCCCAGTTCGTCGTACTTCTTGCGTTTCTCCGGATCGCCGAGCACCTCGTACGCCTCGTTCAGTTCCTTGAACTTGGCCTCCGCGCCCTTGTCACCGGGATTGACGTCCGGATGGTGTTTCCGCGCGAGCTTCCGGTACGCGGCTTTTAATTCTTTTTCGGAAGCCGTCTTCGAAACGCCGAGTGTCTTGTAGTAATCCTTGAATTCCACGCGCTTTACAGTCCCACGATGTCGCAGAGCCGATCGAACTCCCGCGCGAGGCGCTTCCGCAATTCCTGGCGGGGGAGCGACTGGTCCCGGAGTAAGGGCTCAATCCGCTGCGCGACCTCCGCCACGTCCAGCAACCGCTGGACTCCGGCCAGGTTCACTCCCATCTCGTCCACCAGCCGTTTGATCATCCGGAGGCGTTCCACCTCGTCGTGCGAGTACACCCGCATGCTGCCAAGCGTGCGCGAAGGGCGCACGAGGCCGAGCCGTTCGTACTTGCGCAGCGTCTGCGGATGCATGTCCAACATCCGCGCCGCCACGCTGATCAGGTAAAGACCGTCCGTCGCTCCCATACTTGCGTTGCTTTGAATATAGGAGTTGACACGGCGCGTGTCAAGGTGAGCAGGACCACCTACAAATTGCCACAAAAACGGAGAATTGGAGGACTGTCCCGTTACGTTCCCGGCGCCTGCTGCAACACCAGATCGAGGCGTTCCGTTTCGCCTTCCTGCAGCTTCACCTGCTTCGCCCGCTCTTTCAGCGCCTTGAAGAGGTCAGGGTTCCCGAGTTCCTCGGGCATCTCTGGGAGAGCGACGACATAATACGAGCCGGGTCGAATGCCCGTCACTTTGTAGGTACCATTCTGGTCGGGACGACCGATGCTGAAGCCCCGCCCCATTCCCCCGAGCAGGCGTTCCCAGGATTCTTCGTTTGTAGAGAAAGCGACGACGACATAGTCGGATACGGGCGAATTGTTCTCGCCGGTGACAGATCCGGTGAGCGCCGGCGCACGGCTGGTCAGCACGATTTCAACATTGGTCACGTCTTCTTTGCCGAATTCGTAGCCGCTGTCGAGAACGTCGGTGCCGCCGATCCTGGCAGACTTGACCATCCACGGGGGACCGGCCGAGACGCTGAAGGTGCGGCGACCGGAGACGCCGCGCACCTCGAAGGTACCCTCGGGCGTCACTTGCGCATCACCGGACTCTCCAACCCCCATGAATCCTTCGCGCTCTATCGGCGGCAGAAATACGCGCGAGCGGTCCTTCACCTCTGCCGTCGGTGTCGAACCCTCAAAGATCACGCGACCGCTGACGCGCACCCCTTTGGTCGCTACCAGCATCACATTCTTCACGTCTTCGGTACCGACCGAAACCGTGGTGCTGGCGCCTTCACCTCCGCCTCTCATGCCGCGTGGGCCGCCTTCGGCTCGAGCCTGCAGCACGTACTCACCGGGCGCCACATTCGGAATCACGAAGGAGCCATCGCTGTCGGTGCGTCCTCCGAGCGACATCATCATGCCGCCCATCTCCATCGCCCCTCGTGACACCATCATCACCATCGCATTCGCCATCGGGCGTCCGTCGCTCGCCATGGCTGTGCCCGAGACGCGGACGACGCGCGTGGTCACCAGCGCGAAGTCCACGCCGCTGACCTCCTGGCCTGCAGCAACGCTCACTTTCTGCGCTTCATCGACACTCGCCGTTCCGGGAAAGTAGGTGGCCGCAAAGCCGGAGGAATCGGTGGCATCGAGCGAGGCGAGCTGCGGGTCGGAGAACATCTGGCGATCGGTGCTCGTCGCGCTGACGTAGTACTCGCCCGGGCCAAGACCCCAAATGCGGTACTCGCCGCGGTCGTTCGTCTGGTTTCCGCGCCCCCCTCCCGCCATTCGGCGCCGGCCGTTGAACCATCGCAGTTGAAGGACCTGGACCCGCGCATCCACGATAGGCTCGCCGAAGTCGTCCACGATCCGGCCGGTCACCACGCCCCCCCGGATGAGAGAGACATCCAGGTTCTCCATCTTCTGGCCGTCCAGAAGGTCCACCGACTTTCCGGGCTGGTTCGGGCGCTTCTGCCCGTATGACATGTTGGCGAAGCCCCCCTTCATAAAGGAAATCGAGTATCGACCGGCGGGGAGGTTCCCGACGGTGTATCGGCCTTCACCGTCGGTCATCGCACTGCGTGCGCCGCGCAGGTCCTGTCCGCTGACGCGGACCTGCGCACGTCTCAGCGGGGTGCCGGTATCGGCCGCGACGACGCGGCCAGTGAGGCTTGCAGTGCCCACTTGCGGCCGCTGCTCTCGCGGATCGCGTGGGGACGGAATCCCGGGGCGCTGCTGCGCCGGGGGGCCGCCCACCACGCCGCCAACGACTTGTGGCGCGGCTGGTACGGCCCACACAAGGGCAAGCAGGACCACAAAACCGACCCTCGGAAAACTCCTGGCGTTCATCTCGATTTCTCCGGCAAAAGCGGGTCTGGGCGCAGTATACGTCCGCGCTCTAAGTTCTGACGGTTGGTTCTGACGGTTGGTTCGGCCGGTTCTACGGCATGGCGATCGTGAGCGGCCTCGCATCCCGGTAATGCTCGTAAGTGCTGCGCACCACGTCCGCCATCATGTCAAGGAAGATCGGGTCGTCGTTTGCC
>DATIFQ010000477.1:0-34350 GCA_035455185.1 Bryobacteraceae bacterium | reverse complement strand
AGACCTCCGCGGATGCTAGCTCTTCTGTGCCGTTGTGGCCGCCCCCGATCCAAACCCAACCGTCCAGAGTCGCTGCGGCGCCGTGGTCCTTGCGTGGCTCGTTGAGCGCACCCGCCGGAGCGAAGCTGTTGGCCTCGGGGTCGTAGATCTCCACGGACGCGAGCACTGCACTGCCGTTTTCGCCGCCAGCGATCACCACTTTGCCGTCGGACAGCACGGAAGCCGTGTGGCCGGCCCGCCCCGTACCCGACATCGGCGGACCAGCGGCCCATGTGCCGCTCGACGGGTCGTAGATCTCGGTGTCATTGGTGACGCCGCCGGACACGACGCCGCCCATCACGAGGACGCGCCCATCCGGCAGCGCGGCGCACGCATGCCTGCTGCGCGCCGCCAGCATCGAAGCCGCAGCCGAGAACGAACCGCTAAACTTGCTGACGATTTCCGCGCTCGCGAGCGGGTTGCCGCCGGCATCGACGCCGCCGGCAATCAGCACGTTACCGTCGGCAAGCGTGACGGCGCAGGCGCCCGTGCGCTGCGCGAGCGGGCTGCCGCCAGCGACCCAGGCATTGATGGAAGCTACCGGGAGCGAGCCCTGAAGCACGACTCCAACAAAGACCAACAAGATGAGAACCGCGGCCGGACCATACCGAAGAACACGTCGCATGGAACTGACTCCTCCAAATCAAGTGAAACTTCGCACCCCGTCCACACACCACGGGCGGGGCTACTCGATTGTCGAACCCGGACGGACTACCGGCAATGTCATCTTTCAGGTTTGAGCACCTCCGGGACGTATAGTACGGGATCGTCCTTTGCGATCCGCAAAGTACTAGGAAACGGGTCCAGGTTTGGCCTATTTCGCCGCAAGTTGGGGAGATATACTGTTTACCGCCGACCGCGCCATGTCTTCGAATGCTGCCACACCACAAGGCGAACGTCGAACGAGCCCGTTCGAGGGTTTTCTGGCGTATTCGGAAGCTCACCGGACAGGAGTGCTGGCGCTGGCTGCCGGGTTGACCCTGTGTATCGCGCTTGCCGACTGGAAAATCCAGCCCAACGTGTCACTTGGCGTGCTCTACATGGTCCCGATCCTGCTCGCTTCGGTGACTCTTCGCCGCTGGCAGATTGTCACGCTATCGGCCGCCTGCGCCGTTCTTCGGGAGGCCCTGGGACCCTTTATAGGAGAGCCGGGAATGGCAGCACGGCTGCTCATCGTGGCGGGAGGCTTTTCCGGGGCCGGGCTGCTGGTTTTCGAGCTGAGTCACAGCCGGAGGCTGGCGGTCCGAAACCTGAAGCTGCGGGAGGAGGCAGAGCAGCAACTCCGCGTCCTGATTGAAACCAGCCCACTGGCCATCGTCACGCTGGATTCCTCCGGAACCGTGATCCTGGCCAACCATAGCGCGAACCGGCTCCTCGGGTTTCTCGACGGGGATGCACTCCAGGGAAGGGACATCGGCCAGTATTTGCCGGTTCTGGGGCGCCCGCTCCGGAACGGGGACGCCGGCCGAAGCTTGCGGACGACGATCGAGTGCCGGGGGCAGCGCCGCGACGGGGAGGTGTTTCTGGCGCAAGTCTGGTTCTCTACGTACCGGATCGGCGGGGGCGCCCGGCTGGCGGCGGTAATTTGGGACGCCTCCGAGAACTTGCGGGACCGGGAAGATGCCGGGCTTAAATCGTTGATGTCGACCTCCCGGGTGCTGATCGGAGCGGTCTCGCACGAGGTCCGCAACCTGGCCTCGGCGGCGGCCTCGGCGTACGGGGCGCTGGAGGGCCGGCCGGCGCTGGTGGGGAACAAGGATTTTCAGGCCCTCGGCGCCCTGGTGAAGGCCATGGAGCAGGTAGCCACCTCCGGCCTCCGGCTGGCGGCAAACAGGCAGCCCGAGTGGGTGGACCTGGAAACAGTGCTGGACGAGGCCCGGATCATCATCGAATCGTCGTTTCGCGAGTTCAGCGTCTTGGTCCAGTGGGAAGCGGAACCAGGCCTGCCGCTGGTGCGCGCGAACCACCACAGCCTGCTCCAGGTGTTTCTCAACCTGGCCCGTAACAGCGAGCGGGCGATGCGAGAAAGTGTGAGCAAGGAGTTCACGGTGCAGGCCGTCCGGGACAGGGATACGGTTCTGGTGCGGTTTCGGGACACAGGCTGCGGGGTGACGGATACCGCGAATCTCTTCCGTCCGTTCCAGGCGGGGGCCGAAGACAGCGGCGTCGGCCTCTATGTGTCGCGGGCGATTGCACGGTCGTTCGACGGAGACCTGCGCTACGAGCCTCAAGCCACCGGGAGCTGTTTTGTGGTGGAGTTGCGGCCCGCTAGTGAGGAGCGGAAGGGCGCGCCATGAACCGAACGCTGCCGAAGCCGCTGCGCGTGCTAATTGTAGACGACCATGCCCTGTTCCGTGAGGGAGTCGCGCGTGTGCTCACCGACCAGCCGAACTTTGCGGTGGAGTCCTGTGAAAGTGTGGATGAAGCGCTGCGGCTGGTCGAAAAACAGGCGCCAGACGTCGTCCTGCTCGACTATGACCTGGGCTCTGAGCGTGGATCCCGGTTCCTACCCGCGGCGCGGGACCTGGGCTTTGAGGGTCGTGTGCTCGTGGTAACGGCATGGATCAGCGATCAGGAGGCGGTCCGTCTGATGCGTTCGGGCGTGGCAGGCATTTTTCCCAAGGAAAACCCGACATCGGCGCTGGTGGAAGCCGTTGTGGACGTGGCGCGAGGTGGAGCCTGGCTGGATCAACGCTTTCTGAAACTGGTGACGGGCGTTGAGGCGGGCTCGGATTCGGCTGAGTTGCCCAAGCACCTCTCCGAGCGGGAGCGGAAGGTGGTGCGCGCCTTGTTCGAAGGGCTCAGCAACAAGGAGATCGCCGGGCGCCTCCGGGTCTCCGAGACGATCATAAAAACGGTCCTGCAGCGGCTGTTTCAGAGAACCGGAGTGCACACGCGCGGCCAATTGGTGCGGGTGATGTTAGAGGACTATCAGGACCAGATCTGATCCAGCCGCGCTTTCAGGTCGCGAGCCCGCTGAGGGCGATCTGGGAGACCCTGGCGCGGCCGGCGGCCTCGCCGTTCTCACTCTCGCAGAATTCCATCTGATCGATCTGGAAGGCCAGGTGGACGGCTTCGGGTCCGTCGTCCTCGACTCGGGCGAGGGTAGCCTCGCAGCCGAGGCACCGAGACGGCAAGCTCTCCGTTCCGGGCAGATCCAGCATGATCCGAACCCAGTCTCCGACACGGAGCGGCGTGCCCCGAATTCTTTCCCTGGGGACGCGAATAAGGACGTTATCTCGACTCAGATTCTCGGTAATACCTTCGAAATTGCACCGCGCTTTAAATGGAAAGACAACCCGGCAGTTCAGTTTGAGTGGAAACCTGATGCCGTTCCGTCGATCAGCGCCTCGCATGTTTGTCCCGAGCCTTTATTTACGCACAGGACGCCGCTCGCGTCACGCTATCTTTCGGACAGGAGATTTTCCCCTTTTGTAGTACTTTTGTTTCCGAAAAACACCCGCAGAATCGGGGTAGGAGCCCATCATAGGGTTGGGAAGATATTTATTGTTAACCACTTATGGGAGTTGGATCGATCTCGGCTTTCCGAAAGAACCGCGAAGGCAGCAGCCAGTAGACGAGGACAATTGACAGGGGGTGCATCAGCCCGGCGAGAAGAAAGATCGGGGTATAGGAGAAGTGCTGGACCACCCATCCGGTGCCAAGGTTGGCAAGAACGCCGCCGATGGCTCCGCCCATCCCGGAGAATCCTGTCGCGGTGCCGACCTCGTGACCCGGAAAGAGGTCGGTCGGCAGTGTTTGCAGGTTTGCGACCCAGAACGCGTGTCCGAAAGTCACGAAGCAGGTCGCCGCGATCGCCATCCAGGCGGCCGGGACCAGAGGCGCGAACATCGCCGCCGGCATCACGGCCGCGCCGAGGAGCATCACGAATTTCCGCGCCGTGGGGAGCTTCCAACCGGCCTTGATCAGACGGCCCGAGAGCCAACCGCCGAGCACGTAGCCGATGTCGCCGAAGATGAAGGGCACCCAGGCGTACCTGCCGACCATCGCGAGGTCGAAACCTCGCTCGCGCCTCAAGTATTCCGGCAGCCAGAATATAACGAAGTAGATCACGGGATCGGTGAAAAAGCGCGCGACGATGAGCGTCCAGCATCCGCGCATCGTGATCACCTTCCGCCAGTCGAGGGCGGACCGGGAGGCGGGGAGGGTCTCCTCGGGCGGCCTTACCTGATCTCGTAGCTCAAGATATTCTTTCTCGCGCAGCCACCGGTTCCGGTGAGGCGGCTGGTACAGCAGAAGCCACGCGGTGAGCCAGACAAGGCCCAGCGTACCCGTAAAGATGAAGGCGGAACGCCATCCGTACATCAGGGTCAGCCAGGCGACCATCGGCGGCGCTATGGCGGAGCCGAGCGACGAGCCCGCATTGAAGATCCCGACACCCAGGGCGCGCTGCGAGGCGGGGAACCACTCCGCCACGGCTTTCGCGGCAGCCGGCCAGTTGCCAGGTTCCGCCAGCCCGAGCATGAAGCGGCAACCTGCGAGGGACCACTTTCCGCGGGCGAAGCCGTGCATCATCTGAGCCAGAGACCAGCCGAAGATGAATACGGAGAACCCGCGGCGCGTGCCGAGCCGGTCCACAATGTAGCCGGACCCGGCGTACATAATGGCGTAGGCGAAGAAAAACAGGGCAACGATCTGCGCGTAGTCCTGCTCGTCGAGGCCGAACTCGCTGCGCAGATCCACTGAGACGACGGACAGAGCCAGTCTGTCGGCGTAGTTGATCATCGTCGCGAGCAGCAGCATGGCGGCGATGATCCAGCGCAACTTGGGGATCTTCATCGTGCGTTCACAGCCCGGCTGCGGGGGGTTCTGGCGTTGCGCTCAGGCATTTTTCATCATGAGTAACAGCATCACCACTGGCGACGTCGCGTAGACGCCGTGTTCCAGTTGCGGCGGCATGCGGACGAACGTCCCAGGTCCGGCCTCGATCGTATCGTCGCCCAGTTTGAGCCGAGCCTCGCCGCTCAGGATCTGAATCACCGCCGGCATGGGCGCGGTGTGAGCGGTCAGTTCCTGCCCGGCGGCGAATCCGAAGATGACCACCTTCAAACGATCGTCGTTGTAAAGCGTCCGGCTGAGGATGCCGTTGACCGGAATCTCGACCTCCTTGATCAGGTCGGCGATGTGAGTGTAGGTGCTGTTGTTCATGGCTTGGCCTAAGAACCCAGTCTATCGGAGGGAATTGAGCAGCGCTAAGTCTTACCGAGGTCTCGTTCGTTATAGAAGCAGGTAAGACAGGTAAGAGGCGATCCGGCGACTATTCATTTGTTTCTTCCGAAGCCCCCAGTTGGGCGGTGTCGGGTCTAGACGGCTGGGGGCTTCGTATAGGCAGCGGCGTCGTCGCCGGAACTCCGAGGACCACGGTATTGCCGGACGTCTCGCCCAACTGCTGCAACAACCGGATCTGGAGCAGCGCCGGGTTTTCCTGAATCATCCTCGCGGCGTTGGCAAGGTTTCGCAGGGCTGCGGTTTCACCGCGTGCCTTCTCGAGGGCGGCGAGCCCTTCCTTTTGAGCTTTCACTGCCTGCGCGAAAACCTTCTTCAATTCGCCTGGAAACATGATGTCCTTCAGATTGACGGAATGCAGCTTCAGCCCTAGCTCCTCGGCGGGCTTCTCGGACGATTCCATCAGCATCTGACCCAGCAAGTTTCTTTTCTCGAGCAGTTCGTCGATTTTCGACGCTCCGACGATCTCCCTGAGCTTGACTTGCAGCAGAAGATAGAGGGCCGTTTCGTAGTTCTCGTTTTTCAGGACGGCTACGTAAGCGTCCGCGACCTCGTACCTGGCAGCGAGGCTTACCTTCACGCTGACACCATCGGAACTCACCAGTTCCTGGCCAGGGACGGTTACGAAGCGCGGCCTGATGTCGAGTTTCACCAGAGACGTGTGCGGCAGGTAGACCCAGTACCGCCCGGGCTGAAGGACTGTTTCGAATCTGCCTTTCTGGTATTTCAGGCCACGCTCGTATTCGAAAACTGTGATCGGCTTGAAACGCAGCCTGGACCAGGCAACAGATACGGCAACAAGGACGGCGAGCGCTAGAAGTATGTTTATCATCAGTATTCCTGCCAATCATGATCCACCCCGAGGGGCCACAAAACAGCGGCGGAGGTCTTAACCTGCAAGGCCGCTGCCTTGTTGCGTTTCCGCCGGCCCCGCGGGGCGGATTCGTCGGGAGTTGAACCCGGTTGACCAAGGGACGACGGCAACGCGCGGAACCGGGTCGCTAGATGGCGACTGGGCCGCTTCCAGTCTTCCCTGGTCCAATTCTAATCCATGCATTGGCGGGAGTAATATACCGGTGCGGCGCAAGAAGTGCCTTACGGCGGAACCGTGAGACGAACCCCGGTGCGGGTTACTCCCGGACGCGGTTGGCTGATCGTCGTAGACGAACCGGTGAAGTTGCGGTTCGCTGCCCGGTGGCGGATGCTACCGTAACCGGATCGCCTGGGCGTCGAACATCGGCGGGTCGCCGCTGGGGTTTACAAAGAGAAATCGGACCCTGGACTCGCGGGGATGGTACTCGAAATACATGGGCGAGTCGGCCTTTCCGTATTCGCCGCAGGGGCGCGAGCCCGCTTCCGATCCCCCTTTGTATTCCGGCCCCGGCACGATCTCATAGGTCACCTTAGTCGGGTCGGAAACCACCACGCCCTCGGCCGGTGAACGCACGAGGCACCCTTCTTTTCCGGGCGGCGGCAGCTTAGCGATGAACTGCTCCTGGAGCGCTTGTTCAATGGGCTGGCCGGCAGGCTTTTCGAACACTTCGACGATTCGTTTACCCTTTGCGATCTCGCCGCCGGCGGCGGCGGGTATCTGATAGATGGCGTTCCCATAGGCCAGGAACGAATTTTTGTGAGCGGCGTCCGTGCATTGCTGGACGAGTATGTAGAGACGGATACTCGGATCGACCGATCCTCGCCACTCGCAGCCCGGCAGCGGGTCGCGTGTTAGCTGCGATGCACCGGCGTTAGCCGCCGGCCCCGGGGATTTCTTGACCTCGGCAGCTTTTTCCTGCGGTGGCGGACTTGAGCAAGCCGTCAGGGCGAGCAGAACAGATGCAACGGGAACGGTCACGAAAAATCGGGTTTTATTCATTGCAATCCCCACTTTACTTTGCATGAAACTCTAGCAATGCACAAGTCCGCTCCAAATGGGCGTACGGCCATTCTAAGATGGATCTTCGGCGCGGAACACGCGCCCGGGAGAAAGACATCATGCTGAAGCTCGGATTTGTGACCGCCATTTTGCCTGACCTGCCGCTCCGGGAAGTCGCGTCGTTTGCGTCCGCCAGCGGCTACTCTTGTGTCGAGGTCATGTGCTGGCCGAAGGGTAAGGCCGAGCGGCGCTACGCAGGCGTCACGCACATCGACGTCGTGGGCTTGACCGCCGCAGACGCCGCTCGTATCAACGACGCCGTGAAGACAGCAGGCGTTGCCATCAGCGGCCTCGGTTACTACCCGAATCCGCTTGTACCGGACTCCGCCGAGGCCCAGGTGTATATCGATCATCTGAAGCAAGTGATCCTGGGCGCTCGCCTGCTCGGCGTAGGCGTAGTCAATACCTTCATCGGCCGGGACTGGACGAAATCGGTGGACGCCAACTGGCCGCGTTTTCTCGAAGTGTGGAAGCCGCTGATCCGGCTTGCCGCCGACAACGGGATCAGGATTGGGATCGAGAATTGCCCGATGTCGTTCAGCGCCGACGAATGGCCCGGCGGCAAGAATCTCGCCGTCTCGCCGGCCATTTGGCGGCGGATGTTCAACGACATTCCAGACAACAACTTTGGCCTCAACTTCGACCCATCCCATATGATCTGGCAACGCATGGACTATCTGAAGCCGTTGCGCGAGTTCGCCAGCCGTATCTTCCACGTCCACGCCAAGGACGCCCGCATTGACCAGGAGCGACTCGACGAAGTTGGAATTCTCGCGTACCCGCTTCAGTACCATACGCCGAAGCTTCCGGGGCTCGGTGACGTGAATTGGGGCCGTTTCTTCTCCGTGCTCACCGAGACCGGATACGATGGGCCGGTCTGCGTCGAGGTGGAAGACCGCGCCTTCGAGGGCTCTCTCGAAAACCGGCAGGCCGCGCTCCGGCAAAGTGCGAACTATCTGAAGCAGTTCATTTCAACCGCCGCGCTTTCCGCGTGACGAAGCCTCTGGAGCCGAATCAAGCCGCACCCGCTTGCCGCACTCTGGGGTATCATCCGGAGAACACCAGCCAAGGATTGCCATGACACAGACGGGAACCGCGCCGCTTCGAATTCTCTCCATCGACATCGGAGGAAGCGGGGTAAAAGCGATTGTGATCGACCAGAAAGGGAGGCCTCTCACCGAGCGGACGCGCTTGGAAACGCCGAGGCCCGCGACGCCCGCGGCCATCCTGCGTACGATTGACAGGTTGGCTGCGGCCCAGCGCCCGTTCGACCGGATCTCCCTCGGTTTTCCAGGGGTGATTCGCAAGGGCGTGGCCTACACGGCCTACAACCTGCACGACCGCTGGGTCGGCTTCGATATCGCAGCGGCGTTGCGAAAGCGGCTTCACAAGCCGGCTCGCGTGGCCAACGACGCCGACATCCAGGGAATGGGCGCCGTACGCGGGCGAGGCGTGGAACTCGTGCTTACTCTCGGAACAGGGCTCGGATCCGCATTGTTTCTCGAAGGGCGACTCGTGCCGAACCTTGAGGTGGCGCACCATCCGTTCCACAAAGGGCTTACTTACGAGGAATGGCTCGGAAAGGCAGGCTACGACGAACTTGGCGTGAAGCACTGGAACCGGATGCTCGCCAGAGCGGTCGCCGAGCTCGAGCACCTCTTCAACTACGACTGGCTGTATCTTGGCGGCGGCAACGCGAAGAAGGTTTCGCTCCAGGGGCTGCCTCCGAACGTGAAAGTCGTCCCCAATGTCCTTGGATTGCTCGGCGGCGCGGCACTGTGGAGGAAATAGCCGGGAAGCGACTCACGCGGCCGGCTGCACGAACTGCGCAGCTTTCGGCATCTGTCCAGCCAGAAGGTCGAAGCGGATGCGGGATCCATCCGCGAGCGCCAAAATCAGCCGGTCTACGAGAATACCCTGCCGCGTCTCCGTGCCCGTCACCGTGCCGATCGTCTTGCGGACCGGGCGCATCCACCGCCGAGCGAAGAACGCCGCATCGCCTCCAATGAGGCAGAGTGTCCCGATGGCGTTGCGGAGGCCTTTCAGATCGCTCGTGGCGATCACGCAAAAGACCTCGCCAGGCTGCCGGCCGGGGTGATTCGCTGCCAGCCACTCGCGCTCCGCTGGAGCGAGCGACGGCTGCACGCTGTCGCCCGTCCAATTCCGTATCACGGCGGTCAGGGCGGCCCACTCCGCCCGAAGCGCACGGAAAACTCGTGGAGCCAGCCAGGCGAACAGCGCGAGGAACAGAAGCACGATGCCCGCCATGATCCACGGGTGCTTCACAAGCATGTAAAGCCCGCCCGCCACGAAAGCATCTTCGGCGAGACTGACCGCGACGTTGCTGAAAGGCTCCGGGCTATGATTCACCACGAATCGGGTGGCGGCCTTGGCCGAATGTCCGGAGAACGCGACTCCGCCCGCCAGCAGAAACAACAGGACCTGATATGCCGGCTCCAGATTCGAGAACAGCGAGGAGGTCAGCAGAGCGGCGCCGATCGGGCGCAGAAACGTATGGATGGAGTCCCAGGCGCTGTCGACCCAGGGAATCTTGTCGGCGATGAATTCAAGCGCGCAAGCGATCCCGGAAGCGACGAGCACCCGCGTATCCGCAAGCACTGATGCGTGCTGCCAGGCCGTGGGCACGGCGATCCAGTCCAGCCGGAGCAACAGGCCGACGACGAACACGGTCGCATAGAGGCGCGCGCCCGCCAGCATACCCAAGCCGAGCGCGGACGCCAGAGGCATGAGCGTGTCCATGGACTAGCAGTTTAGCGCGAGACCCAGCCCGGAGTGCAGACGAGGTCTTCGAGCTTCGACAAACGTCCTGGCTACTTCCGGGCCAGGTGGCTGTGCACGCGGCCGTAGAGGAAGTAGATCGTCAGTCCGATCGCCAGCCAGACGAAGAGGCGCATCCAGTTCTCCCAGCCGAGGCCGTACATCATCATCGCGTTGACCAGGATGCCGAGAACCGGAACCACTGGCACCCACGGAGTTCTAAAGGGCCGTGGCAAACCGGGCTGGGTCCTCCGCATGATGATGATGCCGACGCAAACGATGACGAAGGCAAAGAGCGTACCGATGCTCGTCATGTGGCCGACTGCCGAGATGGGCGCGAATGCCGAGAACAGGCTAACGAAGATCATCAGAAGCAGGTTCGACTTCCAGGGCGTTCGGAATTTCGGGTGTATCTCGGAAAAGACTCCTGGAAGCAGCCCGTCCCGCGACATGGAGAAGAAAACACGCGACTGGCCGAGGAGCATCACCAGGATTACGGAAGTCAGGCCGGCGATGATGGCGAACTTAACCAGCGAGCCCAGCCACATGTAGGGGGTCTTGGCGATCGCCACTGCCACCGGGGCAGCCGCACCCTTGAACTCGGTGTAGTGCGCGAGTCCGGTCATGACGAAGGCGAAGGCCACGTAGAGGACCGTGCATATCAGCAACGAGCCGATGATACCGATCGGCATGTCCTTCTGCGGATTCTTCGCCTCTTGCGCCGCCGTCGAGACGGCGTCGAAACCGATGTATGCGAAAAAGATCACACCCGCCGCCCGCAGGATGCCGCTCCAGCCATATTCTCCAAACGTGCCAGTGTTTTCCGGAATGAAGGGGACATAGTTGGATCCCTTGATGAACCAGATGCCCACGCCGATGAAGATGATCACAACCGCGACCTTGATCATCACCATGACGGCATTTACGTTCGCCGACTCCTTGATTCCGACGACCAGCAACGTGGAGACGAGAGCAATGATGAAGACGGCGGGCAGGTTGATGAGCCCATGCACGAGCTGGCCGTTCGGAAGCTGAACGGGCTGCCACGGCGAGGCAACCAGGTAGGGCGGACAGTTGATGCCGATGTCGTGCAGCAGGCTCACAATGTAGGCAGACCAACTGATGGAGACGGTTGCCGCGCCGACCGCGTACTCGAGGACCAGGTCCCACCCTATAATCCAGGCCAGAAATTCGCCCATAGTCGCGTACGCATAGGTATATGCGCTACCCGCGATCGGGATCATGGTCGAGAACTCGCTGTAACAGAGGCCGGCGAACGCGCAGCCGATGGCCGCGACGATGAAGGACAATGCGATGGCCGGTCCTGCATTCTCGGCGGCGGCAATCCCGGTGAGAGAGAACAACCCGGCTCCGATAATCGCTCCGATGCCCAATGCGACCAAGCTCATCGCCCCGAGCGTCCGCTTCAGAGTGTGCTCGCCGCCTTCGCTCTCAGCCATGATACGGCTCAGCGGTTTGGTCGCCCAAAGGCTCATGAGGTCACCAGTGTCCTTTCGTTGTCGGTACCCAGCGAAACAAGAAACGAAATATATCATAATCGCTCCATGCTCAGATCCAGCGTGCTCATCGCCGTTCTCACGGCTCTGCCCGCATTCTGCCAGCCGGAACTGCGGCTACAGCTTCGCTCCCGAGTCGAGGCGTTCAAGGGCAGCGCGCAATGGGAGGAAGTCCGGTTCGAGAAAAGCCTCGCTGTGCCTCAGACCGCCGTCCTCATCTGCGATATGTGGGACAACCATTGGTGCAGAGGCGCCGCGCAGCGAGTGAACGAGATGGTGAAGAGGATGGCGCCGGTGGTGGAGGCAGCCCGCACGGGCGGGATCCGCATCATTCACTCCCCATCGGATGTCATGGATTTCTACAAGGACGACCCGCAGCGGAAGCGGATGCTCGAACTGCCACAGGTGTTGCCCCCGGAGCCGATGACATTCTCCGATCCGCCGCTTCCGATCGACGACAAAGAGGGCGGATGCGACACCGGCGACCAGGATCACAAAGCGTGGACCCGGCAGCACGCCGGCATTCGCATTGCGCCCGAGGACGTCATCTCAGACAAAGGAACCGAAGTGTACAGTTACCTTCGCGCCAACGGGATCGGCAATTTGTTGATTATGGGCGTACACACCAACATGTGCGTACTCAACCGTACATTTGCGATCAAGCAGATGACGAAATGGGGAGTGCGCTGCGTGCTTGTGCGCGACCTGACCGACGCAATGTACGACCCGAAGAAGAGTCCCTTCGTCAGTCATGCCCGCGGCACTGAACTGGTAATCGAGCACATCGAAAAATACTGGTGCCCGACGGTGCTCAGCGCGGATCTCACGAAAGCGCTGAGGTCCGCCTCCGCCGCCAAACGAAGTACACCGGCAGGCCGAGCAACACAATAGCGAGTCCGGGCCACGTGTACTTCGGCTTGTAGAGCAGCAGCAGGACTTCGACCACACCGGCAAGGACGATGTATAGCGCGGGAAGTACCGGGTAGCCGAACGCCTTGTACGGCCGGGGCGCGTCGGGGCGCTTGCGCCGCAGCACGAAGACGCCGGCGATGGTCAGAATGTAGAACAGCAGCACCGCGAAGATGACGTAGTCGAGCAGGTTGCTGTACGTTCCCGACAGCGTGAGCAGGCAGGCCCAGACGCACTGCACGGTCAGCGAGACCACGGGCGTGTGATGGACTGGGTCCACGTTCGCTACCGCCTTGAAGAACAGGCCGTCCAGCGCCATGGCGTAGTAGACGCGCGCGCCAGCCAGGACCATCCCATTGATGCAGCCGAACGTCGAGATCATGATCGCCGCCGCCATCACCTGCACGGCCACCGGGCCGAAGATCATCGACGCGGCGGCGGTCGCCACGCGATCCTCGGCGGCCGTCTGGATCGCCTCGAGCGGCAGCAGGCGCAGATAAACGAAGTTGCAGGCGATGTAAAGAAGGCAGACCACACCGACGCCCATGCCCAGCGCGAGCGGCACGTCGCGGCGTGGATTTCGTACCTCGCCAGCGGTGAACGTGATGTTGTTCCAGGCGTCGGCGGCGAAGAGAGCTCCGACCATCGCGACACCAACGATGCGAACCGCGTCGAAGTTCCAGCCCGCGTTGCGCCAGAATCCCTCGAAGTTGCCTGAGCCGCCGGCGCCGCCAACAAGGAATCCGAGCCCGATCAGACCAAGCACGGCGCCGGTCTTGGCGACGGTGAACACGTTTTGGACGGCTGCTCCGGTGCGCAAGCCTCGGGTGTTCACCCAAGTGAGGAACACGAGCACGGCGATGGCGAGCGCCTGCTGTGTATTGATCGTGAACCCGCCAAAGCGGACCAGCGCGTTGCCTGCGGAAAACCAAGGGAAAAAGACGCCCGTGAACTTGGCAAATGCCACCGCCACGGCGGCAACGGTCCCGGTCTGGATTACCAGGAACAGCGTCCAGCCATAGAGGAATCCGAACAAAGGCCCGAACGCCTCGCGGAGGTAGACATACTGTCCTCCCGCCTGTGGCATCATCGCAGCGAGTTCACCGTAGCTGAGGGCGGCGATGATCGTGAGGACCGCGGAGATGACCCAGGTCAGGATCAACAGGCCGGGCGAGGCCGTCTGCCGGGCCATATCCGCCGAAACAATGAAGATGCCCGAGCCGATCATGGACCCCATGACAATGGTGGTTGCATCGAGCAGCCCGAGTCCTTTGACGAGCCCTGTGTTTACGTCGTCACGAGTTGTTGCCATAGCCCCATCCGAGTTCTCAGAGTTTCGAAAGTGCACTTCTCGGGCAGCAGGTCCCCAATTACCGCTACCGAGTCGGCGCCCGCGTCGAGCACCGTCAGTGCATTCTCGCGCGTAATTCCCCCAATTGCCACCAGTGGCCGGGTGGCGAGCGGCCGCAGCCGCCGCAACCCCTCGACACCGACCACGGGGTCCGGACGATCTTTCGACGCCGTTCCGAAGACCGGTCCCAGTGCGACATAATCAATCGGCTCGGCGGCGGCAGCCCGGAGCTGAACCTCATTGTGTGTGGAAAACCCAAGCAGTTTTTCCGTGCCGACGAGCCGTCGCGCGTCAGAAGGCGGCAGGTCGTCCTGGCCGACGTGCAAACCGGCGTCGAGCATCATCGCAACGTCGGCGCGATCGTCCACGACGAAAATGGCTCCCTCCCGCCGGCACAACGCCGCGACCCGTTCCGCCTGCTCGAACAACGCCCGCGAGAAGTGACCCTTGTGGCGGAACTGAAGTATCCTCGCTCCCCCGGCGACCATCGCTTCGGCTGCCAATTCTATGGAGCATGCCTGCTTTTCCAAAGTAGCCGTATCGAGGATCGGATAGAGCCGTGGGAGCTTCATCGCAGATGCCTTTCGAACCACTCCGCGGACCGGCTGTAGGCGTCGACGAGCGTTTCGTCGCGAACAAAGGCGTGGTCCTCTTGCGGGTAATAGATGTGCCAGAAGGGCCGGCCCTCCTGAACCAGCTTTTCCGTGAGCTGTACGGCGTCCTGGAAGAGCACGTTGTCGTCCACCATGCCGTGCACGATCAGCAAGGGGTTCTTCAGCAGGCGCGAAAAATGGATCGGAGAGCTGCGCCGGAACGCTTCGGGATTCTCCTCTGGGGTAGTCAGCCGCTCGGAGGTGTACCAGGCGTTGTAGTTTTCCCAATCGTTGACGCCCGCCCAGGATACTCCCGCGCGGAACTCATCCGTAGCGAGGAACATCGCCATGTTGGTCATAAAGCCGCCGTAGCTGACACCCCAGATACCGATGCGCTTCATGTCAATGTCGCCGAGACCACGGAGATAGTCAAGGCCGCCCAGGACATCATCGAGATCCGGGCCTCCCATATGGAGATGCACATCCGTGCGCCAATCGCGCCCATAACCGGAACTGCCGCGGTAGTCCGGTTCCAGCACGACGAAGCCTCGCTGGGCGAGATACGTATTGAAAGCGAACCGGTAAGGGTCGTAGCTGCCCCACTCTTTCAAAACGCTGGTGGCGTAACCCGAGCCGTGGATGTAGACGACGGCGGGCCAACGCTTCCCGCTTTTGTCGTCCTGCCGATATCCAGGCGGCAGCATCAGCCGAGCGGCCACACTTTTCCCATCGCGCCGGGACGGGTACTGGAAGAACCGCGACTCCGGCCAGCGGTAGTTGGCGAATTCCGGCAGGGGTGAAGTGGTAACCCGATCCTCGTCCACGTAGAGGTCAGATGGATTCGACAGATTCGCTTGCAGCCATGCGACGTGCATACCGTCTTCGGAGACGAGGCCGTAGTTCAATCCTTCCCGTCGCGACAACTTCTGCTTGCCGGACCCATCCGGGCGGATCCGGTAGAAGTGCCGCTCCGCCGCACCGCCCTCAGTCGACGTGTAGTAGATATTCTCGCCGGCCCACTGCGGGTCCTGCGCTTCCCAGGCGCCGCGGGTCAACTGCTCGGGCTTCCCCCCAGTAGCCGGAATTCGGTAGAGCTGCGCCCAGCCCTCCCGGTCGCTCGTGAACACGACATTCCGAGAATCCGGTGACCATGCAGCCGAGGTCCAGTGGACCCATTTGCTGTCCGTCTCCTCCTGGAGAACGACCGATTTGCCGGTCTTCGCATCGATAACGAGCAGGTGCGCCTGCTTCACCTTCGGGTGAACGCTACGAACCAGCAACTGGCTGGAGTCGGGCGACCAGTCGACCAGACCCAGATAGACTTTGGCACCGAGAGGGCCGAGGTCAACGGGCAGCGGCTTGCCGCCCTCCACCGGAACGATAGACAACGCCGTTTCGACCGGCTCATCGCCCGCCACGCTGCGGCTGAAAGAGCCCGCCTTGACGAAGCGGCCCGAGTAGTTCGGAAGCACCATCTGCCGTCCGCGGCCCTTGCGCACCGCGACGACGAACCGCGTCCCATCCGGCGACCAGCGATACGAGGTGATCGCCTGATCAGGCTCCTCGATATCGGTCACCTGCCAGAGCCGGCCGTCGCGTAGGTCTTGCACGAACAGTTGCCGATCGCGGAGAAAAGAGATTCTCGTGTTGTCCGGAGAGAGCTGCGGCGAGGATTCCGAAGCCTTGGTCCTTGTCAGCCGGAACGGCGGCTTCTCGCCTTGGGTCTCGACCACGTAAAGGTCGCCACGGTACGAGAACGCGGCGTGCGAACTATCCCGAGAGAGTTCGAAGGAACCGAGGCCCGCGAGCGGCTCAAGGTAACTCTTCTGCCGGTCGTCCTTCTCCTCCTCCGTGAGGTTGAGATCGTCTTTGACCGGTTCGAGATCGGTAAGCCGCGTGAGCTTTCTGCTGCCCGGATGATACGCATAGAGGTCGAGGAAGCGTCTCCCTGAGGTGTTCCACAGGAAGGCGAGAGTGTGTCCTTCTTTGGACCAAGTCACCTGTTCCGGCGACGTGCCCCACAGGAAGGGCCGCCGGAAAAGCCGGTCCAGAGTCAGTTGCTGGGCCGGCGCACCGAGCGCCAGCAAGAGGAAACACACGAGGAAGCGCATCGCGACAATGGCTCCATGATAGCGTGCCGGAGCGGATGAGGTGAACCGGAAGCTTAGCGCCAGCGCCACGATCCTGCATCGCCATTGATTCCTGACGAGATCACGGATTACCATTAAGTAAGGAATCAGATTGGAGTAAGGAGATGCTCACCGCCACCCTCACGAGTAAAGGACAGATCACCATTCCAAAAGAAGTGCGGGACCGGCTTCGGTTGCGGAGTGGGCAACGAATCGAATTCCAGTTCGACTTGGCTGGGCAAGTGACCATGAAGCCTCGCACTCTTGACGTACGCGGGCTTCGCGGCATCGTGCGGCCGGCCCGAAAACGAGCCGTTACGGTTCGGGAAATGAATGAGGCGATTGCGGAAGGGTACTCGAAGGCATGAGGGCGCTGGACACCAACGTCCTCGTGCGTTACCTGACGGCCGATGACTCGAGGCAACTTGTGGCTGCCTCGAGGTTCATCGACCGATGCAACCAGGATGGTGAGTTCATCTTCCTCCCGGCCCTGGTTCTCTGTAAGCTGGTTTGGGTTTTGTTCCGCTGCTACGATCAGTCGAAAGCCGAGATCGTCGCGATACTTGAGCGCATCCTTCAGACCGAACAGTTCAAGATCGAGCACGACGCCCTGGTGCGCCGGAGTCTGGAAGGTTACCGGAACGGGAAGGCCGATTTCTCTGACTACCTCATTGGTGAGATTAGCCGCGCTTCGGGTTGCCCGGACACAGTCACTTTCGACCGTGCGCTGAAGGGCACTCCGGGTTTCACCATGCTTTGAGACACCTCGGTCAGGGCCTCAAACGCGTGTGATAGCGTGAAGCCTATGGGTCTTCATATCAAGTCGCCTGGAGATGCGCCCGGCGTTTATCCGATCGTCAAACGCGGTGAAGGACTGAAACACCTCTCCTTCACCATCATCGAGCTGGGCGGGGCGTTGCGAACTCACGAGTGGGAGACGGGAGAGGAGGAGCAGTCGCTCGACTCCTACGCCGGTCCTGTGCGGGTGGAGGTCGAGAACTCTTCGGGAAAGTGGTCGGCGGAGATAGGCGCCAGGCGAACCCTGAAGGAGACCGGGCCGATGATCTACCTGCCTGCCGGTTCGAAAGCCAAGATATCCCGTCTCGACGAGCGTGCGCGCGTAACAGCCGCCGGCGCCGCCGGGAAGACGGGCGCGTCGCCGCGGCTGATTGCAGGTTCGGAGATCATGGTGACACCCACCGGCAAGAACAACTTCGCCCGTACGGTCTGCACCCACATCGCCGACAACGTGGACGCTGTACACCTGATTTGTGGCGAGACGGTCAGCCAACCGGGCGGCTGGACGAGCTCTCCGCCGCACAAACACGACCGGTTCACCGCCGCCGGTGAGGTGCCGATGGAGGAGGTCTACTACTTCCTGTTCGAGCCGAACCAGGGCTTCGGCTTCATCCGCGTGTACACCGGCGCTGATGACCCGGAACCGTTCGATCACGCGTTCGTGGTCGAGCATGGTGACACCGTGCTGATTCCGCGCGGATACCACCCCGTGGTCGCCTGTCCCGGCTATACTCTGAACTACACCTGGGTGCTGGCCGGCGAGGGCCGTGCGTACGGCACCTGGAGCGACGATCCAAGGCACACCTGGATCAAGGATTGAGGATGATCCCGGTCCCCGTCGGGCGGGTGCCGGCTCCTACTGGGCAAGGAGGTTCGGATGATTCTCAAGCAGTACTACCTCGGCTGTCTTGCGCACGCCTCTTATCTCGTGGCGGACGAAGAATCGCACACCGCCGCGGTGGTGGATCCGCGGCGGGACGTCGACGAGTACGTCGAAGATGCACGCCAGCTGGACTTGGCCATCCGCTACGTGTTTCTCACTCACTTTCACGCGGACTTTGTGGCTGGTCATCTGGAACTCCGAGACCTCGCCGGCGCCACGATCTGCCTTGGCGCTCGCGCGAAAGCTGAGTATGACTTCACGGCACTGGCCGATGGCAACGCGATCGAGTTTGGCAAGACGCGGCTGACTGTCTTGGAGACACCGGGACACTCTCCCGAATCGATCTGCATTCTCGTTCATGATCTGGCGAAGGACACGGAGCGCCCGCACGCGGTGCTGACGGGCGATACGCTGTTTATCGGCGATGTGGGCCGGCCGGACCTGCGGGCGTCGCTCGGGTGGACTGCAGAGGAACTCGGCCGGATGCTTTACGATTCGGTCCGGAACAAGCTGCTTACGCTACCCGACGAAACCCTGATTTACCCCGGACACGGCGCCGGCAGCATGTGCGGGAAGAATCTCGGCACGGAGACGGTCTCCACCATCGGAACCCAGCGCCGGTACAACTACGCCCTGCAACCGATGAGCCGGGAACAGTTTGTCAGTATCGTGGCCGCCGACCAGCCCGAAGCACCGGCATATTTCACCTACGACGCTGTTCTGAACACGAAAGAACGGCCGACCCTCGACAAGACACTCCAGCAGGTCCTGAAACCGCTGTCGCCCGAGGAACTCTTGCACCTTCGAAGCGGGGGAGCGCAGCTTCTCGATGTCCGAAATCCAGCAGATTTCGCCGGCGCGCACCTGAACGGCAGCATCAACATCGGTTTGGGTGGTCAGTACGCGACCTGGGCTGGGACCCTGCTCGACCGCGAGAAGCCGATCGTGATCATCGCCGATCCGGGCTCCGAACTCGAAGCTGCGACGCGGCTTGGTCGTATTGGTTTCGACAACGTCACAGGCTGCTTGCATGGTGGCATGCAGGCCTTCGAAGCGCTGCCCGGCCCTCTTAACCGAACCGCCCGGATCGCCACGGCCACCCTCGCCGAACAGCTTCAATCCGCGAAACCTCCGGTGGTTCTGGACGTGCGGACCCCGCGAGAGTGGGAACAGAAGCACATCAACGGCTCGAGGAACATCCCGCTCAATCACCTTCCCGAACGTCTCGCAGAACTGCCGCGTGACCGGCTGGTTGTGGTTCACTGCCAGGGCGGGTATCGGTCATCGCTCGCGGCCAGCATTCTGGAGCGGCATGGATTTCAGCAAACGGCGGACCTCACGGGCGGAATCGCTGCGTGGGAGGCGTCGGGCTTGCCGGTCTCATCATCAACATTCAAGAAAGAGGCAGGTGCTTAGTGCTCATACTCGTTCTGCTGCTCGCTCTGACGGCTGCTCCGCTGCAGGCCCCCGACCCAACTCAGCGTCTCAACCAACACCGCGTCAGTCAGAAAAGAAGCCCGGCGCCCGAGCCCGGCGCAGAGAAGGAAATCATTCCGTCCCTTGTGGAGGACCTGCACACTCCGAAGGACTGGTACAAGAAGCGTCGCCCGGAGATCCTGAAGTCCTGGACCACAATGCTCGGCAAGCTCGAACCGAAGGGCCCCGACAAGCGCTGGTTCGGCGACATTCGCAAGGCGCGCATCATCGATAAGCAGGAGCGCCCGGCGTACACGCGGATCCATCTCGAGTTGCCGATGGAGAAGGATTTCTGGCAACCGCATCTCCTGCTGCTGCCGAAAAACCAGGGACCAGGACCTTTCCCGGCAGTAATCTGCTGGACGTCCTCCTCGCCTGACTGGCAGAAACCGGAAGAGTGGTGGGGATCCTGGCTCGCGGGCCGCGGTTACGTCGTGCTGACCGGATGGTCGTTCATCCGCAACTATCGCGACGGAACGAGCGCCGGAAAGGGTGTGCCGGAGAAGTTATACGAGCGATTCGGGCACTGGCTGCCACTCGGCAAGATGGTCCACGACGCCCGCCGCGAGGCCGAATACCTCCGCAGCCTGAAGCAGGTCGACGGGAGACGTTTGGGATTCATCGGTTTTTCGCTGGGCGCCAAGGCGGCGGTCTACGTGGCCGCGTTCGCACCCGAGTTTAAGGCTACGGTGGCGCTCGACCCCCACATCGCCGTAAATGGAGGAACCAACTGGTACGCGCCGTGGTATCTCGACTGGCTGCGTCCGTTCCCGGGCATACCGACTGCGGAGCGCACGCCGTTAAGCATGCTGAACCCCAACCCGAAGCGGCCGGGTTTCGAGCACGACCACCATGAATTGATGGCGCTGGTCGCACCGCGAGCGTTTCTTCTGATCGGGGGCATGAATCAACGCGAGGATAACGGCGGCGATTCCGACGATCTGCAAAGCTGGGGGTACTTCAACCGGGCACGGGAAGTCTACCAGCTTCTGGGAATCCCGGAGCGCATCCAGTTCGCGCACACCGGAGACGGACACAACGCCACTGGCCCGGGTATCGACCCGGCTTGGCAATCGTTCTTTGAGCGCTGGCTCAAGCAGACGCCGGTGCAGTAGAAGGCGTCGTTACCAACTCACCGCCACGACCGAGTACACTTTGACCGGTGGCACGGCGATGGTGTTGGCGGTAGGAAGCGTGCGCGGTGCGTTCAGATCCGGCGAGTAGAGGGTGACCTCTTTGGGAGCGGCGCCGTGCGGCAACCGGCAGGTCACACGGACACCCGCGACCTCGGGAACTTTCCCGCTGTTGTAATTGACCAGGTGAATCATGCGCCTGCGCTTCTCCGGCTGATCGACGACGTTAGCGACGAGGTGCAGCGGCCCGGTAATTGTGGCCGGGATCTCCTCCCGAGCCGCCCACCGGACGCTCTCTGTGATCTCCATCCAGTTCTTCGGGAGTTTCCAGAACCGGCTCCCGATCTCGAAGTAGTCCTCATGTTCGGGGAGCGGGCCGTCAAACTGGACGGCGGGGAAGTAGACGACACGACCCTTCGCGACTTCCTTGCGAACGCCGGCTCCGGAGATTTCAGTTTGTTCGACTCTCTCCTGGTAGCCGACCGCTTCTGCTTTGATATTGATCAACCCTTCCAAACCGGGCTGCACACGCACGCGCCGCCATTCGTCGTACATGCCCGCTTGCCCAGTAGCGATCAGCCCGCCGCCGTTTTCGACAAACCGGCGAACCAGCGCGAGTTGTTCGTCGCTCAGGCACTCGGTCTCGGGAAGAATCAGAACGCGATACTTCGAGAGGTCTTTCAGGTGCTGATCGAAAACCAGATCAAAGGGAATCCTCGCCTGAATGAGTGCCTGCTCCATCAGGATGGTTCCAAGCTGAACCCGCGGTTGGTTGTAAGTGATTGAGGCAAACGAACGCAGAACTGCGACCGTGCCGGCGTCCTGTGCCCCGACATAGAGATCCCGGTGCTTGCGATAGAAGGCGATGTATTTCAGCATCTCCGGCGCGATAGGATCGCTGCCCGCGAAGCCGATCGTCTGGTTGAACGACAGGCACTCGGCCATCGATGCCGGATCTCCCGAGATATATGTGAGCAGAACGTTGCGGAAGGCTCGGGCAAGCTTGTAGCTGCGGATTGTGGACGTGAGCCGGCCATCCGGCCGGTACGCCGGCTTGTTGTCCTCCTCCGTCCAGAACACTTCCGTGTAGTTCAGGAAGCGGGCGTGATCGAGTCCCGCCTCCCACGCCCGGTTGCCGCCTGTGATTCCGTGGGGATTCACTTCGATCGCCACTTCCGGGTTCATCGACTTCGCATATTCCGCCATCTGCCGGAGGGCCTCCGCCATCGAGTGGCAGCGGTAGTCGATCCACTCTTGTATGCCCGGATCGTAGATGATCTGCATCTTCTCGGGAGGATTCGGGCGATTCCAGCGCGGCGGATTCACGTAGTCGACGTTGTCGAACCCGAACCGCTCCTTCCGCCTCTTGGGGGTGTACTTGCGGCGCAGAAAGTCGCGGAAGCCGCGCACACAGTTCGGGCAGTGACAGGAGTCGGGCTCCGGGCTGAGGTCGTAGTTGTCGAAGTGAATGAAGTCGGTCTTGACCTCTTCGACCGCGTACCGCACAAGCTTCTTCAGATACTCAAGGTATTCCGGGTTGGAGAAGCACGGGCGGTACCGGAAGGACTGCTGGTGGCCGTACCGCAACAGGATCGGCCTGCCGTCGGCGTCGCGCTGGATCCAGTCTTTCGCGCGGGGCTCTTCGGCGAAGAATGTCTCGTACAGCATCGTGTTCCACTGGAGGTACGAGTCAACTTTCAGGCCGTATCGATGCGCGATCTCCGCGACGCGTTTTGCATCTTCCATCTCGGCCTTTTCATGAACCATTCCCGCGCCCTTGTAGAAATGGGTGTGGAAGACTTCGACTCCGTTGTCCTTGAGGCGGCGGATGACCTCTTCGCTCTGTGTCTGTTGATAACGCCGGTAGGCGTCCAGCCGGTGCCCGCCACGGCGAACCACGAAGGAGTACGGCTCGTGTGAGCCGCCGGCGTCGATGATGCCCTGCTCGATCCACTTCGCCCGCGGCAGGGAGACTGGGGTGGCCGGCTCGGCAGCGCGAGCGAATGTTGCGGCGTGGAGAGCAGTGACGCCGGCGATCTTTGAGAAGAAAAAACTGCGTCGTGTCATGTCGATTCTTATAAAGGGGTACGCGCGATCGGTTACACGTGCGCGGCAGCCCATTTTATAACGTTTCGGGTGTAGACTGTCCGAATCATGAAACGGTCTGCCGAGGCGGCGAAGTGGAGCTGGACTACGAAAAGATCGTGGAGCCGGCTCGGTAGCTCCCTGGTGTTCGCGGCGCTGGGCGCCTCGCTATGTTTCGCGCAGCAAAGGACGATCCTGGCCGTGGGCGCCCACTGCGGCGACGCCGAGATCACCACGGGCGCGGCACTGCTCAAACACAAGAAGCTTGGCGATCGGATCGCTATCCTGCACCTGACGCTCGGCGAGGGCGGCAATCCACGCATGACGCCTGCCGCCTATGGCGAGCAGAAACGGAAGGAGGCGCTGTCTGCCGCGAAGGTACTCGGCGCCGACGTGATCTTCGGCCCGTATAAAGACGGCGAACTGCCCGTATCGGACGAGGCGGCGCAGTACGTCGCGAACGTCATCCGGCAGGTGAAGCCGACCCACGTTCTGACTCACTGGCGCAACAGTCTGCATAAGGACCACACCGCGGCGCACCGGATCGTGAACGATGCTGTTCTGCTTGCTTCGCTGGAGGGCTTCGTGACGGAACACCCGCGGCACCGCGGCGTGCGCGGCGTTTATTACGCCGAGAACTGGGAGGATGCCGAGGAGTTCAAGCCGTACCTTTACGTCGATGTCACGGGGGAACTGGGGGAGTGGAAGAGATGTGTAACTCAATATGAATTCATCCGCGGCGGTATTTCCTCGTTCCCTTATCTCGACTACTACGAGGCGCTGGCGAGAATCCGGGGCGCCGAATCCGGCAAACGTCACGCAGTCGTGTTCGACGTCGATCCCTGGTCGAAGAGGCGGGTGATCGATTCGCTGCCGTGACTGGCGGCGGCCTCGGCTCTACACCCAGGTGCGATCGCGCCGAGCGTGGCTGGAGATGATCTCCCGCGCCAGCGATACGTTTTCTTTCACCTGGAAGTCGTACATCCCAACGTTTACGAAGTCCGCGCCGAGGCCGTAGGCCATGTCAAAGCCGTCCTTCGGCGTCATTCGGCCGGCGCCGAGGATCTTGAAGGCGATCCATGGCTTCTTGATTGTTTTCATCAAGGCGGCAACCTCGGCCGGTTCCTGGGACTCGTAGCCGACCTTGTTCATCGTCTTGAAGTAAAAGTCCGGATTGAGCTTCATCGCCTCCGCCGATTTCGGGACCTCGAGCGAATGCGATCCAATTCCAGCGACCAGCCCGTTCTGCTTCATGAAGGCAATTGCCTCGCCGATCAGTTCCGTGCGGCCTTCCTTGTGCCACGTGTCGGCGATCCCGCCCATCGGAAACGCTCCCACGGCACCGTTGTCGATCGCCATCTGGATGTTTTGCCGCACGTTGTCAGTTTTCGGGTAGGTCTGTGCGATCCACTGGATCTTTCCGCCTCTCTCCTTTCGGTAGCGCTTGATGATACCGATGATGTGATCGTCTGTCCGCAGGATGGCCGTGTTGATCCCGGCTTCTTCGCATTGCTGCAATGTGTCGAGCACCTTGTCGGCGGTGAAGTAGTGTTTCAGGAGACTCGATACGTAGAGAAGATCGCCGCTGTGGGCGAAACCGCTGAAGAGGTTGCCTCCACAGATGAGCCGAGTGACTTCGAGCTTGCCGATCTTCCCGGCCGGCGGCTTGCCTGAGGAAAGGTCAGCGGCGGCAGTCGTCTCCCCACGGAGCCTCGCAACGAGCGGGAGGTGATCGAAGGTCGAGCCTGCTGCGACTCCTCCGGCTACGGCCAGCGACTTCCTAAGGAACGAACGACGGTTCGGTGTGTAAGGCATGCGCACGATTCTAACACCGGAGCGGCCGGCCGTTGTGACGTTCGAGATGGATCTCCCGGTGTACTGTGTCATGATTGGATTGGTCGTCTGCCACCCTCGCCGGGGGGACACTGCCCCGTTAACACTATCCCTGGTGATATAAACTCCGTTAACCTTTTGCAGCATTTACAAAACGTCCCACCGACCGCACAATGTTTTGGGAGGGTTGCGTTATCACGCGGCCATCCGCCCCAAGACGAACATGAGCGCCTCAGAACGCCGATCGAAGGAATCCACCGGACTGATAGTTGCGGTGGTTATGCTGCTGCTTGCGCCGCTTGTAGTGTACGTGGCCATGACCTCTGGTGACCAGCCTGAGGTCCGGGACGAATCGCCGGTTCGTCCAACGTCATTGGAGCAACCGGCCCCGCGCGCCCGCGTGGTGACGAGCACGGACCTGGACAGGGAAGAGCGGCTCAAGAACCGAAAGCAGGTCTCGAAACCGGCGATACCCGCTCCCGCACCGCCCGTGAAGCGGCAGCGCAAGGCTTTTCCGACGCCGGAGGCGATCCCGGTTGGTACGAGGAAGTCGCAACTGATCGCGACCTTTGGCACGCCGAGCATGATCACCACGGCAGTGGACGAAGGGCGGGCGACCGAAACGTTCGTTTACCTTCAGCGGGACGTCGAAATGGGGACAGTTGTCCACCTCCGAAGCGGTGTCGTTGTGGGAACTGGCTCCACCCCGTACTAGGGAGGCACTCCGTCGAGTCGGGCGGCGCTGAGGGTCGTGCAAGTCCTCAGCGAGTATTTCGCGATTCTGTCTTGACAGGAAATGAACACCGGTTAATCTGGGAGTAGTGCTTGGTGTTCCTGTAACCCGGTTTGTGGCCGGACTTTGTGGGCTGTTTCAAGTCGCGGTTGGGTGTGGAGAAGCGCCAACCGCGCTCCGGGCGACTCTCACTTCGCAAGGCGCACAGAACCGCCGGGCAAATGCGGATAATCTGTCCCGCATGCGGGACGTTTCCATGGTGAAACGGTTCGTTCGCCGTGGCCTTCTGGTCCGCGTACCCACTTCGACCCGCCACTACTACCTGAAGTCGATCCCGGCCTCGTACCGCTATCTCCGTCCATGGAGTAAGCTGTTTCTCGATCGACTTAGCCGGCAATATCACGCCCGGTTCCAGAGAAAGCTTCGCGTCACGAGCTTGGTCCGGACGGTCCCCTACCAGCGGGCACTCCAGAGCAGGAACCAAAATGCTGCCGCCGCACGGGGGAGCAAACGATCTTCCCATCTGACCGGGGCCACACTTGACATCTCGAAGGCTGCAATGAGGCCGGCGGAGTTGGCTTGGATGAGACGCGTACTTCTGGCACTGAAGAAAGCCGGTTACCTCTACGCGGTGGAGGAATTCCGGCAGCCCACGTTCCACATTTTGGTTTTCCGCAACTACCCCAGTTACGTGAAAGCCGTTTCCTCGCGTTAACCGTTCGATTCCGCGAACGCAGCGCTCCTGCTATTGTTGGTTTACTGCTGGGTCCCAAGCCGGAGACTGTTCATCTGCATCCTTCGTTCGATCGCCGGGCCGCTACGTGATTTTCAGTACCACGCAATTAAGGAGTGGGTCTGATTGAACGGTCGGAACTGCCGGGACAGAAGCGGTAAACCGGCGCCTGCGTTGCTCAGGTTTTCTTCAACGCCTCGGCGTGCCGCTTTACCTTGCGCATCGCGGTCGCGATGTCCTCCATGTCGCTCCTTGAGCCCAGGAGAACGTTCTGCCCGAGCCAGAGCCCTTCCTGGCAGGCCCGATCGTTTCCCGGACAGTGGTTCCGCTCCCGCCAGCGGGCGATTTCCTGAGTCGTGTAAACGGCGCGGTACGTGCGTGAATTCAGCGTATTCTCCAGGAACCGGTCCTTGTTCAGGGGCCCGTAACCGGCTGAGACGGGAATTCCTTCGGCCTGTACGGCCTGAACGAAACGTGCCCGCGGAAGGCTGGCGAAAGCGTCCGTGCTGTACCGCATCATGTACAGGTGGTAGCTATTGCGGGTGCAGCCGCTGTACATCTTGGCCGGCTTGACGCCGGGCACATCACTAAGCAGTTCGCCTAGATAGGCGGCATTCTGCTCCCGCGTTCTGGACTGCTCCTCCAGCCGTGTCAGTTGCGCGAGTAGCAGTGCGGCCTGGAATTCCGCCATTCTCAGGTTGATGCCGTTCCGGCTGGCGGCCGCGTCCATCGGTCCCTCGTCCGGCGTGCGGTAGTGCGAGTGGTATCCGTAAGCGTGCCTGTACAGCCGCTCGCTGTTCGTGATCACTCCGCCGGCTTCGCCTCCGGGAAGGTTCTTGAACTTCTGAAAGCTGAAACACCCGAGGTCGCCCAGCGTCGACGCTTTCTTGTTCCGCCATTCGGAGAGATGCGCCTGGCAGGCGTCCTCGATGACGGGGATGTTGCGTTCCTTCGAGATTTCCAGAATCCGATCCATGTCCGCAACATTTCCGCCGAGGTGGATCGGCATAATGCATCGCGTCCGGGGCGTAATCGCCGCCTCGATCTTGTTCGCGTCGATCAGCATTGAATCCGGATCCGTATCCACAAACACCGGCAGCGCGAACTGTCCTAGGATCGCGTTGACGGTAGCGATGAACGTGTACGGTCCGACTAGGACTTCATCCTTCGGCCCGACCTCTAGCGCGTGCAGCGACGCCAGCAGCGCGCCCGTGCCGTTGGCGGTCGCGATGCAGTAGCGCGCGCCCATCCGCTCCGCCCACGCCTTCTCAAAATCGCGAACATAGTGGCCCTCTTTGCGCCACCATTTGCACGCGCGCACCACATCCAGCCAGCTTTTCTCGTCAGCGGGAAACGACTGAGGCCATGAGGGGAATCTCTTCGAACGGACGGGATCGCCCCCGAGCATGGCGGGCCTGTCGGTGGACCTGCTTCCCGGCGCGCCCCGCAGGGCGAGGGCCGAGGCCACGCCTACAAACGTTCGTCGCAACACTGTGTCTGCCATTGCACCAAACCTCCTATTTCCCTTGATCCGAATCTCCAATGTTACCGTGGCCGGGAATCGTCCATAGGTAGATCTTGTGGCCCTCAACCTCAATCACGCGCTCCGGCGTCCAGTCGCCCATGTCATGGCTGTGCGAGACGACGCGCGTGCCGGGTTTCAGCTCTTTCAGCAGCTTCGGCCGGAGCTTCAGGTTGACCCAGGGCCAGAGGTAGAGGGTCACCACGGTGGCTTTGCGGATGTCGGCTTCGAACAGGTCTTCGTTCCGGAACCTGACCAGCCGGTGGACGCCGGCCGCACGGGCGTTGGCGGTTGATTCCTTGATGCGCTCGGGGTCGATATCGATGCCGACGCCCCGCGTGCCGAACTGCTTTGCCGCGGCGATGACGATGCGCCCGTCGCCGCAGCCGAGATCGTATAGAACGTCGGCCTTCCGTACGCCTGCCAGCCCCAGCATCTGGCGAACGACTTCCGGCGACGATGGCTCATAGCGCACGTCCGGTACGCGCTTCGGGGCCTTCTGCGCCGCGATTCCACCGAGATCACCCCAAAGCAGCACTGACAGCAAAGCAAAACGCCGGATTCGCATGTTTCGTTCTCAATCCGTAAGGAACTGACTCACTGAGTCTACACCTGCGGTGGGCTGAGTATCGAGCCGTGGCGGCCGATGGACGAGGCGAGCGAGGGAAACGATTCGCCACCCGGGATGAAGAGCAGTCACCGCTGGCTGCGGTGGCCGCCATGAAGAGCCGGCAGATCCGGCCGAGTTCAGGAGTTATAGGTGGTGCCTGCCTGATTTTCGGCCTTGCGTTCCTGTTATTTAGTGGCCGGGGACATGTGCTTCAGAGACCGATGGCTCTTACAGATTTGAGTTGTCTGAAACTGACCGCCTCCCTCGGCATCAGCAAGGTTGAGATCGCGATAGTTGAGGTCGCGAGGTGCAGAGATTCACGACAAAGGCGAATTCCTTTCGAAATAACTCGCCATACGTCAGTACTGTTAGTGCTGTCGAAAACTTCTACAATTCAAAGTTTGTTGGAAGAACTTTCCTAGAATACTAGTCCCTTCCTCGCGGAACTATGTTATCCTCAATCATATGCAGGGCGCTGGGCTGCGCAGTGGTCTGGAAATCCCCAGCTCTGAGAAGCGGCAGGGGAGACGTTTCGCGCTGCGGCTACGCTGCCGCGTTTTGTTCCCCTCGATGAACTCACAAGTATTTTGGGGTTTCACCCGGAACATAAGCCGGTCGGGTGTGCTCGTCGTCTTGGAGAAAGTCGCGGCCGCCGAGCTGTGCGTCACAATCGGAGAGTTCGCGGAAGTCAGCATTGACCTTCCGCACAGTCCCAACTTCTCGGCTCGTTGTCTCGTCTGCAGTACCAGGGTCGTCAGGGTGGTTGACGAGGAGTCGTCAGAGCCTTCCGTGGCTTGCCAGATCGCCCGATTCCGGGTGGAGGATCAGGATCAGCGGGCTTCGGACGGGGACGCGTCTTTCCTGGGGTTTCTCGGTTCCAGTTATATCCAATAGCTGGATCAAAAGAACAGCGGAAATGAATGACAGCGGCCGAGCTGATCTTGTGTGTGGCTGTTGGGATTAGTCAACCCCTTAGATGCTTGTTCAGGAAATCCAGAGTGCGCTGCCAGGCGAGCTTCGCGGCGGCCTCGTCATAGCGGGGCGTCGTGTCGTTGTGGAAACCGTGGTTCGCGCCCTCATACATGTGCGCCGTGTAGTTCACGCCGTTTGACTTAAGCGCTGCCTCGAATGCGGGCCATCCCGCGTTGACGCGGGTGTCCAGCGAGGCAAAGTGAAGTAGGAGAGGCGCCTTGATCTTCGCCGCGTCCTCGGTCCGGGGCTGGCCGCCGTAGAATGGAACCGCCGCGGCGAGGTCCGCCCCCATCCGCACTGCGAGTGTGTTGGCGATGCCGCCGCCAAAGCAGAACCCGACAACGCCCACTTTGCCGGTGCAGTCGCTGCGCGATTTCACCCAGCGTATCGCCGCCAGAAAATCCTCGGTCATTTTCTCCCGGTCAACCTGCCGGAACAACTGCCCGCCTTTCTCGTCATCTCCCGGGTAGCCGCCGACGCTCGTCAGTCCGTCCGGCGCGAACGCTAAGAAATTCTCAGTGCCCAAGCGCCTCGCCACGTCCTCGATATAGGGATTCAGTCCCCTGTTTTCGTGTACGACCATCACACCGGGCAGCTTCCCGCCGCCGCCCGCGGGACGGACCATGTACCCGCGTATGCTTCCATTGCCCTGAGGCGACGGGACGGTCGCGTATTCGGTCTTGATCCGGCTGTCGTCCTTGGGGACTTGCTGAGCCCAGGCGTAATTCGGACGCAGGCTCTCCCAGATCGCCGTGGCCGTCAATCCGCCGGCGGTGAACTTCTGTGCTCCTTCCAGAAAGTCGCGTCGGCCGATATCGCCGTGAACGTAGCGGTCGAAAAGGTTCAACAGCTCTTGCGGAAAATCGGTCGCCTTCTTTCTTTCCATCGAAGCCCCCTGTCTAGTGCCGAGGATAACATACCATCCATCAAGTCCACGCATCCTCCGTTTCCGACGCCGTCTTGTTTCCAGGACGGGGAACTCCTCCGAACGCGAGTAGACTTGGGAAGGCGCGACGAACCGCAGTAGAATTGAAGACACGGGCAATCCTCGAAAGCTGGTATGGCATCGATAGGTGAGATACTGCGACAGGAACGCCGCCGCCGAAATCTCGGGGTGGCGCAGCTTGCCGATCAGACGAAGATCGGCGCCAAGATCCTGGAGGCGATCGAAGCCGAGCAATGGGACCGGCTGCCGGGTAAGTTCTTTGCCAAGAGCTTCATTCGGCAATACGCCGCAGCGCTGGGCGTGGACGCCGATAAAGTGGAAGCCGAACTGGAGAGACTGTTCGAAGTCGAGAGACCGGCTGCGGAGGCCGAAACAGAGGCGCCGATGGAGCGGTTCCCCCTGCCTCCGGTTTCCCCTCGGTTGGAGGAGTCTCGGTCCGGCAATCGCCGATGGCTGCTTTCGCTCCTTGTCGTCACGGTCGTCGCGCTTTGCTCCGGAGTCTACGCGCTGTGGCTGAGCACGCGGAGCGTCACAGCGCCTTCTTCCCCGCAACCGGCCGTTCCGCCGCCAGCGACGGCCAAATCCCGAGCTCCCGTTGCGGAAACGGAGTCCAACGTCCCGCCTCCGGCAAGCGAAAGCACAACTTACGCTACGCCGGCCGAATCCGCAACTTCCGCGCAGCAGGCGCCGCCCGTGGGGAGCGGTAACGCCGAACAGTCCGTCTCACAGGAAAGCGCCCCGGTTACCACACCGGCCGGCAATTTGCTCCTGAACCTGGCTGCCAGCGAAAAGACCTGGCTTTCCCTTTGGGTGGATGGGCGACAGATTTTTAGCGGCATCCTCGTCCCCGGCGAGACCAAGACCATTGAGGGGACGAGCAAGGCGAGGTTGTACGTTGGAAATGCGGGTGGTTTGGAAATTCATCTCAACGGCAAGCCGGTCGGCCCCATCGGCAAGAGCGGCGAGGTGCGCGTCGTCGACCTCACAACGGAAGGAATTCAGATCCACCGCGAGGCTATCTAAGTTTCGTTCGCCGGCTCCGCTCCCGGGGACTTTGGCGTCACTCGTAGCGTAGCGCCTCGATGGGGTTGATGCGCGAGACCTTCACGCCCGGGATTCCTGGTTGGCGGCGATTCAGACTCCCGTCTCGCCGGTAGAGGCATACTTTAGCTTCGTCTCCAGAGAGTCCAGCGCGTGGTCCAAGGCAGATTCGGCGCTCTCGTGATGCACCCAAGGGAAGCTGACATCCCTCACAAGGACCCTCCGGCCCGCCTGCTCTTCCTCAAGCCAGAGCAAGGCGGCATAAGCGCCTTCTTCCTGCTTGCCCGCCCGCCGGATAATCTCGATGCGGTAGCAGGTGCCATTCCGCCAGACACAGACCGTCTTTACCACGTCATGGCGATCAGAGAATTCCGAAGCGCGCTGCTGCGGGTTGTCCATCCGCACCAGTCTAGCACCGGGCGCGAGGACCGCCTCCCGCGCGCGCAGGCGATCGGGCAGCCGGCTTGCGATGCTCGCTACTTCACGAGCGGCTGCCCGGTCTTGATAAACTCCTGGATCCAGCCGTTGATTACGTCCGTCTGCTCGGGCACTCTGCCATGGCCCGTTTCGAGTGCCAGGACGAGCTGTTTCGGCGCACGGATCACGTTATACGCCGCATACATCGACGTCGGCGGGCAGGTCTGGTCGTTGTACCCCCAGGAGTACATCCCCGGCGCCTTCAATCGGCGCGCGAAGTTGACCACGTCGTAGTAGGCGGCCGTCGCCAGTTTCTCGGGTGTGCGGTGGGATCCCTCACCCGCAGCGCGAAACACGTGCGGCCACCCGCCGGCACGGCCTTCGGTGTATCCGGCCATATCGGAGAGCGCCGGGTACGATGCCGCCAAAGCCTTTACCCGCGGATCGAGGCCGGCGGTAACGATAGACAGCGCGCCGCCCTGGCTTCCGCCCGTCACGGCCAGATCGCGGCCATTCCACTCCGGCAGCGAGGTCAGGTAGTCGTTCGCCCGCACACAGCCGAGATAGACCCGACGATAATAGTAGCGCTCGCGAGAATCGAGGTTGTAGGTCCAGTATCCGTTCAGCGCACCGTTTGCCAGTGCCGCGTAAACGTCGGGGTCGAGCGTCAGCGGAATGCCGTGAATACCAATGGCCAGGGTGATCGCACCTTTTTCCGCTAATTCAATCATCGGTCCGATCTTGTGGACGCCGGCGCCCGGCACGCCCAGGATCGCCGGGTATTTCCCGGCAGCCTTGGGCAGCGCCAGCATGCCGAAAACGTTCGACCGCCCGGTATTCTGCAAGCTGACGTGGTACACGTCTACCACTGCCGTCGACAGTTCGGGAATCAGGGTTCGGCGCGCATCCAGGGGTACTTTGGCGAGCTCTTCCTTCGCCGATGCCCAGAACGAGTCGAAGTCCTCGGGGTCGCGCACCACCGGCTGGATTTCCTCCGGTGCGAACGCAGCCGTCGCGATTCCCTGGTACGTGTTTCCGCCGTCCGTCACCTTGGCGATGCAGCGCAGGAACCCTGGTGTCTGCATGGTACCGCCGTCAATCCGCAGGCCGCCTCGCTCCAGGGCTACTGTCCTCGTGGTTGCCACCGGCATCACCTCGGGACCCACTGAGTATGTGACCTCGGCTCCCGTAATGTCGCTGCCGTTACGGACAGCCCGGATGTGAAACACCGCCTTCTCGCCCGGCACATACTTCCAATCAGGATGGTCCGGCGCAACCAGCACCTCGATACGCCCCACCTGCACCTCAGCACACGTCAGCACGCCCGCAAAAATCAATGCCGCCAACATTCGTCTCATAACGCTCCAGTTTCTCACGACGCGCGCACGGTCAAGCCATGAGCAAGGCGTATGGTGGGTACCTGTGTGGTCGGCCCTGCTGGCTCTTGATCATTAATGGGGGCAGGCTGTAGTCTCTGACTGACAAAACATCCTTGGGAGGAAACGTTTTGATCAGCACAGAGGCAATCTTAGGCCTGCCTGGATACCAGATTACCGGAATCGACTCGGAAGCAGGCGAGGTGAGGCTATCGGCCCGGTATACCGGGCCGATAGCGTGCCCACATTGCCAGGGCACCCGGCGGCGCAACAAGGGCCGGCGGATCCGGTATCTGCGGCACGAGAGCTGGGGTACACGGCATTGTGTGGTGGCCCTGGAAACGCACAAGTGGCTCTGCCGGGGATGCGGGCGCAGCTTCTGGCAGCGGTTCCCTGGCATCCTGCCGCGGAAGCGGGCCACCGAGCCGTTCCGGCGCAGCGTTTTCCTGAAGCACTGGGACGGCATCAGCCGCAGCCGCCTGGGAGAGCGCGAGGCGATCGGCAGTGCCACGGTGGAGCGCTGGTTTGAAGACTTTCTGAGAAAGTTGGCGACCGAGCGCAGCGCTGCGGCGTGCCCCCAGGTCCTGGGCGTGGACGAGCACTTCTTCAGTCTCCGCCACGGCTATGCCACCACCTTCTGTGACCTGCGTAAGCACCGCGTCTTCGATGTGGTGCTGGGCCGCAGCGAGGCCTCGCTGGAGCGCTACCTGGAACGCTTAGAGGGCAAAAGCGCGGTCCGGGTGGTCTGCATGGATCTGGCCGCAGGTTATCGCGCGCTGGTGCGCAAGCATTTCCCCAACGCCCGCATCGTGGCCGACCGCTTCCACGTCATCCGGCTCATCAACCACCACTTCCTGGCCTGCTGGCGCGAGCTCGACCCCCGGGGTTCCAAGCATCGCGGCCTGCGGTCGTTAATGCGCCGCCATCGCCACAAGCTCAGCCCCGAACAGCAGGCCAGGCTCGCGGCGTATCTCGCCCCGCATCCGGTGCTCGAGCTGATCTACCGCTTCAAGCAGCGCCTGTGCTATTTACTGCTGAGGAAGCACCGCACCCGCAAGCAGTTCCAGAAGCTCATACCCCGGTTCCTGCGCGCCGTCTACCAACTGCGCCAGGCCGGCCTGGCGCAACTGGTACAACTTGGCGAAACCTTGTCCTCCTGGTCAGAGGAGATCGTTGCCATGTGGCGCTTCACCCGCAACAACGGCATCACCGAAGGCTTCCATACGAAAATGGAGGTCCTCCAACGGCAGGCGTACGGGTTTCGAAACTTCAACAACTACCGGTTGAGAGTTAAGG
>DATIFQ010000476.1:0-2801 GCA_035455185.1 Bryobacteraceae bacterium | reverse complement strand
CCTTCTCCCTTTCGTCGAATGCCTCTACTTTGAACAGGATACGTCGATCGTCTACCTCGATAACTTCGGCGCGAAACGTCACCTGCATCCCGATCGGTGTCGCCGCCAGATGCTTCACGTTCACGAGTGTTCCAACCGTATCTTGCCCCGGCTCTAGCAGGCTTTTCACCGAGTTCCGCGCTGTGATCTCCATGAAAGCGATCAAGTACGGTGTGCCTAGCACCCGGGCCTCCTCCATCCCGAGAAAGTCAACGGCCACCTCCCCCGTCACCAAGCACTTCTCCTCGCGGGTTGTGCCGACCGGAACCTTAGCCATGCTGCTATCGTACCGTCGAATATGGTCGGCGTGCGGGAAGCCCCGCAACGGAGCGGTTGCCGTCTGCATCCTACTATTGGTAGAGTTGAGGAAGCGGGATCCCGCGCAAGGGATGCTTTCGCCACCCAACCGGTAGAGGCTTGATGTTTCGATTGTCAGGGAGAATCCTTGTTGTTCTGGCCGGCTTGGCCCTGCCCGTCTTGGCCGACGATCCTGCCGGCCTGTCCGCCCCGTCGGCGCCAGGCGGCATCTCTTCCGCCGAGATCCTAAACAACTACGAGACAGCCGTCGAGCGGCAGCAACAGGAGTTAGGCGACTTGTCGATGCAAGTCGACATCAGCGCTACTCTGCCGCGGCTCAAAAAAGAGGGCAGCTTCCACGCCCTGCGCCACGTCACGCGATTCGGGCGGATCACTTACGACGGCGTCCGGTTCCTCGGTGACAAGGTGGTCAAGAAAGACGTCATCGCCCGGTATCTGACCGCGGAGGCCGAAGCCAGCAACAACCGGGCTAACGGCGACGGGAACGGAGATGTCAAGGTTGTGAGTAATGGGGACGGGAAGGCAACCGCCAAGCTGGCGTCCCTGGCGATCACGCAAGAGAACTACAAGTTCAAGTACAAGGGCATGTCCGAGCACGAAGGGCGCCGCGTCCATGTCTTTCAGTTGTCTCCGAAGAAGAAGCGCGTGGGCCTGTTCAAAGGGGAACTCTGGATCGATCCCGACTCAAACCTGCCAGTCCGCGAAGCGGGTCGGTTCGTGAAGAACCCGTCGATCTTCCTGAAAAAAGTGGAGTTCGTGCGGGACTACGAACTGCGTGACGGGTTGTCGCTCCCTAGCCGTATCCTGAGCCGTATCGACACGCGAATCGTCGGTCGCGCCGAGTTGAACATCCTGTTTTCGAATGTGAGTGTTCAGTCCGGCGCCGAACAGGCCGCGATGGTTTGCCCGATGGGTTGGTAGTGTGCCCCGGGTCGGTGGCCGATTCCTTCGATAGCGGAAAAGCGCCACTCAATGATGGGCCGGGCCTGTTCCCCGGTGTCGGGTTGTCCGGTGCCGCCGAGTACCGTAGACTCAAGGGGTTTGAATGAGAACGCTTTTCCTGAATCCCCCCTCTTTTGAAGGATTTGACGGAGGGGCCAGTTCCCGCTGGCCGGCAACCCGCGAAATAGAGTCCTACTGGTATCCCGTCTGGCTCTGCTATCCGGCGGGGATGCTGCCGGACAGCAAGGTTGTCGACGCCCCTCCGCACAAGATCTCGATCGGCCAGACCGTTGCCATGGCGGGGGACTTCGAACTCCTCGTGCTTTTCACTTCCACCCCCGGGTTTCACGTTGACGTCAAAATTGCGGAAATGATGCGCGACGCCAACCCGAAACTCAAGGTTGCGTTTGTCGGTCCGCCTGTCACGATCGAGCCGGAGAAGGTCCTCCGGTCCTCCTCCGCCATTGATTTCGTTGTCCGCCGCGAGTTCGACCGTCAGATCGCCGGTTACGCGAACGGCGAGGCGCTTGACTCGATGCCCGGCGTGAGCTTCCGCCGGAACGGAGACATCGTCCACAACCCGGATGGCGGGATGATCGAAGACCTGGACTCTCTTCCCTGGGTCACCAAGGTGTACAAGCGCGACCTGGACATTACACGCTATAACGTCCCGTTCCTGCTTCATCCCTATCTCGCCTTCTACACCTCTCGTGGGTGCCCGGCCATGTGTACGTTCTGTCTCTGGCCGCAAACCCACTCCGGCCACCGCTGGCGGCTGCGGTCTGCCGACAACGTCGCCAATGAGGTCCGGTATGCCATCGAGAATTTTCCCGGACTGAAAGAGGTCTTCTTCGACGACGACACCTTCAACTACCAGAAGGCTCGGACCATCGAGCTTTGCCGGAAGCTCAAGCCGCTGAACTTCACCTGGTCCTGCACGTCCCGCGTCACCACCGACTACGAGACCCTGAAAGCCATGAAGGAGGCCGGCTGCCGCCTGATGATCGTCGGCTACGAGTCCGGCGACCCGCAAATCCTCAAGAACATCAAGAAGGGCGCCACGGTCGACATGGCTCGCCGCTTCACCGAAAACTGCAAGAAACTCGGTCTTCTGGTCCACGGCGATTTCATCGTCGGACTCCCTGGCGAGACCCGGCAGACTCTCCGCAACACCATCGACTTTGCCAAGCGCCTCGATGTCGAAACCATTCAGGTCTCCATTGCTCATCCGTACCCGGGTACCGAATTCTACGATTACGTCAAAAAGAACAACCTGATTACGATCGACTCAATGACTGACGAAGCCGGGCACCAGCTCCCCAATATCGTCTATCCCGGCCTCGACCGCCCCGAGCTGGTCGATTGGGTGGAACGGTTCTACGGCGAATACTACTTCCGCCCGCGGGTCGCCTGGCGTGTGGTGCGCCGTGCGATCTTCGACTCCGGCGAGCGGCGCCGTCTGTACAAGGAAGCTCGCGAGTATCTCGCCCTCCGTTCCAAGC
>DATIFQ010000475.1:0-42518 GCA_035455185.1 Bryobacteraceae bacterium | reverse complement strand
GGGGGGTGCGAAAAAACCGGGGACACGTCTGCACGCCTGGATAGGTGTGCGGCACTGTAGCGCAAGCCCGAAGTGTCCCCGTTTTTTTCGCCCACTGCCGGCATGGAGAAGGGCTGATCGGACAGGAGGACGAAGTCGTCTTCGGGGAACAGTGAGGCGAGCGCGACGCTCAACTCCGCCGTATATCGTGCGATGCCACCGCTCGAGAGCGTAAGGGGCGTGGCATCGATCGCCACTTTCATCGAACTTACCGTTTCCTGAGCCGCGCAAGCTCCTGCGCCCGGTCCCCGTAATTCCGCGTGTAATACTCAAGGTACTCGCCCGACTGGACGTGGCGCACCCAGTCCTGATTCGCGAGATACCAATGAATCGTTCGGGCCAATCCCTCTTCGAACCCGACCTCTGGCTGCCAGCCTGTTTCCCGAATAAGCTTCTCGCTGGTGAGGGCGTAGCGGCGGTCATGTCCCGGCCGGTCTTCCACCGGAGTCATCAGCGTTTCGGGCTTACCAGCCGCCGCCAGAATCCGGCGTACCACTTCCCGGTTCGGCAAGGAACAGTTGCCGCCGATGTTGTAGACCTCGCCGTCGCGTCCTTTTTCGAGGACCGCCCGGACAGCGCGGCAGTGGTCGTCCACAAACAGCCAGTCGCGTACCTGAAGTCCGTCGCCGTAAATCGGCAGCGGGCGGTCTGCAATCGCGTTGGCGATCATGAGCGGAATCAGCTTCTCTGGAAACTGGTAGGGACCGTAGTTGTTTGACGCACGCGTCACAATTACTGGAACGCGGTATGTGGTGAAGTACGACAGCGCCAAGAGGTCCGCGCCGGCCTTCGAGGCGGAATACGGGCTGCTCGGCCGCAGAGGGAACTTCTCGTCCGCCACAAGCGGCTCCGCGATGCTTCCGTACACCTCGTCGGTCGAGACCTGGATGAAGCGGGGGACATGATGCTTTCTCGCCGCCTCCAGGAGCGTGAACGTTCCACGGAGGTTGGTCTCGAATACCGGCGCGGGCGACAGAATGCTCCGGTCTACGTGCGATTCGGCCGCGAAGTGGACGATGGCGTCCGGCCGGAAACTGGAGACTTGTTCCTCCACGCACGCTGCGTCGCAGACGTCACCACGGACAAAGTTGTGGCGTGGGTGACCGGCCACCGCCACAAGGTTCTCCAGGTTGCCGGCGTAAGCCAGCTTATCAAGATTCAGGATGTCGGCGGACGCACCGGCATCGATCATGAGCCGCACAAAAGCGGAGCCGATGAAACCGGCGCCCCCAGTCACCAGAAGCTTCATTGTTGCTGATTGCCGCAGGTCTAACCCGCGCGCCTTAAACCGTGGCTTCGGCCACAGCCGGTTCCGGCTGGGCATGGCGCGACCTTGCCACGAAATTGGCCGCGCGCAGCAGGGAGTCGAACGTGCCGGCATCGGTCCACCAGCCGTCCAGGAATGCGAAGCTCATCGTGCCTTCCCCGACGTAGGCGTTGTTGACGTCGGTAATCTCGAGTTCGCCGCGGTCGGAGGGGACCAGCGTCCGGATCTTGTCGAACACCGTCGGATCGTACATATAAAAGCCGGTAACGGCGTAGTTCGATTTCGGTTTTCGGGGTTTCTCCTCGACCCCGACGATCCGGTCGCCGACCAGTTCGGCAACGCCAAAGCGCTGGGCGTCGGGGACTTCCTTCAACAGGACCTTGGCGCCTTTCGGCTGCCTCCGGAAGTCGTCCACCGCGTGGCGGATGCTGCCTTCGATGAGGTTATCCCCAAGAATTACGCAAAGTTTCTCGCCATCGGCGAAGTGCTCCGCGAGCCCCAGCGCCTCTGCGATCCCGCCTTCGCCCTCCTGGTAGGTATAGTTCAGGTGGCTCAGACCGAATTCCTTGCCGTTTGCCAGAAGCCGCAGAAAGTCGCCGGCGTTCTTGCCGCCGGTGACGATCAGTATCTCTTGAATACCCGCATCCACCAGCGTCTGGATGGGGTAGTAGATCATCGGCTTGTCATAGATCGGCAGCAGATGTTTGTTTGTAATTTTTGTCAGAGGATACAGGCGACTCCCCGTACCCCCCGCCAGAACGACACCTTTCATCGCGACCTCCAGGTCACGCAAACCCTTATGATACAATACCGCCGCCTTGAAACTTCGAGCCTACACACGGCGCGACTTTCTCGGGCCGGCGGCTCTGGCCGCGCCTGTGGTCTTTGCCGGGGTCCAAGCCGCCCGAGAGGCTCAACATTGCTTTCATTCTGGGTTTTCATTCTGGCGGATGACCTCGGCTGGGCGGACACGGGCGTTTACGGCGCGGACCTCCACGAAACGCCGAATATCGACCGCCTGGCAGCCGCCGGGGTGCGGTTCACCGAGGCCTGCGCGGCGGCTCCTGTCTGCACTCCCACTCGCGCGGCCATTCTGACTGGCAAGTGTCAGGCCCGCCTCGGGATGGTATTGACAAACAGGTATTCTAACTGTACTCTGTAATCGCACAGCATACAGATGACGAAACGGGCGCCCGTAATCCGAATCGACCTTCAGTCGCCGGTCCCGCAGTACCGGCAGATCGCCGACGCCCTGCGCACCCACCTCGTGGACGGCAATCTGACGCCCGGCGACACTCTGCCTTCGGTTCGCCGACTGGCCATGGAGCTTGGCATCACGTTCAATACAGTCGCCCAAGCCTATCGGCAGCTCGCAGGGGAAGGCTGGCTTGATCTGAGGCATGGCCGCCGCGTCGTGGTAGTGGATCGCCAGGAGCCGGCGAGGGCCAGCCGCGAAGCGGTAGTTGCCTTCCGCCAGCGTCTCCGCGAGATGGTGGCGCGAATGCGCGCCGAAGGATTGTCCGCTGGTGAGATCGCCGCCGAGCTGCGCGCGGCCATAGAAAGGATGACATCATGATGATCTGGATTCGCTTGCTCCCGGTGATGCCGCAACTCTTCATCCTCGCGGTGCTGCACGCACTCCCGCTGTTGCCGCGCCGTGATCACCTCTTCGGGCTTGCACTGGCACGGGAGGTCCGGTACGGGCCGGAGGGCCGCCGACTTTTGCGCCGCTACCACCTGCACCTCCTGCCCTGGACGGTTTCGATGCTGCTGATTGCATGTTTTGCACCGTTGCCCAGGGCCGCTGCATGGGTGGGGTTTTCGCTGCTGCCAATCATTGCGGCCTACCGTGGGTTCTCCGCCGGCCGCGCCGAGCTACGTGGGCTTGCGCTGCCAGCTCCCTCTACCCGCGAGGCGCGCTTGCACGCGGATTCAGGCCTGGCCCGGCGACTGCCCTGGTTTCTTCTCCCGCTGGCTCTGTTGGCTGCCACCGCGGTTTACCTGCATTTTCGTTGGGACGAGATTCCCGCCCGTTTCCCGATCCACTGGGGCCAAAACGGAGTGCCGAACGCCTGGTCCACCCGGACGCCCTTGGGTGTGTTCGGCCCACTGTTGATGGGCGCGCTGCTCATCGTGTTTATCGTGGCGATCGACACCGTCATCACCTGGGGTTCCCGTAGAGCTGCCGTGCATCCAGTGGTTCGGATCATTCTCATCGCGGTCGGCTGGCTGGTCGGTGCGGCATTCTCGATCGCCGGTCTTCTGCCACTTCGCGTTGCTCCCACTTGGGCGACGGTTGCATTGAATGGCGCGTTCTTTGTCTTCCTGGCCGTGGTGTTCACCCGTCACTTCCGGCGAGGCGTGCCCGCCCCGGAGCCGGGAGCGGAAGTCACGCCGGATGCCTGCTGGCATCGCGACCTGTTCTACTACGACCCCGAAGATCCAGCGCTATGGGTCCAAAAGCGCATCGGCCTCGGACTCACTTTGAACTTCGGCAACCGGCTGGCGTGGATTGTTGTGGCCGCATTCCTGCTGTTTCCGGTGGGAATCGTCGTGCTGGCCCGCGCGTTGCGGTCATAAACGAGCGCGCGCCTTGAAACTGGAGCGGCGCGGGGAGGCTTTGAAACCGCGCGGACTTCAGGAGATCTACTATCATGAAACGACCTTTCTTTCTCACGCTTCTAGCGGCTCTTCCCGTGCTGGCGCAGGACATCGCCGGCGACTGGCTCGGCACTCTGCATGCCGGACCCATGGATTTGCGGTTTCTCGTGCACATTACCAGGGGAACGGATGGCATCCTCACAGGCACTATGGACAGCCTCGATCAGAATGCCAAAGGGATCCCAATCCGTTCCATAGAACTCAAAGAGTCCAAGCTGACCTTCGCGTTGGCGGCAATCCACTACGAAGGCACGGTGAACAAGGACTTTACCGCCATTGAGGGCACGTTTACGCAACGCGAATCTTTTCCCTTGAATTTCAAACGAGCCGGCACGGAAGTTCTGGCCGAGCCTCGGCGGCCGCAGAACCCCACCCAACCCTATCCCTACCGCGAAGAAGACCTCGTTTACGAGAACCGCACCGCCGGCATCAAGCTCGGCGCAACCCTGACGATACCAAACAGGCCAGGCCCGTTTCCTGCGGTCATTCTGATCACCGGGTCGGGCCAGCAGGATCGCGATGAAAGCCTGCTCGGGCACAAGCCCTTCCTGGTGCTGGCTGACTTCCTGACTCGCAAGGGCATCGCCGTGCTTCGTTCCGACGATCGCGGCGCCGGAAAATCCGGCGGCGTCTTCGCCACCGCCACCACCGCCGACTTCGCCACCGACACCGAAGCCGCTCTGGCTTACCTCAAGACCCGCCGCGAGATTGATCCACACAAGATCGGCTTGATCGGCCACAGCGAAGGCGGCGTCATCGCGCCGATGGTGGCCGCACGTAGCAAAGACGTAGCCTTTGTCGTTCTCATGGCCGGTCCCGGCGTTCCGGGCGACCAGATCATCGTAGCTCAAACGGTGGCGGGCGGAGAAGCCGCCGGAATGCCGCACGAACAGGCTGTCCAGGCCGGGGTCAAAGAGCGTGAGATTCTCGACCTGCTGATGAAGGAGAAGGATGAAGCCGTCCTGAAACAGAAGTTCAAGGATCTTTTGGGGCGGCAGGCCGACGTTGCTTATAGTCAGATGACCTCGCCGTGGTACCGCTATTTCCTGTCCTATGATCCAGCTCCGGCCCTGCGCAGACTCTCCTGTCCGGTACTGGCGATCAACGGAGAGAAGGATACTCAGGTCCCTCCCAAGCTGAATCTGCCGGCGATCCGCGAAGCCTTGCAAGATGGGGGCAACAAGCACTTTGAAGCCGTTGAAATACCCGGCCTGAATCATCTCCTCCAGACCGCCAAAACTGGCGCTTTCCGCGAATACGGGCAGATCGAAGAGACGATTTCCCCATCAGCCCTGGACAAAATAGGCACCTGGATCGCGGCTACCGTTTTCGGTCGATAATTGCCCGGAAGCGCGCCGACATCGCCGGCCACGATCGTTGGCGGAGCGTCTCAGATGCGCTCTTTTGGGACGGCTGGCTGAGCTGGCGTCTCAAACTCTTTTCGATTTGCAGTGGGCGCGTCTTCACCTCTTTCCGGCGACTGTCTTCTGGTGCGCAATCGGTCGTTGCGTAAAGACCGGACGGACCAGCCGTCACGACAGCCCATTCAATCATCCTGCCTTGTCGCCTGGCGTTTACTGATCCTGCGGCGCGCCATTGAGCAAACCGGCAGTTGGCCGCCGATCGGATGAGCTCCAACTCACGGAATGCCAACGACCCATCGAAAGTGCTTGCCGGATCTTCCCACAAGGCAGTGTCGAGCCTCTCGGCGCGCCGGTGAGGAACAGCGCGAGGAGGCCGAAATGGGGGACGCCCTCAAGCGTGGCCAGCGCCGGCAAAGAGCCACGCTACCGAGGGCGAATCCGGAATGGTGGGGGCTAGTCGCCCTCGATAAGCGTTTTCAGGCGGGTGAGAGCGTCGTCCCAACCGCGGGCGATCACGTCGAGGTGACGGCGGGCTTCCGCGAGTCGCGTCGGATTCAGTGCCCAAATATGCTCCCGGCCCGCGCGGTGACCGTCGATGATTCCAGCGTCCGCGAGAACATGAAGGTGCTTTGTCACTCCCTGGCGAGTCAGGCGGAAGCGATCCGCCAGCACCGAGATCGAGGCCGGCCCACCTTGCGACAACCGCCTCAGCAACAGCAGGCGCGTCTCATCACCGAGTGCCGCGAACATGACCGCGACGCCCGCCAGATTCCGCTCAACCACCCGTTTCGGCATACTTTTGCAGCCAGACGACCACTTCCGTCCAGCCCTGGGCGTTGTCGCCATAGACCTTTGCCCGGCGCGCGAGGGAGATTTCGTTGAAACCCGTCTCTGAGATACTGAGCCGTGTTCCGCCGGCTGCCGGCTCCAGCGTGAAAGTGACGGTGGTTCGCGGCTCGCGGGAGTAGTCCACACTGGGATCCACCTCGCCCGGATGCCAATGCCAGACGACCCGGCGGGCCGGCGTCATCTCCACAATCCACACACGAAAACGCTGACCCTGGTGCTCCGGGTGGACAGAGGTCATCCACACTTCGTTGCCTGGCTCCATGCTGCCCTCGATGGTCACCTGAAACCAAGCCGATAGCTCCCGGGCGTCGGTGAGCGCACGCCAAACGCGGTCGGGTGGCGCCTGGATCTGGATCGCCCGATCAATCCGGCTCAAGTCCGTAAGCGTCATTGCGCAACCTCCAGGTTGCATAATATCCCAAGTGCCCTGCAATATGCAACCCCTTAGTTGCGTATCAGCCGAGCCGCGGGCCGAAAGAGACTGACCGCTCCTTTCCGTCACGGTTCGGAAACTGCTTAGACGCTGACGGCCAGGCGCTGCCGCACCAACTTTGCCAAGGCGGCGATGAAGTGCGGCGAGCAGTTGAGGCCGGCCATAAGGCGGAAATCCGCGATGCCTAAACGCTCGGCCAGTTCCCGGTGTTCGATGCCGATCTCGTACAGGGTTTCCACGTGGTCCGAAACGAATGAAATGGGGACAACCAGGACATGACGGGCGCCCTCCGCCGCCAGGCGCTCAATGGCTTCTTCCATTGATGGTCCCAGCCACTTGGAAGTGCCCACCTTGCTCTGGTAGCAGAGGTGGCGCCTGCCCGGCCAACCTCCCCGCGCCCATACCAGATCGCAGGTGCGCTCAACGTGCTCCTGGTACGGATCACCCGCCTGGACAACGGAGAGGGGCAGGCTGTGAGCACTGAACAGGAAGTCCAGTTCCGTGATCGGGTGCGGGAATCCTGCCAGGGACTCGTTCACCGCTGCGACGAGAGCATCGATGAAATCCGGATCGGCGTGGTATTCGCGGACCAGATGTACCTTTGGACGCCAAGTGTCCGACAGACGCGAAAGGCGGTTCCATTCATTCAGACTGCTGCCCGTGGTGGTTCGCGAGTATTGCGGGTATAGGGGCAGCAACACCACTTCATCGGGCGCGTGCTTTCGGAGTTCCTCCATCGCTTCGCCTGTGAGCGGATGCCAGTAACGCATCGCGACCACCACGCGTGCGTCGAGACTGCGCCGCAGTTCGCGTTCCAGCAAAGCGGCCTGCCGCAGCGTCACTTCGAGAATCGGCGAACGGCCTCCGATTTCCGCATAATGGCGACTTACGTGATGCGCGCGGGCTCGGGCGATCATACGCGCCAGGGGCCGCCGGGCGATCGAGGCCAACGGGAAGTCGATAATATCCGGGTCGCTAAACAGGTTGTAAAGAAATGGCTCGACGGCGTCGACGGAATCCGGACCTCCGAGTTGAAACAAAACGACACCAATCCGGCGGCCTGAAGCGCTGATACCAGACATTTCCGATGAGCATGAGTCTAACATCATTCGCAAAGCGGTCATTCCTTCCGCTGTAAAATAGCTGCTAACGACGACCGCGGGCAATGGGGAGCGCGGTTCTGTGGCTATCCTCCCCTCGCGAGCGGCGTATAAGGGTTTTCGGGGAAAGGATTCGATGTGAAAACGACCCAAATGCTGCTTTGGTCCGGGCTCCTGGCGGTTGGGCTGTGTGCTGCCTCGGACGTGCCCACCCCAGCGGAGCAGATCGCTTCCGCCGTCCTTGCCGCGCCGGAGGAACTTCGCTCTGGAGCGGCCGTTCTCGGCTACAACGCGCAGGGGGCGCTTGTCACGCTCCGCGAGGGCAAGAACGATCTCATCTGTCTTGCCAGCGACCCGGGCCAGAAGTCGTTCAGCGCCGCCTGTTACCACCGCGATCTTGAACCTTACATGGCGCGCGGGCGCGAGCTGGCTGCCCAGAAGATCGGTGGGAAAGAGCGCAACGAGGTCCGCTGGAAGGAGGTTGCCGAGGGGAAACTCGCCATGCCGCGCGAGCCGCGGACGCTTTACGTACTCACCGGAACCGGCTTCGATGCCGCCACCGGGAAGGTGACCGACGCCTATCTGCGCTGGGTGATCTACGTGCCCTTCGCCACGCCGGAGTCGACGGGACTGTCGACCAAGCCCGCCGAGAACGCGCCATGGCTGATGTACCCCGGGACCGCGGGCGCGCACATCATGATTAACCCCAGCAAGAAGTAGGGGGCCTGGCCGATCGGGGCGCCACTCAGAGGGCCAGACATTTGGCGGGTTGACCACGGAGGAGAAACGTTTTCGGAAACGAGCCTTTTCCGCAGACCTTGAATGAGCCGAAGTCCTTGTACCAGTCACCCTCCGGCACCTCCGGCTTTGATTCGACCCAGAGACGGAGCTGGTTCAGGTCCGAGACACTGATCTCCCTGTCACGCATTCGCTCGATCAAGTGTTGCCGGACCGCGGCGGGAAACTTGTCCCAACTCTCCATCTTCGGCATCAGTCACCAAATACCAGACGGCCGAGTTTGTCGCCAAGGCGCTTGACCTCATCGGGATCGGTGGCATCGCGGAAACGCTCGGCAAGCTCGAAGAATTCCCGTTGTTTTTGCTTCTCTGCTTCGATGCCGTTCTCGATGAGTTCCACCAACATCCGATTAGCGCTGAGCCGGCGATTTCTGGCCATCCGGCGAACCTGTACGGCAACCTTGGATGGCAAGGTGACGCTCTGCCGGACCGGCTTGTTTACGGACCCCATATCATCAGTATGCACCAAAATGGTGCGTCTCGGCAGTCAAGCCGGAAGCCTGGTCCTGCACTCAATCGCCACGACTCACGTTTGCGAGGGCGCCCAAGATTCTGCCCGGTGCGAGTGCTCCGGGCGTGATATAAGGATATTTCGGTCCGGTTTGTCAAAACCGCCTTCGAAAAAGGAGAACACGCAATGAAACACACGCTCCTCTGGAAGATCCTGGCGGCGTGCGCGGCGTTCGCTCTGCTCGCCGCCTGCACGAGCGCCCCGAAAAAAGTCGAGGTTGACACCGCGAAACTCGCGATGTTCAAGCCGCTGCCCGCGGTCATGGAGTCGGCCTCCAACCCTCTCACGGAGGAAAAGATCTCCCTCGGCCGCATGTTGTATTACGACAAGCGACTGTCCAAGGGGCAGGACGTATCCTGCAACACATGCCACAAGCTTGACAATTTCGGCGTCGATGGCGAGGAGACGTCCGAGGGTCACCTCGGCAAGCGGGGCGACAGGAACTCTCCCACCGTCTTCAACGCCGCCGGCCACTTCGTCCAATTCTGGGACGGCCGAGCTCCGGACGTCGAAGAACAGGCGAAGGGGCCGGTGATGAATCCGGTAGAGATGGCCATGACCTCCAACAAGCAGGTGGTTGCGGTGCTGAAATCGATGCCGGGATACGTGGAAGCCTTCAAGAGAGCCTTCCCGGACGACAAAGACCCGGTCACGTTCGACAACATGGCGAAGGCGATCGGCGCCTTCGAGAGGAAACTGGTCGCGCCGTCGCGATGGGACAAGTTTCTTCAGGGTGACCAGACCGCGCTGACCGACGTGGAGAAGGCCGGCTTCAACAAATACATGGAGGCCGGCTGCCAGGCTTGCCACGCAGGCCCGTATGTGGGTGCGCAGATGTACCAGAAGATCGGCGTGGTGAAGCCGTGGCCTGACACGAGCGACGAGGGACGGTTCAAGGTCACCAAACAGGAAGGCGACAAGATGATGTTCAAGGTGCCCTCGCTGCGGGGCATCGAGAGGACCGGCCCCTACTACCACGACGGCTCAATAAAGACGCTCGACGAAGCGGTCAGCCATATGGCCGAGTACCAACTCGGCAAACAAATGACGCAGGAAGAGATCGCGTCCATCGTGGCCTGGCTGAAGACGCTCACTGGAGAAGTGCCGGGCGATTACATCAAGGAGCCGGTCTTGCCGCCGAGCACGGACAAGACGCCGAAGCCGCAGAAGAGCTGAGACGGGGAGAGGTAGGGTCGCAGCCGGACTGCAAACCACGAAGGCACAAAGGCACAAAGAAAAGGCGACTACTCGATCACGCAGATGTCCTTGAGGTTGCGGTAGTCCTCGGCGTAGTCCAGGCCGTAGCCGACGACGAACTCGTCGGGGATCTGGAAGCCCGAATAGGCGACGTCGACGGGCTGGATTCGCCGTGAGGGCTTGTCGAGAAGTGCGGCGATGCGGAGGCTGCGCGGCTTGCGCTGCGACAGTACCTTCAGCAGATAGTTCAAGGTAATCCCAGAGTCGACAATGTCCTCGACGATCAGCACGTGGGCGCCCTCGATCGACGAGTCGAGGTCCTTGGTGAGCTTGACTTCGCCGGAGCTGGTCTTTCCCTTTGCGTAGCTCGAAATGCCGATGAAGTCGATCCGCGCAGGGCGGGTGATGGCGCGGGCAAGGTCGGAGAGGAAGAAACATGCACCCTTGAGGATGGCGACGAGGTAGACGGGTCCCTCAGGGTAGTCCGCATCAATCCGGGCGCCAAGCTCGCAGATTCTCTCCTGAATCCGTTCGGCAGTAATCAGCACTCGAAACGAAGGCTGAGGCATGGCAAATCAATCGAATTCCCGATTGTAGTACGATACTCGGCAGGAGCAGATCCTGAGCAGAGTGAGATCCGACAAGCAGGCGCACGAGACTGGGAAGCCCGAAGACGAAAACTCCGAATTGGCGAGCCCTTTGTGGCTGGCGGCGGTCCGCGCCGCAGAATCGAAGAAAGCCGTTGACATCCGGGTACTGGACCTTCACGAGATCACCTCCTTCACCGATTTCTTCGTGATCTGTACCGGGACCAACCCGCGCCAGATCCAGGCGATCAGCGACGAGATCAACATTCAACTGAAGCGGCGGGGCGAACTGCCTATGAGTCTGGAAGGGTACGACAACGCCGACTGGGTGCTTGCCGACTACGGCGATTTCATTGTTCACGTCTTCTCAGAGAAGGCCCGCGTCTACTACGATCTCGAGCGGCTGTGGCGCAGCGCCAAGCCGGTGGAATTGCCGGAAGGGTGAATCCCTCCACAGCCTGGACAGGGTGCTGAAAAACCCGCTGAGAGCATCGACCATCAAAGGCCGAAGCCTGTGCCACCGCTGAAGCTCGACAGCCACTCTCAACCCGCGCAGACGCGTTCGGCGGTCGTGAGGACGCCGCCGGCAGCGGTGAACTCTTCGATCGTCCGGCGACCGTCGTCATCCTTCAGAGTTCGGATCGCGTCGGTCACCATTTCCACCGGCTTTCCGGTCTTAAGCAGCCCGAGCACGGCACAGCGAACGCAGTACTCCGTCACAACCCCGTAGACCACGTAACGGGAGGCGCGCTCCAGCAGCGCAGGCAGGTTGGGATTGGTGAAGAGGTCGAGCGCCTGCTTCTGGACGATGATCTGCTGTGCGCCGTCAATTTCGTAGACTCCGGGCGTCGTCGGGATGACGGCGCGGCGCTCGAGCAAGGTTTCGGCGGGTTTCTGCTGCCCGATCGTTCCGGCCACACAGTGCGGAGGCCACTGCCGGAACTCCGGATCGTTCTCATCGTGCGCGTCGGTGGTGGAGACGACAATGATGCCGTGGTGCACGGCATAGCGGTTCAAGCGCGCGATCATGGGCAGGATCGCCTCGGCGCCCGGCACGTATAGCGCTCCTGACGGAAGCATGAAGTCGTTCTGGGTGTCGATGTCAAAGAATACCGTGGTCATGGGCACTTCTCCAGCCTAGACCGTCAGGCCTTTGCGGGACTGCTCCGCGAGCGCGAGCAGTTTCGCGCTGTGCTCGATGTGGTACGGTTTGGGAGCGCGAAGGCGCCGGCACGCTTTGGGCAGCCGCTGGAGGGATTCAGCGGCACGCTCGCGGACGGCAGCCGCGCCGGGCAGCGGCTCGACCAGGCTCCCACCGAGAATCACCGGACGCACGAGCGCCTCCACCTGACTCGCAGACGGCGGGCACTCCGATGCTCGCCCGATCACGTCACGGTCCGGGTAACGGAATATCTGTTTTGCGCCGGGAAGTGTCACTTTGTCCTCGCTGAACTTGGCCGTGTAGCGCTTGACGCCGCCGTTCTCGACCTCCACCATTTTGTAGACGACCCCGAGGTTGGGTGCGTCGGCGGACGTGACCAGTTCCGTGCCGACGCCGAAGGAGTCGATCGGCGCACCCTCATTGACCAGCTTGCGGATCTTGTATTCGTCCAAGTCCCCGCTGGCCATGATTTTCGCGTCGGGCAGACCTGCTTCGTCGAGGATGACCCGAGCCTGGCGCGCAAGCGCGCCGAGATCGCCGCTGTCGAGACGGATGCCCTGGATCGGTTTTCCCAGAGCCGCCGCGCGGCGGGTGCCTTCGAGCGTGTCGTACGTGTCCACGATATAGATAGTGAAAGCGCCGAGCAGTTTCTGAAGCTCGCGGAAAGACTCCGATTCGTCGACGAACGATTGCACCCAAGAGTGAGCGGCCGTTCCATAGACAGGGATGCCAAACCGGTATCCAGAAAGCGTGTTGCTTGTGCCGACGCAGCCGCCGATGTAGGCGGCTCGTCCGCCGAGGACACCCGCTTCGGGCGAGTGCGCCCGCCGGGTACCGAACTCAACCACACCGCGCCCACGGGCGGTTTCTACAATGCGGGCGGCCTTGGTAGCCACCATCGACTGGTAGCCGATCATCGACAGCAGGTACGTTTCGGGGATCTGGGCTTCGATCAGCGGAGCGCGGACGTTCAGCACCGGTTCGCCGGCGAACAAGACGGTTCCCTCGGGGGCGGCGAACAGATCCCCGGTGAAGCGCAGATCGCGCAACCGCTCGAAAAAACCTTGGGGCGCATTGGCGAACTGGGGAAGGCGGCGGAGGTAGTCGATCTCGCCGCCGGTGATGTGAAGCTCGAGCAGGTACTCAACAACTTGCTCGAGGCCGGCGACGATGACGAAATTCCGCTTCTTCGGCAGCCTCCGGACGGTCAGCTCGAACGTGGCCTTCTCTTCCGACTTGCCGGCCTGAAAATAGCCGGCCGACATCGTCAACTCGTACAGATCGGTGAGAAGACCGTCTATTGCTTTCACCGGGTCACTTCTTCTTTTCTTCCTTCTTGGGCGGCTGAAGCTCCTTGACTGCCGCGGCGGCCTTCTGCAACTCCTCGACCGCCTTGCCGTCTAGTTCGTACACCGCAGGCTCGTTCTCGCGGCGGGCGAGGAAGCCGTCACCCTGCCGGGAGACAATCACCTTTTCCAACCGCTTACCTTCGTTCGAGGTCACGGCCGCTTCGAAGACGGTGCTGCCGGATCCCTGTTCGAGAAACTTGATTGCCGAGAGGTCGCGCAGCTTATCCACGAGCGCCTGGACGCTTGGGCCATCCATCTGCTTCGAGCCGGACATCCACTTGTCGCCCGTCTTCTGATAGACGACCTGCTTGCCACCATCGCGGATTTCCAGCTTGCTCGGATCGTGGAAGCCGAAATCGAACAGCTTCTTGTTACGGAAATCGTCGAGGCCTTTGTCGAGCCCTTCGCCGACGAAGGTTGTCAGCTTCTGGACGCCCTCGACGACGGAGGTTTTCGCGTAGTAGTTGTTATCCTTGTCCTTGCGGACGTCGAGTTCCTGCGTGCCGGCGGCATCCGTCGTGCGGACAACGGCGACCGGTTTGGCGCCTGGAAACGCGGCAGCGGCCTTCTTTGTGTCCGCATCACTGACGGTGGTTTCCATCCGCGCGTCTTTCAGCTTCCGGACGAGTTCCTCCACCTGTCCGCCGTCGGCCCGCAAAGGCTTCGGCTTGATGATCTGCCACTCGTTCTGGTTGTTCTTGCCGAACTCGATCGACTGACCTTTTGCCTTGAGCTCGACTCGTGTGAGCTTGTCGGAGTCGAAGGTCATCAGGCGCTTGTCACGCAGGTCGGCGGGGGTCTTGTCGATGCTGGTCTTGTTGTAGGAGGCGATCGTAAAGACGCGGGGATCACCGTCCAGTTTGACAAAGTGGCCACCCCCGGCGGGGCTTTCATCGCCGACGAGAAGTTTGGTCACCTTGCCGTCTTTTTGACGGACGTTCACTTCCAGAGACGGACTCGCCAGTCCGAATTGCGCGAGATCGGCGGACTTTTCCTCGACCAGCCGTGAGGAGTCAAGGGAGGACAGGCTCGAGACGAGGCTGCTCGCGGCATCCTGGTCCACGGGCAACTGTTTCGGTGAGACCATTTGCCACTTCCCGGCATCGTCTTTACGTAGTGTCAGGGCATCCACGCCGCCCTTATGAATCTCGATCTGCTGGAACTGGTCCTGCGGAATGGAGAGAACCTTCGGCGGCGCATCAGGAGAAGGCTTGCCCTCCTCCGCCTTCTTCACTTTGTTCGACCAGTAGACGCCGCCGGCCAGCGCCGCCAGCACCACAACAGCGATGAGCAGCCCGCGAATTCGCATCGTTTACCGCCTCCGCCACCAGACCCACATCCCTGCCAGCACCACCGCGAGAGGCAGCCCGACGACGCTCGAGTAAAATACCGTCGACATTTGCCGACGGGTAAGAGTCAATCGGCGGTCGTCCGGTTCCTTGGGACGAATGGAGATGAGGTCCTCGTCCGAGGAGAGCCAATTCATCATGTTGACTAACAAGTCGCGGTTGCCGTTGAATCGCAGGATGTTATTGGCTGCCCAGCCCGACGAACCGACCACCACGAAACGGCCGTCGCCGCCCTCTTTTCCGGTGCGGTACGTGCCCGCCGCGGCGAGGGTGAGGGGGCCCTTCTTGTCTTTGGCCGGATTGATGCGGATTTCGCTGGAACTCAGGCTCGAGGTGGCATAGCTGTTGCCGGATGTGGAGAACAGCTTCTCGACGGTGGTTTTGTCACCGGACTTCACCTCCAGTGAGCGAGCAATCGGAAACGCGGTCGCGATCTCCTTCATCTCCCGGACGATTTGGTGAGACTCATAGCTGGTCACCAGCGGAACGACTTCACTCAAGCCGAAGAGCTGTCCGATGCCGCTCGTGTCGAGTACAAGGTCCTTGTTCGGCGTTACGCCCCAGCTTTCCAGCACCTTCAAGAGAGCGGCATTATCTGCGATGTCCTCTTTTCCCATCTTCAGCGGCGGGTCGATCATCAGCAGAACGCGGCCGCCGTTTTCGACGAAGGCGCGGATGGCGTTGACCGAGGCGTCCACGTAGTCAAACCGCGGACCGCCGACCATCAGGATGGTACAGTCCTTCGGGACTTCGGGTTTTTCGAGCAGCGAAACGATGCGGGTTTTGTAGTTGTTCTTTTCGAGCAGCTCTTTCACACCAGAGTAGCCGCTGCGTTCGGTGTCGTCGAGGCTGTGCTCGCCGCTGCCGGAGACGACACAAACGTTGCGCGCGCCGCCCTTCAGGGCGCGGATGAGTGCGCCGGTGATTTCCTCCTCGCTGACGCTCTTCGCCTCCTCCCGCTTGCCGGCGGTCTCGACGAAGATGGTGCCGTAGTTACGCACGCCCTCGGATTTTGCGATCTGCGGCTTCCGGTCGGGGTCCACGTAGGCGACGGTCAGTTTGGCGGAGAGGTTGTCGTATCTGTCGAGGAGGTCGCGGGCGCGGGTGAAGTCGGAGGTGCGGTCGAAGTAGACGATCTTAACGTCCTGCTTCAAATTCTTGACGACCTTCTCGGTCTGGTCCGAGAGGCTGAACCGTTTGTTCGCCGTTGAATCGAAGGACTTGTTGTGGCGGTTGGCGAGCCAGTTGGCCGCCCCCAGGACTGCAAGGATCACCGCGAGGTAGAGCGTGAGGTAAGCGGTGTATTTCGTTTGTCGTGCTTTCAGCCAGTCGAATGTCATTTACGCCCTCCAACGCAGAGATTCCATCGACCGCGCGGTGAGAAACAGGCCGAGGAACATTACAGACAGATAGAAGATCACGTCCTTGGTGTCCAGCACTCCTTTTGAGAACGGCTCGAAGTGGGTCACCACCGACATGTAGGACAAGACTTTGGCCCAAGCGGCGGTTTCATAGGCGCTGACCCAGTCCAAAATCCAGAGCAGCAGGCAGGCGGCGAAGGTGGCGCCGGCGGCGATGATCTGGTTACGCGTCAGCGTGGAGATGAAGGTTCCCACGGCCAGCAGGCATCCGCCTTGCAGCAGCAGCCCGAGATAGCCGACGAGGATCGGCTTCCAGTCGGGCTTGCCATACAGGAACAGGACCGCGACGTTGATCATCGAGAGTCCGAGAATCGAGGCGTACAGAGTGAGCGCTGCCAGCCACTTGCCGAGGATTATTTCAACGTCTCGGATGGGCGAAGTCATGAGCAACTCGATTGTGCCGGAACGTTTCTCTTCGGCGAAGAGCCGCATGGTGATCATCGGGATCATGAAGAGGCCGATGACGCTGACGTTCATCATGAGCGGGCGGATCACCCATTCGTTGACGTCCATGGGAAATCCACGGCCCATCATCTGGGACTCCATGCCGCGGCTAACGAAGATGGCAGTCGCGACATAGAAGAAGTAGCCGAAGATCAGCGCGAATACCGCCATCAGCAGGTAGGCGATCGGTGACGCGAAATAGCTCTTGAGTTCTTTGCGATAGATGGTCCAGACGTTTCTCACTTCTCACCTCCCTCGGCTGCCCGGTCGGCCGATGTCAACTGAAGGAAGATTTCCTCGAGACTAAACGCCACCGGCCGCAGCTCGTTCAGGTTCCAGTCGGCCTCCACGACCGCCCGGGCCAGGTCGGCTCGGATGTGGCGCCCCTGGAGGCTCTCCACCTCGAAGATGCACCGGTTTTCCTTGCTCTCTTTGGCGACGACGCGGCTCACGCCCGGAACGTGCTCCAGCCGCTGGCGCACCTGAACGGTGTCGAGCGGGGCAGTGTCTCGCGGCTCCACCTCCACGGCGATGGCTTCGGCGCCGCGCAGCCTGCTGGTGAGGTTCTGCACGGAGTCGGTGGCAACCAGCCTGCCCTTGCTGATGATGATCACTTTCTCGCAGGTCTGTTCCACCTCGGGCAGAATGTGGGTACTCAGGATGATGGTGTGGTCGCCGGCGAGCTGCTTGATCAAGTCGCGGGTCTCAAGGATCTGTTTGGGGTCGAGGCCGGCGGTGGGCTCGTCGAGCACCAGAACGTCAGGGTTGTGGATGATCGCCTGTGCGAGCCCGACGCGCTGGCGGTAGCCCTTGGAGAGCTTGCCGATCAGCTTTGTCGAAACGTCCCCGATCGCGCAGCGCTCGGTGACGCTGTCAACCCGCTGCTTTCGCTCTCCTCGCGGAATACCTTTGAGGTTGGCGACGAAGTTGAGGTACTCGACGACCTCCATTTCGGGGTACAGTGGCGGCGCCTCGGGCAGATAGCCGATGCGCTTCTTCACTTCGAGCGGCTGTTTCATCACGTCGAAGCCGGCGACCTCTGCGCCACCGGCGGTCGGGGGAAGAAAGCAGGTCAGAACGCGCATCGTCGTCGTCTTGCCTGCGCCGTTCGGGCCGAGGAAGCCGACGATGCTGCCTTTGTCGACCTCGAACGAGATATTGTCAACGGCGACGTTACGAGCGTATCGCTTCGTGAGACCTTCGACTTTGATCATATTGATTTCCGGAAGTTGTCGGGCGTTTCCGGGAGTGCCGCATCAACGAACTCCCGTAGCTGAACTTTCATCATAAAGACGGTGAAAAAGCACTGTCAATGCACTCTCAAGCTACAGACCAACGATCTGGAATCCCGCGTCCACAAACAGGATGTTGCCGGTGACGCCCCGCCCGAGGTCACTGGCGAGGAAGACGGCGGCGTCGGCGACCTCAGCCGGTTCGGTGTTGCGCCGTAGGGGCGCCCTTTGTGCGACGAAATCGAGCACCGAGGAGAAATCCTTGATGGCCCGGGCCGAGGCGGTCTTGATCGGGCCGGCGGAGATAGCGTTCACGCGAATGCCGGAGGCGCCGAGCTCGCCTGCCAGGTACCGCATCGCCGATTCCAGCGCCGCCTTGGCGACGCCCATCACGTTGTAATTGGTGATTATCCGGGTTGCGCCGAGGTAGGTAAGCGTAATGAGGGAGCCGCCGCCGGCCATGAGTGGGGCGGTTGCACGGGCCACCGAAACCAGCGAGTAGGCGCTCACCTCATGGGCCAACAGAAAACCGGAGCGCGAGGTCTCGACGAACGGACGTGTCAGATCCTCCTTGTTGGCGAAGGCGATGCTATGGACGACAGCATCAAGCCGGCCGTCCTCGGCGCGCAGGGTCTCAATAAGCCGTTCCAGTTCCTGGTCCTGGGTGACATCGCAGGCGAGCATGCGGGCGGCACCGAGTTCCGCCCCAAGCGCCTCGACGGTCGCTCGCTGGCGCTCACCCTGGTAGGTGAGCAAGACGCGGGCACCCTCCCGGCGGAACGCCTCGGCGATCGAGTACGCAAGGCTCCACTTGTTGGCGACTCCCAGGACAAGGGCAGTTTTGCCCTCCAACAGGTTGGACATGAACCAGTTATTGTACCGTAAGCGATCCTACACCCAACGCTTGAGCCAGTCGAAGGCCTCGGCCTGCATCTCGAGGTTGAATTCGTGAGGCACGTCGAAAAGGCGGCAGCGCTGGCGGTCGGGAGCGCCGGCTTTCCGGTAGATTCGGTCGATCTTCTCGAACGCCGCCTTCACTCCGCCGGGCGCGAACAGGGTGTCCTTCGAGCCGTTGACGACCATCAGGGACCGGGGCGCGATCAGGGCGGCCAGGTCGGGAAGGTCGAGATACCGGTAAAGCCCGACGAGATGAAACGTGAGGCCTACGGAGTGGATTACCTGGGTTCGGATCTGGGAGGCGAAGGAGGTCATCCAGCCCACGTCCACGGCCGCTTTGATCCGCTCATCGAGGGCGGCAAGCAGGAAGCTGCGGTAGCCGCCGACGGAAAGACCGACGCAGCCGAGGCGGTTGGTGTCCACCTCGGGCCGTGAGGCGAGGTAGTCCAGCGTGCGGATATCGTCCCAGAGGAGCACGCCAGGCCAGCTTATGCCGGCGGTGAACAGGCTCCGCGCCACAAGTTGTTCATTCTGGCCGGAGCGGCGATTGAACTCGTTGATCCGCTCCTGGGGCATTGACGAGGGACGCTCACGGAAGTCGGGCGGATCGTCGTCGAGGAGCATCCGGCGCTCGCCCCAGTAGAACATGTCAATGACGATGACTACGTAGCCCTGCCGGACGAGCTCGACGGGGACACTCCGCCCGCCGTAGTAACGCTTCCGGAATTCGGTCAGTGCCGGGTGCTCGCCGTCCTGCGGGACGAGTTTTTCCTTACCCCAAAGGTAAAAGCCGCCGTGGTCGTGCAGCGCGACGATGCCCGGCGCCGGGAGCTTCGCGTTCTTCGGCACGAGCACGAAGGCCGGAACGCGGATATCGGGCGTGGTCTGGAAGTTGAGATATTCCTCGATGTAGTCGCCGCGGTCCGTGCGGCGGATCTGGCGCGGCACGGGGTCCACCGGGGGCGGCGAGTAGAACATCTGCTCGAAAACGCGCGCCCGCGCCCGCGACTTCCACTGTTTCAGGTTGCGAAACTCCGGCCGCAGGAAGGAAAGCTCGAGCTTCGACTGGTCCGCCTGTTTCTGAACGAACGGATAGAGGTTGCCGATGTGGGATCCCGTCGCTTCCACCGTCTCCTGGGCCTTTAGGGGGGTGCTGGCCAGCACGCCCGACGCCATCATCCACTCACCGAATTCCCGTCTGGTCATCAGAAGAGCTCTCCTTGCTCCCGTGGCTGGCCGTTACCGCAGCCGCACCGGTTTGCCGCCCGCTTCCTTGCTGCGCTGGGCCGCATCCATAAAGGCGAAGAGCTCGAGAGTCTCCTCGTTCGGCACGGGCGGTTGCTTTGTCTGGAAGAATTTCACGATCTCCCGCAGCATCGGCGCATAGCCGGACTTCATGTCGGGTCGGCTCTGCTCGATCTGCTTCGGACGGAACACGACCGCACCGTACTCGCTCGAAGTGCGCAGCGAATGAACTGTGCCGGTGCGCCCGTCCTTCCAGCGGCCGACGATGACGTCGCCGTCCGGCGAGGACGTACGGGAAACCTCCTCGCATCCAGGGCCCATTAGTGTGTAGAGGATCTCGACGGCGTGGATGCCGTACCAGGAGAGGTCGAGGTAGTGATGGGGCTCGGTCGGGCCGGGTCCCCACGTGATCACGCCCTTGGCGTCGGGATACTTCATCGAGGTGGCGACTTCGCTGTAGCGGAGGCTCGACGTGCTGAACCACGGAACGCCCGCCTGTTTCGCCAGCCGCGCGATCTCGCGAGCCTCATCGAGGGTTGCTGCGAGCGGCTTGTCAATGAACACGGGTCTCCCTGCGGCGATCACCGGTTTCACCTGCTCCAGGTGCACACGGCCGTCGACGCTCTCGAGCAGCACAACGTCCACCTTCGAGCACAGCGTCGGGATGTCTTTGACCAATTCGACGTTCCACTTTGTGCGGATCTCCTCGGCGAACTTATCGACTCGGGTGTAGCTCGACTCGACGTCGGGACTGCCGCCCTTATACGCCGCCACCACGCGGGCGCCGGGGATGTGGTCCGGCGAACTTGGGTCGTTCAGAACTTTGGTGAAGGCAGGGACATGCGACGTGTCGGTGCCGATGATGCCGACGCGGATCTGCGCCATCGAGACGGCAGCAGAGAGCGTGGAGAGAAGTACGAGAGCTTTCATCACGCGCATTGTACACTAGGGCGAGGCAAGCCTCGACCGGATTGGACCGAGGCTTAAGCGAAAGTGGGGCTGACCGCTCCGGTCGCGGCTCGGAAACGACAGGCGGCCAAGTCACGAACGTCAGTATGCGGTTGCCGGCCGTGGATCTCTCTACCCCAGTCCAGTACGTAAAAGGCGTCGGACCGGCGCGCGCGGCGATGCTCGAAACCAAGGGCATCCTGACGGTGGAGGACCTCGTCGGGTATGCGCCCTTCCGGTACGAAGACCGCAGCAACACCAAAACGATCGTACAGCTTGCACCGGGTGAGATGGCCACGGTGGTCGCCACGGTCCGGACGACGAAGCTCTCCGGTTTCCAACGGCGAAACCTTGGGCTGTTCGAGGCCAGTTTCACCGACTCCTCCCGCGAAATCCTCATGGGGAAGTGGTTTCACGGCGGATATCTGAAGGACGTCATCGCGCCAGGGCAGAAGATCGCTCTCTACGGCAAGATCGAGTACGACAGCTACAGCGGGCGGCTCGGGATTCTCCATCCTGAGTTCGAAATTCTGACGGAGGATGAAGAAGAAGGAGAGGCGGCGCTCCATGTCGGGCGAATCGTGCCGATTTACGAGGCCGCGGGCAAGATTACCACACGCATCTTCCGGAAGCTGATCTACAAGGCTCTCGAGAACCTGCCCGCGCTTGATGAGCCGTTGCCTCCGGCCGTCCGCGCCCGGTTGAAGCTGATGGACCGGCGGACGGCGGTGCAACAAATCCACTTCCCAGCGGCGGGCGAAGACCTCCGCCTGCTCAATGCGTTCCGGTCGCCGGCGCAGTTCCGATTGATCTTCGAGGAGTTCTTCTGGCTGGAGTGCGGGCTGGCGCTCAAGCGGAGCAAAGCCCGCAAAAGGACCGGAATCGGGTTCGAGCTATCCGAGAACGCCCGGCAGAAGATCAAGCGCATGCTACCATTCCGGCCGACGGCCGCGCAGAAGAGGGTGCTCGGCGAGATCGCTCGCGACATGGCGGAACCGCATCCGATGAACCGTCTTCTCCAGGGCGACGTCGGGAGCGGCAAGACCGTCGTCGCGGCCGAGGCGGCGATTGTGGCCATCGAAAACGGCTACCAGGTGGCGGTACTCGCGCCGACAGAGATCCTGGCGACCCAGCACTACCTCTACTTCAAGAAGCTCTTCTCCGGGCTCGGCTACGTCGTAGTGCTGCTGACCGGGTCGGCGACGGCACGGGAGAAGTCACAGCTTAAGAAACTGGCGGCCGAAGGATTGGCGCACGTAGTCATCGGGACGCATGCGGTGCTCGAGGAGAATGTCGAGTTCAAGAAGCTCGGCTTGGCGGTCGTAGACGAGCAGCATCGTTTCGGGGTGATGCAGCGGCTGCGATTGATGGAAAAGGGCACGCATCCCGACGTGCTCGTGATGACTGCCACCCCTATCCCGCGCACGCTGGCTCTGACGATCTACGGCGAGCTCGACGTTTCGGTCCTCGACGAACTGCCGCCGGGCCGCAAACCGATCGTCACCAAACACGTGACCGAGGACAAAGTGGAGCTGGTGTACAGCTTCCTGAAGCAGCAGGTGGATGCCGGACGCCAGGCCTATGTCGTCTACCCGGTGATCGAGGAGTCGGAGACGCAAGCCATGAAAGCGGCCCAGAAGATGCACAAGCACCTCTCCGAGGTGGTCTTTCCCGGGCTTGCGGTCGGCTTGCTCCACGGCCGTCTTCCCGCAGATGAGAAGGAAGCGGTGATGGAGAAGTTCAAAAAGGGCGAGATCAAGATTCTGGTTTCGACGACTGTCATCGAGGTCGGCGTGGACGTGCCGAACGCGACCGTCATGGTGATCGAACAGGCGGAACGCTTCGGTCTCGCGCAACTTCACCAGCTTAGAGGACGCGTCGGCCGCGGCGCGTCGCAGAGCTACTGTGTTCTCGTCACCGAAAGACTCAACGACGCGGCCAAAGAGAGGATTCGCACCATGGTCGAGTCCACGGACGGCTTCTACATCGCGGAGATCGACTTGAAGCTTCGCGGTCCGGGTGAATTCTTTGGGACGAAGCAGTCGGGGCTGCCGGCGTTGCGCATCGCCAACATCCTGCGCGACGCGGAGATTCTGGAGATTGCGCGTTCCGAGGCGACTGCGTTCATCGGTAGCCCGCCGTCGGAGGAGGAATTGCTGCGTGCGGTCGCCTACCTGCGCGATCACTGGCAGCGGCGCTATGGACTGGTGATGGTGGCCTGATGCGGGTGATTGCGGGTGAATTCCGAAGCCGCCGCCTGAAATCTTTACCAGGCATGCGGACACGCCCTACGCCGGACCGGCTCCGTGAGGCACTGTTCAGCGTACTTGCGCCGCGAATCGAAGGATGCGTGTTCCTGGATGCTTACGCCGGTTGCGGGTCCGTGGGCATCGAGGCGCTGAGCCGCGGAGCGCGGCGGGCGGTGTTCATCGAGCAGAATCGAGCTGCCGCCAGGGTGATTCACGAAAACCTGGATTCGCTCGGTGTGTCAGAACGCGCGACCGTTGCCAGCGGACGCGTCACGGCCCTGCTGGAGCGCTTCGAGGCCAGCGTCGTATTCCTCGATCCACCGTACGAGCAGGAACGGGAGTACGGTAAGGCGCTCGAGATCCTGGGCTGGACGCCGCCGGCGCTCGCGATCGTGCAGCACGCATCACGCTTCGCGCTCGAAGAAATGTACGGACGCCTCCGCCGCACCCGTGTGCTGCGGCAGGGGGACAATTCACTGAGCTTCTATGAGCCAGCTTAGTTGGTCAGGTGGACCAAAACGACGTCGTCGGCGGGGACCGTGATGTTGTGGCCCGCGCCTGACAATTTCGCCGGCTTCAGCGTGGCCGTCTTACCAGCAACGATGACTTCGGCCTTCTTCACCGAAGCGAGCGGGTTCCGCAATTTCGCGGCGTTGACCGATACCCGAACGGCAGCAGGCTGCGGCTGGGCGTTGCCAAGGAGCACCCACGCCTCGCCCGCGCGGCTGTACACCGCATGCATCACCGCCCGGTCGTCGACTTTGACCGCTTCGTTCCGATAGTCCTCAAACTGATAGCGATCGATGTCACCAAGCGGCTTTAGGGCTTTGAAGAGATCAAGCGCTTCGTCGCCGGCGGGCCACGGGGCGACCGAGGTCATGAGGGTGAGGAGCGCGTGTGCCCTGTGCAAGCGTTTTGGGGCCTCGCGGGCGATCGTGCCGTAGCCGATGACGGTTCGCGGGCGCGCACCGGCGAACTGCCACTCGAGCGGAACGTCCGCCGGCTGCGGAACGGAGACGGACAGGCGGCCGTAGCTGAACTCCATGCCGACGATGTAGTTGGCGAAGTTCTCGGTGGCGAACATCGGCACCAGTGTGTTGTGGAGAATCATGATGCCGTCGGGGCCGACGCGTTGTCTGGTCCACTCCGCGAGTCCGATCAGCTCGTCGATGTCCCAGTGGGTGGTCTCAGAGATGGACGGCGCTCCGAGGCCCTTCTCATCCGACACGCCGTTCGACCTCTTGCCGACGTGACGCGGGTTGTTGCAGAACATGGCGATGTGCCAGTCGTAGTACGTGCCGTCAAAATGGTGGTTTTTGAGCACGCGATCGATGGAGAACTTCAGGAAGTCGTACCAACCGGATTTCAGGCACATGTGAGCGCCGTAGTAGAAATTCGGCCGAAGGTTATTCTGGTCTTCCACGATCCGGCCCCACTCCTCGCCGTGCTTCTTGAACTCTTCGGTGCTCTGGTGCAATTCGTGGTTCGAGAAGTAGGGTGCGGTCTTGATGCCGTACTTCTTGATGGTCTTGAGAACCGCGTCCATTTTCTTCATTTCTTCGGGCGGGTACGGCGGGTAGCTGCCGTCACGCCAGAACATGCCGTCGCGGTGGTGATCGCCGTCGTTGTGCAAGTGCATGGTGACGACGCCGTCCGCGGCGTTCTTCTTGATCTCCTCCTCACTGACCCACTCGCCTTTGTTGACCGCGAAGGAGCGGTTGAGCCACGGCTTGTAAGCGTGACCTTCGAGGACCGGGAACCCGATGTAGTAGTCGAACGTGTAGGAGCCTTTCAGGGTCACAGCGCCACCCTTCGGAAGCTCGTAGCGCGAGGAGAGCATTACCGGATACACAGAGACGGCGACGCCGAGCGGGTCGGTGGAAGTCTGGGCGTTCGCCCACCCGGTTCCGGGGACTCCCGTCATCTGGTAGTCCCACTGATAAAGGTTGTCGGACATGAACCACTCGATGCCCTCGACGCCGGGGTTCGCGAAGACAAAATAGCGCGGCAGCATGCGGACCTGGACGGGCAGATCGAAGTGTGTTCCGGCGCGAAGCTTGCCCCATTGCCGGATCTGGCCGGCGCGCCAACTGAAGAGCTCCGGATCCATCAACTCGCGGACGTTTGGCCGGTAGCCGTAGTCCGTAAGGCTTGGATCGAGAACGGTGTTGAGCACACAGACGTTCCGCGTGCGCTTTGTTTCGGGGAACTGAAACTCCTTGCGAATCTTGATGTAGCCCCACCGGTAGCGGTACGTGGTGGAGACGGTAACGCCGGAGGATGCACCGTTCTTGTCGACGAGCGATGCTTTCACCGTGACGATTTCCGTGTCGCCGTCCTTGCTGTGCGAGACGTCGGGTGAGGCGTCGAAAAGGTCGCTGTACGTGTTCGCCGTGGGGGCTTCCCGCTCGGATGCGGGTCGGCCTTCGGGGCTCGAAAGCTGAACGCTCGAGTCGACCGGCCTTGCGAGCAGGTTCTTTGCGCGCCCATGCGTCAGGGCGATTTTCGAGAGAGCGCCACCCTGTTTCAGGTCGTGCTCGATGGTGTAGTAGGGCGTTGACAGGACGAGCTTGCCGGCGGCATCGTCGCGCTGGACGTTGTACGGTTGCGGCCACCAGCCGCGGGTCTTACCGCCCTGGGCGCCGGCGGCGAGGGCGAAGAGAGATGTCAAGACGATGAGTCTTCGGAGGATGGAGAAAGAGTCAAGCATGGGTTAGGGTTTCCTGTGTGCAGTTGAGCATACATCCTGGTATCTCGTTGAGTCCACTCCGCCGTGATACAATGCACCCGCTATGAAGGTGTACGACTGGGGCAACATGACGCTGGAGCAGATGAACCCGCAGATCGCCCGGCAAGTGATCCATGCGGAGACGATGACCGTTGCACGGATCTATCTCTCGAAGGGTGGTGTCGTGCCTGAGCACAGCCACTTCAACGAGCAGATCAGTATGCTCCAACAGGGCAAACTGCGCTTTACCATCGCAGGCGAAGAGCGGGTTCTGACGGCCGGAGAGGTCATCCAGATTCCACCAAACGCTCCTCACCGCGTCGATGCGCTCGAAGACAGCGTTGCCCTCGATCTGTTCTCGCCGGTGCGGGAGGACTGGATTCGCGGCGACGACGCCTATTTGCGCAAGTGAGTTCGGTTCTCCCACCAGGCGGCCCCGCCAGGGCCGACGGTGACCAAATCCGGTTTTGTGTCGCCATTCACGTCTGTTGCGCGCAAGTAGAAGACGGGGCAGTTTGAAGCGATTCGCTGCGTGCTGAACGATCCTCCGCCGAGGTTGTGGAGCAGGAACAGGAGCGATCTTTTGCCGGCGTTTTCGCTGGCGGCCAGATCGACGAGACCATCGCCGTCGAAATCGGCGGCGTCCAGTCCTTGCAGAAACCGGAGGCCGGCGACGCCTCCGACACGATGTTCCGCCCAGAGCTGCGTGGGATCAGGAGGCTTCTCGAACCAGGCGAGCCGCGCTGCCGGCACCTCCGCCTGCGCGGCGATTAGCTGCCGGGAGCCACGCCCGGCGACATCCGCCAGCGCGAGCCGCAACATGGCCGAGTCCGGGGTCTCACTCCAGGTGTTGATGGCGAACAGCCGCCACGGCAGATCGAACGAGGCAGGGGATCGGATCCAGTAATTGCCGCAGAGGATGTCCGGCAGGCCATCGCCGTCGACATCGTCAAGGCGGAGACCCGCCTGCCGTGAAGGTGTGTAGAACGAGTAAATCTCGCGGTACGGCCACTTGTCACGGACATTCTTCGGGATCTCGTAGAAGCGGACCTGGGCCTGCTTCTGCACCAACAGGATGCCGCGGCGGCCATGCAGGGTTGCTGGAACGACGTCGCGCGAATCGACGCCCGTGTCTATGACACCGCGGACCGAACCGTTCTGCCGAATCCAGACGAGATCGCCGCCGGCCTCCAGGAGAACCAATTCCGGATCGCTGTCGCCGTCGATGTCGAACAGGCATCCGCCTTCTCGGAAGGATGCCCCACCTGATGCGAGGATGGCGCGGTTTGGTCCGGTCAGCAGTGCGTGCGCGTCGACTCCGTGTCCCCATGTCAAGAGAACCGGGGCACCCGGTTTCCGAAGATCGAGGACGGCCCCCTTGATCGCAGCCGTTCGTGTCGAGACAATCTCGTGCCGGACCAGCCGCACCGGCTGAGCCGGGAGCGAGCATACAAACGCGAGGCCAGAGAGGATTCCGACGAACAGAAAGCCCACGCGCGCCATTGTAACCCTCACGTTCTTTCCATCTCTGTCGATAGAAGGGTGTGAGCCGGCACGCAGGAGTGCCGCCGGGGGTCAGGGGTGGTCCTCTGTGCGTGCTCGTGTCGGGCCGGCTCCGTTATTTGGATCGCGGTAGCCCTTCTGAGACGACGAGGGCACGCCAATATGCATTGCCGGGGATGCTGCCTGAGAGGAGAACCAGCTGGAAGAGGCGGAGTTCGACCTCACGGTTTGCGAAGCGCGAGAGATCGACGTCTATTTGCCGCCACTCCCGCTCTTTACCCTGGCCGCCGTCAATCAGTCTGCTCAGGACACGCTCGTTTCCGGCGAACGCATCGAGCTGCCAGGCGCGGCCGGGATCGGCGGCCACCTGAACGGAGAGGGAAGACTGATCACCGAGACGGACGGTGCGGCGGAGCAACGCACCGCGCACCTCGTCGCGTGGATATGTCGCCAGCACATCGCCATCGAGATACGTAATGCCGCGAACTCCGCCGAGTCCGCCGCCTGCTCCGCCAAATCCAACACGCTCCAGCTTCCAGCCGGGGTTCCAATAGCGAGTGAGGTCCGCCAGAGAAAATAGTTCCGCCGGCTGAGTGGCGACGTCCTGTGCAGGGATCGAGAGCGTGTCACCGTCAGCCGGCACGCCCTCAGCCCTCAGGATCTTCTCACCTACGGCAACGGTGCGGCGGGCGAGATCCGAAATGGCTTCATCTACCGCTGGAGTAAGGCGCACACCGCCCATCGCGTCGCCCCGGATGCGGTCGTGGATCCCTTCCACCAGCACCAGGGGCAGCGCCTTCATTCCGTGCATCGCTCCGACCACGGCAGCCGCGTTGGCGGCGTTGCAGTCGGCGTCGGTATAGTCCGCGGCCGCGAAAGCGAGGTTCACGGTCTTGAGAAAGTCTCCCTCGCCGAACCATACGCTGAGGGCGACCAGACCGCCGTTGGCGACGGCGTTATTGGTAGCAGGATATTCAATATGCCACCGATCCTCGACCGCCTGGGCGATCTCCCGGGGGCCGGCGCCTTTTTCGGCCATGCCAATGACGAGATCGAGGCACTGCCGGTACGGCGATTGCGGATGAATGAGGCGCGCCGCTTTGCGCACGATCTCCTTCGAATTGTCTTCCGCGAAGGCGAGGCTGACCATGCCGGCGACGAACACCCCGCCGTCGGTTCCTTCGGCAAAGCCGTTGATGTGGCCCAGGTCCCGCGCGAGCCTGCCGGCCAAGTTCGGTAAGCCGGGTGCAAGGACCCCATAGATATCCCCGCTGAACTGCGGGCCAATGGTGAACCAGAGCTTGTTGTAGCGCGGATGGCCGGTATCTGGCGGCTGCACGCCGCGCGAGAGCAGGAGCCGGGCCTGTTCGCTAGATCCCCACGAGCCCGCCGAGTTTTCCTTCCATTGAGCGCCGAGCTGTTCCACGGTCAACCCCGTGCCGTATCTCTCAAACGCGCGAAGGGCGACAATCTCGTAGTAGTAGTCGTCATCGACGGGCGCGTGATCGTAAGCCTTCGGCAGCCTGTCGACCCACTCCGTTGAGGCCGGTTTGTGCTCGAAGCGGAAGCCCATGAGAGCGCCGAGAATCTGCGCCGTCCACGCAGCACGAGCGCGATCTTCGTACTCAGCGCGGGAGAGGCTGACGGTTTCCGCCGCGGAAACCGCAAGGGCGGAAGCCAGCACACATAGGGTGGAGGCAAAAGCGGTGGGAAATAGTGTCCTCATGGCCGTTCGCGGAGCCAGGCGTCGATCTCTCGTGCGGCGCGGGCGCCCTCGCCAACGGCCTGGACGACGGTGGTTCCGCCGTTGATGATGTCGCCGGCGGCAAAGACGCCGGGAAGCGAGGTTTCAAAAGAGCCGCTCCTCGTCCATATGAGGCCGTCGGCGGTGAAGCGCATTCCGGCGAGGGCAGCGGTCAACTCGGCGCCGAGTTGCTGGCCGATGGCCTCCACGACGAGGTCGGCAGGCATACTGTGCTCGGAACCCGGCACGGGTTCTACGGTGCGGCGGCCGTCCTTACCGGCTACGCTCAGGCGGGTACGGACGACTTTCAAGCCCGCGAGCTTCATCTGCTCATCCGTGACGTAGCCGACGGGCTGCGTGAGAATGAGGAAGTTCACACCGGCTTCGATGGCGCGATCTCGCTCTTCGGGCCATGCGGGCATCTCGGCAAATGAGCGACGGTAGACGATGGACACGTCGTCCGCGCCAGCGCGTTTGGCCGAGAGCGCGGCGTCGATGGCAGTATTGCCGCCTCCGAGGACCAGGACCACTCCGGACGACGCGCCGCCACGCTTTACGGCAGCCAGAAACTCGAGCGCACCCACAACGCCGGACTTCGGCCGCACCGTGGTCTTCAGCCGTACCGAGCCGGAGAGCCCGAGGGCGACGAGCAATGCGTCGTAGCCACCGCCTCTAACATTGTCGAGACCATAGTTGGAATCGAAGCAGACATTGTAGCGGCGTTCCACGTCACCGCTGGAAGCGAGGACGTCGTCGATTTCCCTGCGGAGAATTGAGTCTGGCAAACGGTCTGCCGGAATAGTGCCTGCCGCCGTTCCACCAGGAGCCGGGCTCCCATCGAGCAGCACAACCTTGTGGCCGCGCGAGGCGAGCGCCGCGGCGGCCGAAACGCCTGCCGGACCGGCTCCCAGCACGGCCACGCGTTTCCCGGTCGACGTCTCCCGCGGGCGGGGTTCGGCAGCCCATCCCTCGTCGACGGCCTTGCGGCTGACCCAGCGCTGGAGGTGCCGGATCGGCACGCTTTCCGTGTAGTGTTCGTTGACGCAACCGGCTTCGCAGAGCGTTTCCGAAGGGCAGACGTATCCGCAGACCGCTGCCAGCACATTGGCTTCGCGCAACGTCTCGTACGCCTCACGGAAGCGGCCGTCGGCGATGTGGCCGACGAACCTCGGGATATTCACGCGCGCCGGGCAACCCGAAACGCAAGTCGGATCGTTGCATTGCCGGCACGTCTTCGCCATGGCGAGGATCGTGTCGACCGCTTCGGCACGGCCCGCTTTGTAGATCGGCTCGTAGATAGCGGCGTCGCGCGGCACGCAGCCGCTGCGTCCGCCGTCGCGCATGATCTGTGTGCAAGCCGAACAGGCGACGCATACGCGCTCGGGATCGAGGGACCCGCGACTTCGCAAGTCACGCGCAAAGTCCGGATAGGCGAAAGCCATCCGCCCAGCCCCAACAAGCGAGACCCATCCGTTGCGGACGCAGGCTGCGCCGACATTCGGAAAGAAGTGGCGAAGCCAGGAATAGCCGCCACCGATGACGGCCATATCCGGGAACTCCATCTGGATGCGCCGTACAATCGAGACAAACCGCGCGACGCCTTCGAGCGGCGACTCCGGGGGCACGGGCGCGCCGGCCACCGGCAGATCAAAAGGCCGGTTCACGTACGGATTGAAATACGGGTTGCCGATGGTGATGTTGACGATCGGCGAGCCGGAGGCGGCCAAATGACGGACGAGTTCGATCGGCTCGGCGAGATCCGGTTTCGAGGCGTCGTCGCGGTCCACGCCGAATCCATACGGCCAGGCCATCGCGTCGTAGACGTTCATGCGCGAGGTCACCACGAGTCCGGGAACGGCGTCGCGTATCTTCGCTACCACGTTGCGGAAAAAACGCGACCGGTTTTCGAACGAACCGCCGTAGCGTCCTTCGCGAGTGAACGAGGCATGCAACTCCGAGACGAGATAGCGATGGCAAGCCTTCACGTCGACGGCATCGAATCCCGCTTTTCGGGCGAACCGGGCCGCTTCGACGTAAACATCCTCCAGTCGTTCGAGTTCGTCGTCCGGGATCAGCGGATAGTCGGGCGGGAGGTTGTGGATCGGATCGAGAAAGCGCGAATGGTGCGCGATGATCGGCCGAGGGCTGCGTCCCGGCTTGCTGTAGCGACCCGAATGAGTCAACTGAAGCACGAGAAACGGACGGTGACTCGGGCCGAAGGCGTGATGCGCGCCCGACAGGGAATCCTCGACCAGTTTCGCGAACGCGGCGACGTTGTTCTCGTGGATCCACAACTGGCGGGGGTTGGCGCGGCCTTCCGGCACGACGGCGCAGGCCTCGAACCAGAGGAGGCCGGCACCTCCTTCCGTGAAACGGCGATACCGGCGAAAAGTGAGCTCGTCCGGCGAGCCATCGTCCTTTCCATCGCACCCCTCCATGGGGAGCACGACCAGGCGGTTCGGCAGCGGCACTGCACCAAATCTGACCGGCTCGAGAAGAGGGCTCAAATCGTCATCGACAGGCAAGTCGAGGTGCAATTCCTCGATCCGGCGGCGCAGTTCTTCCAGGCTATGAAAATGAAAAGGCTCGTGTGAAGACATCTTGAGCTTTCAGGATATCAACGGATGAGATATGGGCCGTTTTCGGCTACTTGATGGCCAGCACGTCGAGGCCGGCCTTGGCGACCTGGGCGTCCTGCTGTGACGTGACGCCGCTAACGCCGACGGCTCCGATGACCTTGCCGTCCACGATCACGGGAAGCCCGCCCTCCATGGGCATGGCGCCTTCGAGTTTCAGGACGGAGACGCGACCGCCCGCAAGCTGTTCCTCAAAGGCTTTCGTCGGCCGGCGGAAGAGCGCCGCACTGCGCGCTTTGCGCTGCGCGATGTCAATGCTGGCGATCTGGACGTCGTCCATCCTCTGAAGGTAGATGAGGTGACCACCCTCATCGACGATGGCGATGACGACATTCCAGTTGTTCTTCACCGCTTCCGCTTCGGCTGCCGCCGCGATGTGCTTTGCTCCAGCGAGGGTCAACGCTTTCTTTTCCGTGAGATCTGCCGCCATGGTCGTTAGCGCGAACAAAAGTGGGAATACAATGAGTCCGGCACTGGTCACTTTTCCGCGTTCCTCCTGTGGGCTGAGGATACCACGGCGGACCGGACCATCCGCATGCACGGCTGGTAGAATTTGCATGTCCACGAACAGCGGAGGCTTCATGAGCAAACGGATTTTGGTTGTCACCGGGGACGGTGGCGAGGGTTACGAGGCGCTGTACGCCTGCCACCGTTTCCTCGAGGCGGGCCACACACCGGTGGTGGCTGCTCCGTCGAAGCGGAGACTGCATCTCGTCATGCACGATTTCGAGCCGGGCTGGGACACGTACATCGAGCGCCCGGGCTACGGTCTGGATGCGGACGCATCGATCGATGAGGTCTCGGAGGGTAACTTCGACGCCATACTCCTTCTGGGTGGCCGCGCACCGGAGTATCTGCGGCACAACCGGAAACTGGTCGAAATGGTCCGTTTATTCCACGACAGCGGGAAATGGGTCTTCGCGATCTGCCACGGGATCCAGATCCTGGTAGCGGCCGGGCTGGCGAAGGACCGCTGCGTCACATGTTACGAGCACGTGCGCGGCGAAGTCGAACTGGCCGGAGGCTTCTGGAGCGGACAGCAGGCGGTCCGAGACGGCAGAATCGTGACCGCACAAACGTGGCAGTCTCACCCCGAGTTCTATCGCGAGATCTTCCACTGTCTGGGGGAGTAGCATGCCGCTCGATCCGGATGTGCGCGAATACCTCGACGCGCAGGCCGCGTCCGGGGCGCCGCCACGGGGCGAGATGAGCGTCGCCGAGACGCGTGAGTTCTATCTCGGAATGCGCCCGCTGGCGGGTGAAGCGCCTTCGCTGCCGCGCGTTGAAGACCGAGTCGTGCCCGGGCCGGAGGGCCCGGTGCCTATCCGCATTTACGCGCCGGCGACGAGTCGCAGTCTTCCGGTCCTCGTGTACTTTCACGGCGGCCGGTTTTTCAGCGGAGATCTCGACACGCACGATCCTGTGTGCCGCATGCTGGCGGCCGAAGCGGGCTGCCTTGTGGCAGCGGTTCACTACCGACTCGCTCCGGAGCACCGTTTCCCAGCCGCTTCGGAGGATTGTTACGCCGTAACGGAATGGGTCGCGCGGAACGCGGCGGAAATCAGCGCGGACCCGGAATTCGTAGCTGTCGGCGGCGACAGCGCGGGCGGAAATCTCGCGGCGGTGACAGCATTGCTTGCACGCCAACGCGGTGGCTCGAGGATTTGTTTCCAGATGTTGATCTACCCGATGCTCGACGCGACGCGCAGCCTGTCTTCGCACACGGAGTACGGCTCGGGCTACGGTCCGGGAAGTGAGGACATGGAGCGGGGCTGGCGCGAGTACGTGCCTCCATTGACGGACCGGAGGCACCCGCAGATTTCGCCGTTGTGGGAGGCGGATCTGGGCGGCCTGCCGCCGACGTTTGTTCTGACGGCCGAGTACGACAGCCTGCGCGACGAGGGCGAGGAATACGCGCGGCGGTTAGCCGCTGCCGGCGTGCCGGTTGTACTGACTCGCTATCCCGGCGTCATCCACGGATTCTTCCAGCTTGGCGGAGTTGTCGGGATGGGCCGCGAAGGGGTCTCCGATGCAGCGAGGCATCTCAGGCGGGCTTTCGCCGCGGTCAGGACTTGACAGCGTAGCGGCGGACCGCCTCCTCATCAAGGTCGACGCCGAGGCCCGGTCGATCCGAGACGATCGCGTAGCTGTTCTTGATCTCGATCGGATCGACGATCAGGTCGTCCTCACGCAGGAAACTCAGGATGTCACTCGGTAACGTGCAAGCCGGCGAGGCAGCGCAGGAATGCAGGTAGGAGGCGTCAACAATTCCGAGGTCGTTGCCCGACCCGTGCCACACGGACATGCCGGCCGCCTGGGCGAGGTAACAGTTGCCGACGAAGTCCGCCATGCCGGGATTCCCGCCCGTATTGAATACCGAGCAGGCCTGTTCGCGGATGGCTTCGACCATCGCCCGCGGGTCTCCGAGGTGAAGGGCCACGTGCGCTTTCACTTGCCGCCGGAGTTCTCGGTAGCCGTTGAAGTCACGCTTGTCGAATGGGTCCTCGAGGACAAGCACGTTGCCCACGCGATCCAGGTCCCTGGCCACCGGCAAGAAGTCGTTGTAGCTCCGATAGCGCGTGTTCGGATCGACGATCAGCTTCACTCCGGGGGCCATCTTTGCCACAACTTCGGCCACCTGAACGACGGGATCGCCCTGCGCGCACTTTGTCTTGATGGAGGTGAAGCCGCCGGCGAGCGTTTTCTCGATAACGGGCCGAATCCCGTTGGGGGTTTTGCGGCCGGTCCAGTAGCCGACGAGCACCTTGCGCTGCGCCAAGCCGCCCAGCAGTTTGTACACAGGCCAGCCTAGGGCTTTCCCGACCGCATCGTACAAAGCCATTTCGAAGGCGGCATAGCCGGCGCGGGACGGCAGATCGAGCCGATTGAGGTTGAGGTCGAAGGCGTGCTTGCCACGCAGATAGTCGGCGTTGCGCCGGACACCCGCCTCGTCCTCGCCACGCCCCGTCTCGCCGATTCCGATGATCCCGGCGTCGGTGTGGACTTTCATGATGGTCTTTGGGACGAGGTCGAAACGGCTCGACTCGGCGACCTCCGGATCGTAGGTGGTCCCTGGCTTCATGGGCACTACGACGCGGTGCAGGTCGATCCGTGTGATCAGCAGGCGCTCGTGCTTTCCGGCGGCGTTTACCGGCACTGTCGCAAGGCCGGCCAATCCGCCTGCGGACGCAAGCAAATTCCGCCGAGTCAGTCTACCTTTTTCCATGTCGTTGCCTCCTCGCCCGCGGGCTTGTCACGTGCGGCGCGGGTCACAGTATATAACGCCGGAAGGGCTCCTGTTCGCGCGAGCTTTCCGAGGCTTGGCCCCATAACGGATGTAGTATGCTGTAGTTGAAGCTCTCATTCAGAGCCGGAGATCTGTTTATATGGGTAAGCTCAGTGTTAAGAGTGCGTTTTGGACGGCTCCAGCCTTGCTGCTGTTGTTTTCGGGGCTGTCGTTTGCGCAAACGTCATCGATCGAGGGCAAGGTGATCGGCGACGACGGTCAGCCGCTGAAGGATGCGCTGATCAAGATCGATCGGAAAGATATCAAAGGTAATTACAAGGTCAAGACGAAGAAGAAGGGCGACTACTTCCACGCCGGATTGCCGCTCGGCACGTACGTGGTGACGGTGGAAGTGGGCGGTCAGGACAAGGACCGTGTCGACAACGTCCGCACGCGACTGGGCGAGCCGACCGTCGTCAACTTCAACCTCCATGAGCTCAAGCAGAAGCAGGAAGCGATGCAGAAGGCCGCCGAGTCCGGACAATTGACAGCCGACCAACAGCGGCAGCTTTCGCCGGAGCAGAAAGCCGAACTCGAAAAGCAGATGAAGGAGCGTTCGGCCGCACTGGCGAAGAACAAGGCGTTGAACGACGCCTTCAACGTTGGCATGGAGGCCCTGAAGACAAAGCAATATCAGACGGCGATCGACTCCTTCACCAAAGCGAGCGAACTCGATGCCAAACAGCATGTGGTGTGGGGACAGCTCGCGGAAGCCTATGTGGCCTTCGCGGCCACGAAGACCGGCGCCGAGCACGATGCCACGCTCGCAAAGGGCCTGGAGACGTTCCAAAAAGCCATCGAGCTGAAGCCGGATGAAGCGGCGTATCACAACAACTTCGCGCTCGCACTGGCCCGCGCCAAGAAGTTCGACGAGGCACAGGCTGAGCTCACGAAGGCCGCCGAGATCGACCCGCCGAACGGTGGCCGGTATTTCTATAACCTCGGCGCGGTGCTCACCAATATCGGGCAGCTCGATCCTGCAGGCAATGCGTTCAAGAAGGCGACCGAGATGGATCCGAACTACGCCGACGCGCAGTATCAGTACGGCGTGTATCTGATGTCAAAGGCCCAGACCACGGCCGACGGCAAGTTTGTTCCGCCGCCGGGAACGCGTGAAGCGTTCGACAAGTACCTGCAACTGAAACCGGACGGGCCGTTTGCCGAGTCGGCGAAAGGCATGCTGGCGACGATGGACCAGACGATCCAGACCGAGTACAGGGATCCCGACGCCAAGCAGAAGAAGACGACGAAGAAGAAGTAAGAGCCAGTTTTCCCGGGGCGCTCGCGGAGGGCGCCCCGTCTCATGATTCGCGCTGTCCTTTACGCTCTCCTCACAATCTTCCTCATTACCTTCCTGCGTTTGGTAGTAGGCATCATCACCAAGGCCTTCGGTGACCTTTTTGTGGGCGAGAGCGCTCGCGAGAAACAGGCCCGGCCGAAGACCGCACGAGGGTCCGAAACCCGCGGCGAACTGAAGAAGGATCCGGTTTGCGGAACGTACGTCGCCACTTCGACGAGTGTCCAGAAGACCATTCGCGGCGAAGTGGTCCATTTCTGTTCGGAGTCCTGCCGCGACAAGTACAGCGGCTGAGCCGCATTTCCCTGACGGATCTCAGAAAGAGATCGTGAAGTCGCCGAACAGGTTGACCCAGCGGTCGCGGGTGCGAAGTCCAGGAACCTGTCCCAGAGGATCTCCCTCGGTATGGCCGCGGTAGACCTTGGAGGTCACGCCAAGGCGAAAGCGCTGGTATCTGTCTAGCGCGACACTGCCGCCGAGAAGGGCGTAGTAGCCCCAGCCATTACGGGAATTGCACGTCGGGCACTTAAACCGGTAGAAATCACTCGGCTGGCTGAGCCGCTCCGAGTAGCGCATGTGGACCCCGCCGCCCCCGGCCGAGAGGAGCAGTCTCCCTTCTCCTACGGGGAGGATGACTCTCCCGCCAAAGGGGATCAGATATTGGTAATCGCGGATGCGAAGGTAGCCGAACTCAGTCGGCAGAAAATCCCGGACTCCCGCGGAGCCGAAGAGTACGTCCAGTCCTCCGTCGAGCTGGAAGTTGGGGTGGAAGCGGTACCCATAGCCGACCGAAACGCCGGCGCTGTCCTTAAACAGGCCACTCAGATCGTCGCCTGGCAACCCGGCACCGATGCCGACTGTGAGATTGTGTTTTGGATAAGACTGTGCCAGCAGGGGCAGCGCCACAGCCAGCAGCGCAAGGAATCTCATACCACTCCGTCCGACGCGGCCTGGGGATGGCAGGTTCCAGCCGCGTTCGACTGCCGTTGTTCCGTGCAGCCAGAGCCAACTTCGAGCGAGCGCTCTAGCTTAATAAGGCTTCATCTTAGCGGCGAGTGGCCGCTGGCCCGGGTTCCAGGCGAGCGCCAATGGCGGCGACCACCGCTGCAAGAAGCACCCACAGCGCCCACTGGAACTGACCAGATCCCGGCACGAAGGTGTAGTACGAAAAAAAGTAGCCGCGCACGATCATCGCCAGGACCAGGAGGCTCCAGATGAAGAACACCATTCGTGCAGTCCCTCTCATCGCGAGCAGAACGATGAGAACGCCGGCGATGGCCAAGACAAGCAGGACGTAGGCGAGCGTTTCACCTGTCCATGGAAGGATGTAGAACTCGAACGTGTGAGCGCCGGTCAGGAACGAAACCACGGACAGACCCAACAGCAACAGAGCAAACGCTCCATGGAAGAGAAGACTGAAGGATCGGAGAATGAACCGTACGATAGCCACGAAAGGTCTCCCGGAATAATCGATCTGATTTCAGTAAGTTGACATTGTAGCAGGGTGACTCGCTGGATGCGGACACCGTGACCGGGGCGGTGACGTGTGCGCAAGAGGGGGCAGCCGCCCGGCGTTATTCCTTGACCCTATGGTTCCGCGCCTCTAGAATACGAATCAAGGGGACTGACCCTGAACGAAAGAGCATGACGAACAAGCCGCAGTTGACGCCTCGCAAGGCGGAGATCCTGCGAAACATCGTTCGGGAATACATTGAGACCGGCGAGCCCGTCGCTTCGCGGACCATTTCCAGGCGGCGCAAGGGGTCGTTGAGTCCGGCATCCATCCGGAACGTGATGGCCGACTTGTGCGAGGAAGGCTACCTCGCGCAGCCGCACACGTCGGCCGGCAGGGTCCCGACCGAAAAGGCTTTCCAGTTCTTCGTGCGGGAGATCGGCGTGCCGCGCCCGTCGCCCGCGGATTACGAACTATTACGCGCGCAGCTTCAGGGCGCCGATACCATCGAGGACGGAGTGGCCCGCTCTTCGCACCTGCTCACGGCATTGACGCGCAGCGTCAGCATCGTGGCCGCGATTCCGACGGCCAGTCAGACGCTGGAGCAGATCGAACTGGTGCCGCTTTCGGACCGGCGGGTACTGGCCGTCGTGGCGACGCACGACCGCGCGGTGCGGCACCGGGTGGTGACGCTGGACGAAGCGATGTCGGCGGACGAACTGGCGTCCATTCGGAACTATCTGAACTATCACTTTCAGGGATGGGTACTGAGCGACATTCGCCGCGAGCTGGAGCACCGGCTGGAAGTCGAGAGCGCTTACTACGACGCTTTGCATAAGCGGTTGACCGTGCTTTACGCACGCGGCCTGCTGGACATCGACCTCGATCCGGAAGTTCACCTGGATGGGGCCTCTTACCTGGTCAGTCTCGACCTGCACCTGACCCGGGAGAGGATGCGAGAACTGTTGCACGCGCTCGAGGAGAAGAAGCGCCTGCTCCAGTTGCTGGATCGGTTTCTTGAACAACCGGCCGGGGCCGTTGGCGTGTGTCTCGGTCTGGGCGACCTGCATCCGGCGATGAAGGAGCTGGCGTTAATCGGCATGACGGTAGCCATGCCGAGCGGGATGGCCGCAAAGGTCGCCGTGCTGGGGCCAATGCGAATGCACTACGAAAGAGTGATGGCTGCCGTTCTGAACGTCGGCCGGGCGTTGCAGGCCCTTCCCTCCTGAAGCTTTTTCCAGGCCGCGGGGTTTCACTCGGTGCGGCCGATTCCGCTTTGCTAACCTGTAAAGAAACGACATGATGGTGAACAGCAGCACTGACGAAAACGAAGGAGCCGCCGCCGGAGCGGCGGAGACCGGGAAGGGCATTCCCGCGGTAGAAACGGAGCCCGGGCTGGACCTCGCCGGCCAGGTGGCGGCGCTGACCGCCGAACGGGACCGGATTGCAGCCGAGAAGGCGGAATTGTATGACCGGTTTGTGCGGCGCCAGGCCGAGTTCGAGAACTTCCGGAAACGTGTCGAGCGCGAAAAAGGCGAGATCATTGCCGTCGCCGGAATGGAACTGGCTCGACAATTGCTGCCGATCCTGGACGACTTCGAGCGCGCTATCGCGCACGAGAGCACCGACTCGGAATACGCTAAAGGGATCGAGTTGATCTATCAGCGATTATTCGAGACTTTGCAGAAGGCGGGGCTGGAGCCGATCGTCACCGAGGGGCAGAAGTTCGATCCTTACGTCCACCACGCGATGGAGATGGTGGAGACCGATGAGGTAGAGGACCATTCGATTCTGGCGGAACTGCTTCGCGGATACAACTTTCGGGGTAAGTTGCTTCGGCCGGCGATGGTCCGGGTGGCCGTCGCTCCCTCTTCGGGAAAATAAGTGGCAAGCGTGCAAAAACGAGACTACTACGAAGTGCTCGGCGTCGAGCGAAACTCTTCCGAGCAGGAGCTGAAGAGCGCCTACCGAAAAGCGGCGCTCAAGTGGCACCCCGACCGTAATCCGGGCAATCACGAGGCCGAGGACCGCTTCAAGGAAGCCGCCGAAGCGTACAGCGTGCTGAGCGATTCGCAGAAGCGGGCCGCATACGACCGGTTCGGTCATGCCGGCGTGAGCGGTCCGGCCGGAGCTCCGGGCTTCGATCCGTCCGTTTTCGCGGACTTCGGCGACATTTTCGGCGACTTCGATTTCTTCGGATTCGGCGACCTGTTCGGCGGTGGCGGCGGCCGCCGCCGGCGTACGCGCGCGCAGCGCGGGGAGGACGTCGGCTACAACCTCGACATTACGTTCGAGGACGCGGTCCGCGGCATGAGCGCGGAGATTCAGGTGCCGCGCATGGAGGCCTGTTCCCGCTGCGAGGGCAAACGCTCGGAACCCGGCGGGCTCGTGACGTGCCCGACGTGCCGGGGCGCGGGGCAAGTCCAGTATCAGCAAAGCTTCCTCTCAATCCGGCGGACCTGTTCCCATTGCGGGGGGAGCGGGAACATTGTTCGCGAACCGTGCACTCAGTGCCGGGGAGAGGGCTATCTGCGGGTGGAACGCAGGCTGAAGGTCAACGTACCCGCGGGAGTGGACAACGGGACCCGCCTGCGGCTGTCCAACGAAGGGCAGCCTGGAGTGAACGGGGGGCCGCCGGGGGATCTGTACGTGCTGCTCCGGGTCGAGGAGCATCCGTTCTTCGAGAGGCGGGACAGCGATCTGCACTGCACCATCCCGATCAACGTCGCGCAAGCGACGCTGGGTGCCGAACTTGAGGTGCCGACGCTCGAGGGTCCGGAGAAGCTCAAGATCCCCGAAGGGACGCAGCATGGCGCCGAGTTCCGCATGCGCAACCGCGGTGTCCCGCATGTAAACGGGCGGGGACGGGGCGACCTGTACTTCCATATCGAAGTGAAAGTGCCGGCCAAACTAACCCGCGAGCAGCGGAGAGTGTTTCAGGAACTTGCGGGAATGTTGCCCTCCGAGAACGAGCCGAAGGAGAAGGGGATTCTCGATAAGGTCAAAGACTACTTCATGTAAGACTTGGCGAGTGATTTGCCTCCCGTTCATCCTTGCCTGCACGGCAAGGCGCGCTTTTTCGTCATAACATTCGAAACAACCTGAAACGCCTGGACGCCCCGCGTCACAAGAACAACGGGGATGTGTGGACATGAGAATCGCTGCGGCTATCCAGTTCACCCATAGCCATTATCGAGAGACGCTGACTGTAGCAATGCTGGCGAGGGCAGCTAACCTATCCACTTCTCGTTTCTATCGTGTTCTCAAGCAGGATACGGGCCTTAGCCCGCACAGGTATGTCACGAAGCTGAGGATGCAAAGAGCCGAAGATCTGTTGAGGAATACAGACTTGAGTATCAAGGAGATCGCATTCGAGGTTGGCTACAATAGCGAAGACCGGTTCGTAAAGGTTTTCAAAACGTTCTCGGGCCGACGACCGTCCGAGCATAGGCGCTGGCTTCAAACGGCCGAAGAACCTCAGTAGAATTTGACAACAGAAGTTCTTGACGTTCTGGCGTGTGGCGCGTGTAATCGAATTAGGAGAATGGGATGCTTATTGCCATAACCCAGACTATGTTTAGCGTCGACCTGTGAAGAAGAAGAAAAGGAGGCCAGGTGTGAAATTGGTAAGTATCCTCAGCGTGCTGGCCCTACTGGGGCCAGTCACGGGCGCCGCGCAGGCGCCCCAGCTTATCGCAGAGTCCCAGCCTGTCGTACTTGATGCCGGTTCGGCAGCCTACATGTTCACATTCATGCCGCGTTTGGCGGGCGGCACGGTCATCCTCGAACATCGCGCCGGACCTTCCGAGCCGGCTTACTCGATTTACTCGCGCGACGGCAAGCTCCAGGCGCGGTTTCGCATCGACCTGCCGGACGCTTCGGAAACCATCGACAGCCGCATAGCGCCCCTGCGGGATGGCTCCGGCTTTGTGGCTGGCGCAATCGCCGTGAACGGCTTGGACAGAGCCTTCAAGCTCTGCTTTCTCGATCGAGATGGAAAGCTGAAGAAAGTCGTACCTATCAGTCCGTATTGGCCGACTCACCTGGCTGTAGCCGCGGATGGTACTATCTGGGGCTTTGGCTCAGCCAGCCGGGACGATAAGCCGGCCAGCGACAATCCAGTCGTTTTTCATGTCTCGAGCAGCGGGGAGTTGTTGGGAACGGCGCTTCCCAGGAAGTTGTTCGGCTCCGAACCACCGCATGAACTTCGGCCTGAATCGGGCCCCGCTTTTCTCGCCAGCGGGGGCAGCCGCGTGGCTGTGTACTCTCCGCAGACGCGTCAACTCTTCGAACTGGGGTTGGATCGCAAGGTGATTGGTTCGTACGTGATTCCACTGCCCGAGCAGCAGCGAGCCGGCCAGAGCCTGGCGAGACCGATGGGCCTGGCGGGCCTGGCAATCACCGACCAAGGAACCATCTACGCCAAGTTGAATGGCGGAGACGACGCCGGTCTTTACGAACTCGACCGGCCCAATCAACGCTGGACACCTCTGCCGGAAGAGTTAATGAACCAGGTCCGTGCCTATTCGCTCATAGGTTGCCAGGGCGAGGATCTGGCGCTCACCCCGGCCGGTCGAAGGGGCCAGCAGTTCCCGGTCAAGTGGATTCGCCTGACACCGCGGTTCACGCCGTAGCGGAGCCGCTGGAGGCGGAATTCCGCTGACGCAACGGTTTCCTACCGACGGCGATGATCGAGGTGGGCGGCCAAGGTAGCAGCGGATCGACGCGGCGCCAGAGCCAGACGAGCCGGTCGAACAGCTTCAATTGAAA
>DATIFQ010000474.1:0-19623 GCA_035455185.1 Bryobacteraceae bacterium | reverse complement strand
AAGCCGGTGCTTCGAGGACGGATGGCGAATAACTCGATGACATTGCAAATCGTCGGGGTGTCGTAGTCGCGAAGCAGGGCGAGGTGGCGTTCAGAGAGCGGAGGGGCAGGCATCGTCATTGATTGTAGGCGGAATGAGGCTGCAAGGGGAACCGAAAGGGAGAAATTCACTCATACCGCAACAGGTAGAGGCGAAGAGTGAAAGGTCCCCATGCGTTGTGTGCAGCTAGATCGCTGAAAGAATTGGGGCTTCACTCTAAAAAAGATTTGCATTCCCGCCGATGCTGGTACATAATCTGTCAAGTGGACTGAAGTGGATTAAAAGGGTCTGATGTGGAGTTAATTTCTAATCTTTCGCCGCAAACCGACCCGCCAAAAGGAGCGTTTTCGGCGCGTGTGGACGAGAAAGGCCGCCTGAAGCTGCCGGCAAAGTTGCAGCAATACATTAGCAGCTTTGGCAGCCCCCGTGTCTTCGTCACGAGCTTGGACACCACCACAGCACGAATTTACCCCATTTCGATCTGGAAAGAAAACGAAATTCTTCTCGAGAACTACACAGAAGACCCCCAAGCTGCTGAAGACATTGCATTTATTGCTAACGATCTTGGCGCGGACGCAGAGGTGGACAGCCAGGGACGCGTGCTGCTTCCACAGGAGTTGCGGCAGTTGCTCGGCGTCGAGAACCAACAGGTACACCTCCAGTGGTTCAAGGGCCGCATCACGCTCTTCACAGACAACGTCTACGAGAGCCGGAGGGCCGCGGCCAGGGAGAACCTGGCCGGCAAGCTTCAGGGGGTCGAGAAGGGGGGCCTCAAGTAGTGATGTATGCACGTCCCCGTCATGCTCGCGGAGGTTCTCGAATTCCTGGCGGTCCGCGGGGACGGCACCTATCTCGACGTCACGGCCGGGCTTGGGGGCCACACGGCAGCGATTGCGGAGCGATTGACGACCGGAGCGGCGATCGCCTGCGACCGGGACGCCGAGTCGCTTGCGATGGCCGAGGCGAACACGGCGCAATGGGCCGGCCGTATCCGGTTCCGGCAGGCAAGGTTCTCGCAGTTGGAAGCGGCGCTCACCGAACTGGGGATCGCTCAAGTGGACGGCCTGGTGGCCGACCTGGGCGTGAGCCGTTACCAGTTGACGGACGCCGAACGAGGTTTTTCGATCTCGGCCGACGGGCCACTGGACATGCGCATGGAACGCAGCCAGCAGCCGACGGCGGCGGAGATCGTGAATACCATCGCCGAAAAGGCATTGGCCGACCTGATCTTCGGGCTCGGCCAGGAAAGGAGGGCGCGGAAGATTGCCAGAGCCATCGTTCGGGCGCGGCCGATTCGAAGCACACTGCACTTGGCCAGAGTAGTGGAGCAGGCCGCGCCCCGAACGGGTCGACTTCATCCGGCGACCCAGACTTTCATGGCTCTGAGGATGGCGGTCAATGACGAACAGGCGGAACTGGACCGGTTACTGGAGGCGGCGCCGCGGATGGTGGCGGGCGGAGGGCGGATCGTGGTGATCACCTTCATGAGCCTGGAAGACCGCAAGGTGAAACAGAGTTTTCAAGGCCTGGCCCGGCAGGGACGAGCGATCCTGCTTACGAAGCACGTTGTCAGGCCAACCGAAGAGGAAACACGGAGAAACCCGCCGTCACGGAGCGCGAAGCTCCGGGCGGTGGAGATGAGATAGCTGGAGTCGGCAATGGCGACGCAGGCGACATGGTACGGAAGATACGGCGCGGTGGCGGAGAACACGACAGCGGTGATGCCCGACGCGCGTGAGGAGAGGGCGGACATCTACAGATTACGAGCCCTTCCGAATGAAGATGTTTACTTCTACCGCAAAGCCATCGATAACTCGAGGCTGATCCGGCAGGCGAACCCTCAGGCTAGCAAGCGCTGCTTGCGGATGATCGCGACCACGTGCGCGCTGACCCTGCTTCTGCTTGTGATGCTGTGGCCGAAGGCGTACGGGGTGCTCGCCGGATACCAGATCGAATCCCTGAAGGCGCAGCAGCAGAAGCTGGCCGTAGAGCACCGGTCGCTGGAGATCGAAGAGGCGCGGCTGCTCAGCCCGGAGCGGATTGAGGAGATGGCGAAGACACAGGAGTTCATCGACCCGGCGCCCGGCCAAGTGGTGTACCTGAACCCGAGCGCCGACGGCTCGCTCGCGATGAATGTGCGGTCGAAATAGCCGAAGCGGAAGCTGAGTCTAGGCGTGGCACGGAGAACGCCAAATCCACGAAACAGCCAAGACGGATGAGCCGATGATCAGACCCGCCAGCGCGAGATTCCGGTTCTTGGGAAATCGCCACCCCGGAAGCGGCGACTACGGCAGACAGCGGCTGGCGGTGTTAGTGGCGCTGGCCGTCCTCTGGATAGTGGCGATTGTGGGCCGGCTCGTGTACCTTCAGGTTTTCCAGCATCAAACCTACCGACAACTGGCGGAGCAGCAGCAGAGGCGACGGGTGGAACTCTCGGCGCCGCGCGGCGCTATTCTCGACCGGAATGGCCAGCCGCTGGCGATGAGCCTGGCCGTGGAATCGGTCTGCATCAACCCGAGGCGGGCGCCGGAACTTTCGGTGGCTTCCGGCATTCTGGCACCGATTCTCGGACTCGACCGCCGCGAACTGTTCGGAAGGATGACCGAGGCCGCACAGCGCGGACGCGGTTTCCTGTGGGTGAAGCGGAAGATCAGCCTCGGCGAAGCGGAGCGGCTGCGAAGCCTGGGGCTTGACTGGATCGAATTCCGCCGGGAGAGCAAACGCAGCTATCCGAAGGGAACGCTGGCCGCGCACGTAATCGGAGCGGTCGACCACCAGGAACGAGGAAACACCGGCGTCGAGCAGACGTTCGACGAGGTCCTGCGGGGCCGGGCCGGCAAGGCGCGAGTATTAACCGACGTGCTCCGGCGCGGCATCCTCGCTCAAATCGCGGCCGAGGCCCAGCCCGGCGGAGATGTGGTGCTGACGATTGACGAGCGCATCCAGCACGTGGCGGAGCGCGAACTGACGAAGGCGGTTGAAGGAAACAACTGCGTCAACGGCAGCGTTGTAGTGATGAACCCCTACAACGGCGATATTCTGGCCCTGGCCAGTTACCCCGGCTTCGACCCGAACGACCCCATCAAGACAAAGACGGACGTTGAAAGGCGCGCCAATCACGCCTTTTCGGTGCCGTTCGAGCCCGGCTCGGTGTTCAAGGTCATTACGGTGTCGGCGGCGCTTGAGACGACGACGCTCCGGCCAGGGACGATCATTCCGTGCGGGAACGGACGCATCAACCTGTTCGGCCGCGTGATCCGCGATCACCACTCGTACTCGGCGCTTCCGATGGCGGACGTGCTGGCCAATTCGAGCAACATCGGAGCCATCCAGGTGGGCTTGAGAGTCGGCGAACGGCGATTGCTCGAATACGTGCGGAGGTTCGGATTCGGCAGGATGACCGGCCTGCCGCTGCCAGGGGAATCCGCGGGAATGGTGAGAGACCTCAGCGCATGGGGCAAGAGCTCCATCGGGTCCGTGGCCATGGGTCACGAGATCAGCACCACTACGGTACAGCTCGCGCGTGCCTGCTCGGCAATCGCGAACGGGGGTCTTCTGGTGAAGCCGCGGCTGGTGCTGACGACCCGCCAACCCGACCGGAAGGCGGCGCCCGAGCCGGTCGAACCGCCGCAGCGCATGATTCGGCCGGAGACGGCGATCACGATGCGCCAGATGATGGAGGGCGTGGTCCTGCACGGAACGGGCAAACTAGCGCGCCTGGACGGATACACCGCCGGCGGCAAAACCGGGTCCGCGCAGATTTTCGATTTAGTCAGCAAGCGCTACACCCACCGCTATAACGCGTCGTTTCTTGGCTTTGCTCCGGTGACGAATCCAGGAGTGGTGGTGGTAGTCACGCTGAACGGCGCGTCCAAGTTCGGCGGCGCGGTGGCGGCGCCGGTGTTTCGAGAAGTGGCGACGGCCGCGCTGCGGCTGCTGGACGTGCCAAGAGATCTTCCCGACGCTCCTCCCTCTCGGGAAGATGAGCCAGTCGAATTCGACGACCTGGCTATCGCTGACCTGGGGTCCCCGGCTCCCATGCTCCCGGAACCGGGGATCCCAGACGCACACGAGAGGGTAGAGCTGTGGGGGCCGAAAGTCCCCGACTTCTATGGCAAGAGCATGCGCGTGGTGATTGCGGAATGTTCGGCGAATGGTCTGCCGGTCGAACTGATCGGCAGCGGAGTCGCCCGTGCGCAGATGCCCATGGCGGGCAGCATCCTGCCGCGTGGAGAACGGGTGAAGATTCAGTTCGCGCGGTGATCCGCGCGGGAGTCAGAAGGAAGACGGAGAATGCGGGCATAGGCCGGACGCGAAGGAAGGCGGAGGAGCGCGCCAATTCGCGGCTGGCGGACGCCGGAAGGGAGACCGGCAAGGCGCCGGTAGGGAGCATGACCCTCCAGGAGGTCCTCTCGGGAGTCCGCCTGCGGGCGGCATTGCCGCCGGAGGTGTCTCGAATCACGGTCGCAGGGCTGGAGTACGACTCCCGCCGGATCGCAGCCGGCGAGCTGTTCTTTGCCTTCCAGGGACAAAACGCGGACGGGAGGTCGTTCGCGCGGGAGGCCGTGAAGCGCGGGGCCCCGGCGGTGGTCTCCGAGTTGCCGAAGCCGGAGGATTTCACGGGTGTGTGGATTGAAGTCGAACACGGCCGCGAAGCGATGGCGCTGGCCTCGCGCAATTTCTTCGGCGCTCCGGACGAGCGGATCGTCCTGACCGGAATCACCGGCACGAACGGCAAAACAACCACCTCCTATCTGCTGGACGCGGTGCTGCGCGCGGCGGGCAAGATCACGGCTCTGGTGGGAACGATCGAATACCAAGTCGCCGGCGAGGTGCGCCGGGCGGTCAACACCACGCCCGATTCGCTGGACATCGTCCGCATTCTCAGCGAGCTTGAACGCAAAGGAGGCACCCATGCCACAATGGAAGTGTCCTCCCACGCGCTGGCGTTGGGCAGGGTCTACGGAGTTCGATTCCACACCGCGGTATTCACAAATCTGACGAGGGATCACCTGGATTTTCACCGCACCATGGAGGCCTATTTCGGCGCCAAGCGCACCCTCTTCGAAGGATGCGGCGCTCCCCCGCCCCGCTGGGCGGTGCTGAACGAGGACGACGAGTACGGCCGATCCATCGCGACCGCGCCAGGCACCGAACGAATCACGTACGCCATCGATCGCGACGCCATGGTACGCGCGCGCAACATCGAGGCCGGGCTCGGCGGCCTGACATTCGCCGTGGAAACCGGGAACGGCCGCGTAGCGGTGCGCTCGCCGCTGGTCGGGCGGATTAACGTCTACAACATTCTGGCGGCGTTCGGAGCGGGGCTGGCACACGGGATCGATGCCGAGGCAATCGCGGCGGGCATCGAACAATGCCGCGCCGTACCCGGCCGATTCGAGCGCGTCGACGAAGGACAGCCGTTTCTGGTGGTGGTGGACTACGCGCATACCGACGACGCGCTCCGCAACGTCATCCGGGCCGGGCGGGAGCTTTCACCCCGCCGCGTGATCACGCTGTTCGGCTGCGGGGGCGACCGCGACCGCGCCAAGCGCCCGCTCATGGGGGCCGCCGCAGCGGAATTGAGCGATTTTGTCGTGCTCACCTCGGACAATCCGCGGTCGGAGGATCCGCTGGCGATCATGAACGACGCCATGGTCGGATTGCGGCGCTACGACACGCCGCACGTCGCCGAGCCGGACCGGGAGAGGGCGATCCGCCGGGCTATCGAAGAGGCTGGGGCCGGCGACCTGGTGCTGATCGCCGGCAAGGGACACGAAACGTACCAGGTGCTTCGGGACCGGACGATTCCGTTCGACGATCGCGAAGTGGTCCGCCGCATCCTGCGTGGATTCGGCTACCGGAGGGAGGGGGCATGAGGTTCCGCCTCACCGAGATCGCCGAAGCCGCCGGCGCCGGCCGCCCCGAAACGCAAGTCGAGGTTACGGGCTGGAGCGTTGACACGCGCACGCTGCAACCCGGCGACCTCTTCTTCGCGCTTCACGGTCCGAATCACGATGGCCATGACTACATCGCCGACGCGGTACGAAGAGGCGCCTCGGCGGTGGTGGCGGAGCGGGCAGTGGACGTTGCGGCGCCTGTGGTAGTCGTCCGCGACGCGCTGAAGTCGCTCCAGCAGGTGGCGTGCTGGGCCCGGCTGCGATGGGGGGGACAGGTCGTCGGGGTCACCGGCAGCGCGGGTAAGACGACCACCAAGGAAATCATCGCCCGAATGCTCGGCGGAGCCGTGGCGGCCGGCAAGACCGAAGGCAACCTGAACAACCATGTCGGCGTACCGCTGTCAATCCTGCGACTGCCGGAAGAGGCCCGCGTGGCCGTGCTCGAAATGGCGATGAATCACGCCGGCGAGCTCCGCGAGCTGGCGCGCATCGCCCGTCCGGACGTCGGTGTGGTGACGAACGTAGGCCACGCACACGCGGAGTTTTTCGATTCGATCGAGGACGTCGCGCACGCCAAGCGGGAGCTGATCGAGGAACTCGGCGCGGATGGAGTGGCCGTTCTGAACGCCGACGACCCAAGGGTTCTGCGTTTTCGAGAGTCGCATCCGGGGCGAACCGTGACCTTCGGCCTGTCGGCGGAAGCGGACGTCCGCGGCGAGGATGTCGAAGAGGGGCCGGACGGCGTGAGGTTCCGCGCCGGCAACGATCGCTACGAAAGCCCCCTGATGGGGCGTCACGGCGTGTTGAACCTGCTGGCGGGAATCGCCGTCGCCAGGCACTACGGCATACCGGCGGAAGTTCAGCGCGAGGCGGCCCGATCGCTCGAGGCCGGGCGGATGCGGGGAGAACGGTTCGTACACGACGGGATTACGGTATTGGACGATTGCTACAACTCCAACCCGGAGGCGGTCCGCGCGATGCTGGATGTGCTCCGGGTCACGCCGGCTCGGCGGCGATTCGCCGTGCTGGGGGAGATGCTCGAGCTCGGACGCTGGTCCGAGGCCCTGCACCGAGACGTAGGCCGCTACGCCGCCGGGTCGGGGATTAATGTGCTCGTTGGGATACGCGGCGCGGCCCGCCACATGGTGGACGAAGCGCTCAAGACAGGCATGTCGGACAGCGCCGCGTTCTTTTTTGCAGAACCTGCCGAGGCCGGCGAAGTCTTGCACCGGCTGGTGCGGGAGGGAGACGCAGTTCTCTTCAAAGGCTCGCGGGGCACTCGGGTCGAGCAGGCGATGGAGATATTTCTGAAGTAGAACACCGATGCTTTACTGGATTCTTTACGAACAGCTTTATCCCTCGATCATCCCGTTTCCCCTGTTCCGCTACGTGACATTCCGCACCGCCTTCTCGAGCCTGACGGCGCTGTTTCTCTGTATCGTGCTTGGGCCCTGGATGATCAACATGTTGCGGCGGTTCCAGATCGGCCAGCATATCCGGGAAGAGGGGCCGAGGTCCCATCAGAAGAAAGCCGGCACGCCGACGATGGGCGGGCTGCTGATCCTGGTTTCGATCGTCGTGCCGACACTCCTGTGGACGAATCTGCGCAACCCGTACGTCTGGATCGCACTGTTCGGACTGCTGAGCTTCGGCGCGATCGGATTCTGGGACGACTATTCTAAGGTGCGCCGGAAACAGAATGAGGGATTGACGGCGCGGCGAAAGTTTCTGCTCCAGGTACTGGCAGGGCTGGCGGTGGGCGTGTTCCTGCTGTCGCTGCACGCCATGGGGCTGTATTCGACGACGATGAACATGCCGTTCTTCAAGGGGTTCAAGCCGGACATGTTGATCGACTCGCTGCTTGGGAACCCGCTGACGTATCCGCTTGCATTCGTCTTTTTCTTCGCATTCCTGGTTTTCGTGATCGTCGGCTCTTCCAACGCCGTCAATTTGACGGACGGACTTGACGGGCTCGCCATCGGGCTGATGATCATCGCGTCCGGAGCGATGACGGTGCTCACGTACGCCAGCGGCCACGCGCAGTTCGCAAGCTATCTCGACCTGGTGCGGCTGCCGGGCGCATCGGAACTCACGATCTTTTGCGGCGCCATGACCGGCGCCTCGATCGGTTTTCTCTGGTACAACGCCCATCCGGCCGAGGTTTTCATGGGCGACGTGGGGTCGCTCTCGCTCGGCAGCGGGATGGCGACGGTCGCAGTGCTGATAAAGCAGGAGATCCTGCTGCTGTTCATCGGCGGCGTGTTCGTGCTGGAGGCGCTTTCCGTGATTCTTCAAGTGGGCAGCTATAAGCTGCGCCGCAAGCGGATCTTCAAGATGGCGCCGCTGCACCATCATTTCGAGGCGCTCGGATGGCAGGAGTCGAAGATCATCGTGCGCTTCTGGATCGCGGGGCTGGTGACGGCGCTGTTCGCGCTCACCACGCTGAAACTGAGATGAAGGCGACGGATTTTTCGGGCGCGAGAATCGTGGTGGTGGGCATGGTCCGATCGGGCCAGGCTCTGGTCCAATTGCTGGCGCGCACGGGGGCGCGCGTCACCGCCACCGACGTGAAGCCGCTCGAAGAACTGCCCGGCGCGGCGCGGATACTGGAGAGCGCGGGCGCCGGGTTCGTCCGCCAGTCGCCGGAGGCCTTCCGGGACGCGGACTGGATTGTCGTGTCGCCGGGCGTGCCGGCCGATCTCGACCTTCTCGAAGAAGCCAGAGGCCACGGGGTGCGGGTCATCGGCGAGGTGGAACTCGCCGGCTACTTCCTCCAGGGAAAGATCATCGGCATCACCGGGTCGAATGGCAAGACGACCACCACCGCCCTGACCGGCCACATTCTCCGCGAGTGCGGAATCCCCGTGCAGGTGGGCGGAAATATCGGCAGCGCGGTCGCCGGGATGGTGGACACTTCACGGCCGGACCAGTGGAACGTTCTGGAGCTGTCGAGCTTTCAGCTTGAAACGACGGAACGGTTTCGCGCCCACATCGCGGTGGCGTTGAACGTCACTCCGGATCACCTGGACCGCCACCACACGTTCGAAAACTACGCGGCGGCGAAGGGCCGCCTGTTTCGGACGCAGCAGCCGGACGATTTTGCGGTTTTGAACGCGGACGACCCGGTGTGCTCAGGATACGCCGGGGGGACGGCGGGCCGGACGCACTGGTTCAGTCTGAAGCATCCGGTGGAACCCGGTCTCTGGATGGCCGGAGGCTGGCTTTATGCCGAAGGCGAGCCTTTTCTCGAAGCAACCGGGATCCCGCTGCGGGGCAGTCATAACGTCGAGAACGTATTGGCGGCGGCCACGGCGGCGCGGCTGGCGGGCGCTCAAATGTCCGCGATCGCCGGCGCGGTCCGCACGTTTCCAGGCGTGGAGCACAGGCTGGAGTTTGTCCGCACGTGGCGCGGGATCGATTTCTACAACGATTCGAAAGCAACCAACGTGGACGCGACGCTCAAGGCGATCGACGCGTTCGCGGGGCCGCTGTGGGTGATTCTCGGCGGGAAGGACAAGGGCAGCGACTATCGCCCGCTCGGCGGACCGCTCTCGGCGAAAGCGAAGGCGGTCCTGCTCGTTGGCGCGGCCACGCCGATCATCGCGGAACATCTCCACGGCGCCGTGCCACTGGCCGAGTGCGGCACTATCGCAACCGCCGTATCCAGAGCCGCGGCGAAGGCGTCGGCGGGCGATACGGTTTTGCTCGCTCCGGCGTGCGCGAGTTTCGATCAGTTTGAGAATTTCGAACACCGCGGCCGGGTATTCAAGGAGTTGGTGCAACAGTTGTAAAGGCGGGGGGCGCCCGCCGGAGGGATACGATGGCGCAACGAGTACAAACCGACTGGATCCTCTTCTTCACGATCCTGGCGATGGTCGCGTTTGGGCTGCTGATGCTGTACAGCGCGTCCTCCGTGGTCGCGGAGGTCAGGTACGGGTCGAGCGGCTACTTCTTCCTGCGCCAGCTTGGCTGGGCGCTGGGGGCGATGATTCTAATGATGCTTTTGAAGCGGCGGGACTACCGGATTTTCAACAGCCCATGGTGGGCGTTCGCTTCGGTCGGCGTCGTGCTGGCGTCGCTGCTTCTCGTGTACTTCGTGGACCCGCGCGCGCACCGGTGGCTGCGGATCGGCTCGATGGGGATCCAGCCGTCGGAATTCGCCAAACCGGCGCTGATCGTATTCCTGGCCTACTTCGTGACCCGGCGCGAATCGGCCATCAATAACAAAGGTACGCTGATGCCGGCGGCGATGATGGTGGGACTCATCGCCGGCGGTGTCGTCGTGGCCGACCTGGGCACGGCGCTTGTGCTGACGGCCACTGCCGCGGCCATCTTCTATGTAGCCGGCCTGGAGCGGCGCTATTTCCTGACCGCGGCGGGCATCGCGCTCGTCTGCGTCCTCCTCGCCATCGTCTCGAAGCCGTACCGGATGGTGCGGGTTTTCGCCTACGTCGACCCTGAGTACAAGCTGCTTGAGACGCGCCTAGTCAAGATGATCGATCCCGAGGGCAAGTTCAAGCAGGTGCTCCAGAGATCGGCGGCGAGCCGGGACCCGGACTATCACGTGCGCCAGTCGCTGATCGCGGTCGGCTCCGGCGGCCCCGCCGGTCTCGGCCCGATGCAGGGAAACCAGAAGCTCTTCTATTTGCCGGAAGCGCATACGGACTTCATCTACGCCGTCATCGGCGAGGAACTCGGAATCCTGGGATGCCTGTTCGTGCTGGCGGGCTTTGTGATCATCCTTTGGAGAGGGCTTCGACTCTACCTTCGCGCGCCGGACCACTTCGGACGATATCTCGCCCTCGGCGTGACGGCCATGATCGTTGTGCAGGCGTTCTTTAACGTCAGCGTCGTCCTGGGCATGGTGCCACCGAAGGGAATTCCGCTGCCGATGATCAGCTACGGCGGCAGTTCCCTGCTGAGCACACTGGTGTCCCTCGGCATGCTCCAGAGCGTGAGTGAGCATTCCGGATGAGCGAGGGGTTGACCTTCGTGATGGCGGGCGGGGGGACGGGCGGTCACGTGATACCCGCGCTCGCGGTGGCTCGGGAACTGCGGAAGCGCGGGCACCAGGCGGTATTTGTGGGAACCCGGCGCGGGATGGAGGCGAAACTGGCGCCGGCGGAGGGTTTTCCGATCGAGTGGATCGACATCGGGGGGCTGAAGCGCGTCGGCGCTGGGCAGACCGTGAGAACGCTTTTGCAACTGCCACGAAGCGCGGCGCGGGCGGCTGCAGTACTTCGCGCAAGGAAGGCGGCGGCGGTGTTCAGTATGGGCGGATACGTTGCGGGACCAGTCATGCTTGCGGCATGGTGGCGTCGCGTCCCGATCGTGCTTATGGAGCCCAACGCCATCCCCGGCATGACGAGCCGGTGGATGGGCCGCTTCGTCGAACGCGCGCTGTTGAACTTCCCCGAGGCGGCAGCCGGCTTTCCAGTGGGACGGACGGAGCTGACCGGACTGCCCGTGCGCGGCGAGTTCTTCGCGGTCCCGCCGAAACCAAGAGAATCGAGACTGACGGTGTTGATCACCGGCGGCAGCCGCGGCTCGCGCAGGCTCAACCAGGCCGCTCGCGAGAGCTGGCGGTTCTTTCGCGAGGCTTCCTTTCCGGTGCGGCTGCTTCACCAAACGGGAGCGGAAGATCACGCCGAACTCGAGCGTGGCTTCCACGAATCCGGTCTCGATGGAGAGGTGACGCCCTTCATCGAGGACATGCCGGCGGCGTTCGAGTGCGCCGACCTGCTGGTCTGCCGTTCCGGCGCCGGGGCGGTCGCCGAACTGGCAGCCGCGGGAAAGCCGGCGATCCTGGTTCCCTTTCCGTTCGCAGCGGACCAGCACCAGTTGCGAAACGCCGAGGCGATCGAGCGCGCGGGCGCGGCGAGGCTGGTGCCCGACGCCGAGTTGACCGGCGAGCGGCTGTTTCGGGAAACGGCGCAGATGGCGGCAGAGGAGGGGCTGCTGGAGCGCATGGGACAGGCGGCACGGGGCCTGGCGCGCCACGGAGCCGCCGAGCGCGCCGCAGATCTGCTCGAGGAACTCGGAGCAGCCTGTCGAAAACCGTTGACACGGCACCCAGAAAGCCGAAACAATACGATATAAAAATGTTTTTCAGACCCCAGCATGTGCACTTCATCGGGATCGGGGGAATCGGCATGAGCGGAATCGCCGAGGTACTGCTGAACCTCGGCTACCAGATCAGCGGTTCCGACGCGAAGCTCAGTCCGATTACCGCGCGGCTGGCCGGGCTAGGGGCGCGGATCGCGGAAGGACACGCCGCGGAAAACATCGGCGGCGCAAAAGCGGTGGTGGTCAGCTCTGCGATCGACCAGCGGAACCCGGAACTTGAAGAGGCCCGGAGGCTTCAGATCCCGATCATCCAGCGAGGCGAGATGCTGGCCGAGTTGATGCGGCTGAAGTACGGGATCGCCGTCGCCGGGAGCCATGGGAAAACCACCACAACCTCGATGACCGCGGCCCTGCTCAGCCACGCGGGTTTGGACCCGACGGTCGTCGTCGGCGGACGGGTGGGGACCATGGGGGGCGCCAACGCCCGAGTAGGCCGGAGCGATTTTCTGGTTGTGGAATCCGACGAGAGCGACAGGTCCTTTCTTAAGCTGGCGCCGATACTGGCGATCGTCACCAACATCGACCGCGAACACGTGGACTGCTACGCGACGATCGAGGACACTCTCGCGGCTTTTGTCGAGTTCGTCAATAAAGTGCCGTTTTATGGGGCGGCCATTCTGTGCCTCGATGACGAAAACGTGCAGCGGATCCTGCCGTCGGTCAGCCGCAGAGTGGTCACGTACGGGACCAGCGCGCAGGCGGACCTGACCGCCGGCGAGATCGACTGCGGACCGGCGTCGAGCGACTTCACATTGCGCTACCGCGGAGCGGACCTGGGGCGCTTCCATCTCCCGGCGGCCGGAATGCACAACGTGCTGGACGCCACCGCCGCCGTCGCGGTGGGGCTCGAACTGGAGGTCAAGCCGGATACGATGCGGGCGGCGCTCGGCGAGTTCGGCGGCGTCGACCGGCGTTTTCAGTTGCGCGGCCGGGAGCGGGGCGTAAGCGTGATCGACGACTACGGGCACCATCCGACCGAGATCCGGGCGACGCTTGCCGCGGCCCGCCTCGGCGGTTACCGGAAAGTCCACGTGATCTTTCAGCCGCATCGTTACACGCGCACACTGCACCTGATGGATGATTTCGCGCGGGCGTTCCATCAAGCGGACACGGTGTACGTGCTCGACATCTACGCGGCGTCGGAGAAACCGATCGAAGGAGTCACCGCGGAGGCGCTGGTGGAGCGCATCCGCGCTTTCGGGCACCGCGGAGCGGAGTACGCGGGGAAGATAGACCGGGCTGTCTCCTCGGTATTCGCGGCGGCCGGCGACGGCGACCTTGTGCTGACGCTGGGAGCGGGCAACGTCTGGCAGGTGGGAGAAGCTCTTCTCGAACTCCTGCGAGGTAGGAACTAGCATGGCTCGGAAACAAAACGCCGAATCGGTGCCGCGCAGCCGGAACTGGGGGGCGGTATTCCGGCATGTGACGGTTGCGGCGGGTATTCTGGCGCTGGCAGTGCTCGGGCTCTACGTGTACTACCGCGTGGACCAATTTCTGGCGACCGACCCGCGGTTTCGTCTGAAGGACACCGCGGAATCCGGCCAGGACAGCGGCATCCGGATCGAGGGAGTGGCCCACGCATCCCGGGCACGAGTGCTGGCAATGTTCGCCGCTGATACCGGCAGGAGCGTGTACCTTGTGCCGCTGCGTGAACGGCGGCTCCAGCTTCTCGGGATCGACTGGGTGGGGGAAGCTTCGGTTTCGCGGCTCTGGCCGGACCGGCTGATCGTGCGAATCAAGGAACGGACTCCGGTAGCGTTCGTGCAATTGCCGGCTGGGGAGAGAGGAGCTGTACACCGGGCGGCGCTGATCGACGCAGACGGCGTCATTCTCGAACAGCCGGAGCGGGCCACCTTCGAGCTTCCGGTACTGTCGGGCATCCGACGGAGTCAGAGCCGTGCGGTGCGAGCGGCGCGCGTGCAGAGCGCGATGCGGCTGGTGCAGGACATTGGTGGACTTGCCGCGGAAGTTTCCGAAATCGATGTCTCCGACACGGACAACCTGAAAGTGGTCCAGCAGATCGGAGGGGAAGCAGTCGTGCTGTGGCTGGGCGATCGAAACTTCCTCTCGCGACTGCAGAATTTCCGGGGTCACTATGAGGAAATCCGCCGCCGGCTGGCTCAAGCCAAGGCATTCGACCTGCGGTTGGATGACCGTATCACAGCAATGGGGGCAGGCAGTGGTAGCTGAGGCAACATTGGCCGTCGGCTTGGATGCGGGCAGCAAGCGGACGCGCTGTCTTATCGGTCTGGCGGAGAACTCACACCTGCGGCTGGTTGGGTGCGGCGAGGCCGATTCCGCCGGCTGGTCGAAGGGTCGCATCGCCGATCCGGCGGCGCTGGCCGGTTCGGTCGCCCTAGCGGTCGCGGAGGCGGAAAAGCAGGCGGGTGTATCGGCGCAGGCGGCCGTCGTAGGCGCAGGCGGCATCGCCGTTCAGGGCCTGAACAACCGCGGGCTGTACGAAATGGGACGCCCGCGCCAGATCGAAGACGTCGATCTCCGGTACGCGGTCGAACGGGCGTCGAGCGTTCAGCTTCCGGCGGACCGCATGGTGCTCCAGATGTTCCCGCAGGACTTCTCGGTGGATGGGCGCGCGGACTTCCGTAACCCGAGAGGAGCGCTGGGGTCGCGGCTCGAGTCATTCGTACACGTCATCACCATTTCGACCCAGGAACACCATGCTCTGGTCGGAGCGGTCAACCGGGCGCACCTCGCCGTCGAGGAGACGGTCTACGAGCCGGTAGCGGCGGCATATGCGGCGGTGCTGCCGGACGAGCGGCACGAGGGTGTCGCGGTGGTGGATATCGGCGCGCATTCGACTGATCTGGTCGTGTACTACGGCGACGCTCTCCTGCACGCCACCGGACTTCCGATCAGCGGCGATCATTTCACCCGCGACGTTTCGTTTGGATTTTGCGTCACCCACGAGGAGGCAGAGAGGATCAAGGAAGAATGCGGATGCGCGATCCTGGGCCTGACCGCCGACAACAGCATCATCGAGATCCCGTCGCCCGAGGGCCGGCCCGCGCGTGAGGCCGCGCGGCGCGAGCTGAACATGATCCTGGAGGCCAGGGCCGAGGAACTCTTCCTTTTTGTCCGCCGCGAGCTGGCGAGGATCGGCATGGAGCAGGCGCTGGCAGACGGCATCGTGCTCACCGGAGGCACGGCGCAGCTCACCGGGCTGTGTGACATGGCGGAACGCGTGCTGAATTGCCAGGCGCGTAACGGCCTGCCGGTCGGCATTCTCGACTGGCCCGAACATATCGATACGCCGGCGTGGACGACGGCCGCCGGCCTCATGATGTACTCCGCCCGGCTGAAGCACCGGACGGAAGCGGACCGAAAGAACGGTGGTTTTCTGGGACGATTATTCCACTAGTGCCGCGGGCCGGCCGGCGAGGCTCGTGCCGCGGCCCGCAAGGAGGACAGGATGACGCTCGATACCGAAACGGAAGGCTTGAAGTTTGAGATCGATCAGGAGCTGGTCACCGGCACCAGGTTCAAGGTCATCGGCGTGGGAGGCGGCGGATCGAACGCCGTCGCCCGAATGATGAGCGAGGGACTCGAAGGGGTCGAGTTCCATGTCATCAACACGGACAACCAGGCGCTCGAGGCGGCGCTTGTGCCCAACAAGCTTGCCATCGGAGCGAAGCTCACGCACGGCCTCGGGGCCGGGTCGAACCCGGCCATCGGCCGGGAGGCCGCGCTCGAGGACACCAAGCGCATCGTGGATATCCTCGAAGGCGCCGACATGGTGTTCGTGACCGCCGGGCTCGGCTGCGGCACCGGCACCGGCGCCACACCCGTCGTCTGCTCGCTGGCGAAGGAACTCGGCGCTCTCACCGTGGCCGTCGTCACCCTGCCGTTCAGCTTCGAGGGCCCGCAGCGGATGCGGCAGGCCATGCGTGGGCTGGAGGAACTCTCCGCGACGGTCGACACCGTCATCGCCATCCACAACGACAAGCTGCTCTCGCTGGCGCCACGGGGAACAAGTTTCCGGGACGCCTTCCGCGTGACCGATGACGTCGTTCGCCAGGCCGTGCAGGGCATCAGCGACATCATTACCAAGACCGGACTCATCAACCGCGACTTCTCCGACATCAAGGCCACCATGCAGGGGATGGGGTACGCCCTGATGGGCACCGCCACCGCGAAGGGGGAGAATGCCGCGGTGGAGGCCGCGCGGCTGGCAATCAACTCGCCGCTCATGCAGGAGGGTGGAATCGCCGGCGCCGGGAGCGTGCTGGTCAACATCAGCGGGTCGGACAAGCTTGGGCTGCACGAGGTGAACGAAGCATGCTCGCTCATCCGCGAGGCCGCGCGCCGCGAGGACGTTCAGATCAATTTCGGCGTGGTGTTGGACGAGTTGCTGGCAGATGCGGTCAAAGTCACCGTCATCGCCACGGGATTTGAGCGCGGCGCGGCGGCGGCCGTCACCCAGAAGCCGGCGGAGCCGGAATTTCCGGCGGCCATGGCCGAGCCGGAACCCGAGCCCGATGCGGCGGAGCCGCCTGTCCCCGAGCCGCCGGCCATCGGCGACGACCTCGACACGCCTGCATACCTCCGCCGCGACAGGCTGCACTTCGACAGATAGAAGGAGAGCAGCGTACCGTCTACAGCGGCTCGAACCGGGCTTGGAAGAACCGCAAGTAGCGCGGCTCGTAGACCATTCGCAGGCCGCGAACGGCGGCCCGCCCCTCGAACACGCTCAGCACCGACTCGGCCACGACATCCATATGCGCCTGCGTGTAGACGCGGCGGGGAATGGTGAGCCGGACCAGTTCCAGCCTGGGTTTGTTCTCCTGTCCGGTTTCCTTGTCCCGGCCTGCCGAGACGATCCCCCGCTCCATCGTCCTCACACCCGAATCGAGGTAGATGGCCGACGCCAGCGCCTGAGCCGGATACTGCTCCTGCGGCAGATGGGGGAGGAAACTCCTTGCGTCGATGAACACCCCGTGGCCGCCAATCGGCAGAACGATCGGGATCCCCCACTCCCGCATTTTGCCGCCGAGGTACAGCACCTGCCCGACACGCGCCCGGATATGGTCGTCGTCGAGCGATTCCTCGATTCCCACGGCGACCGCCTCCATGTCGCGACCCGCCATCCCGCCGTACGTGTGCAATCCCTCGTAAACGACAACCAGGTTGCGGGCCTCCTCGAAAACGTCCCGGTCGTTGAGACCGAGAAACCCGCCGATGTTGACCAAAGCATCCTTCTTCGCGCTCATCGTGCAGCCGTCAGTCAATGAGCAGATCTGCATCACGATCGACGCAATCGACCTCCCCTGCTGGCCGGGTTCCCGCTGCTGGATGAAGTAGGCGTTTTCCGCCACCCGCGTGGCGTCGAGGATGATCCGGATGCCATGCCGCGCCGTAAGCTCACGCACAGCCTGGAGATTGGCGAGGGAGATCGGTTGCCCGCCGGCCATGTTGACCGTCGCGGCGACGCTCACGTAGGGGATATGTTCCCGGCCGTGTTCGCGGATCAGCGCGGCAAGCTTATCGAGGTCGATGTCGCCCTTGAACGGGTGCTCACTAGCCGGGTCGTGCGCCTCGGCGATGATGACGTCCTCGAACCGGCCCCCCGCGAGCTCCTGGTGCAGCCGCGTAGTGGTGAAGTACATGTTCCCTGGAATCACGTCACCCGGCTTGATGAGCACCTGCGAGACGATATGCTCGGCGCCGCGTCCCTGGTGGGTCGGGATCAGGTACTTGTAGCCATAGTACTTCTGGACCATCTCCTCGAGGTGATAGAAGTTGCGACTGCCGGCGTAGGCCTCGTCGCCGAGCATCATGCCGGCCCATTGCCGGTCGCTCATCGCAGACGTGCCGGAGTCGGTGAGAAGGTCGATGTAGACGTCCTCGGAGCGCAGAAGGAACGTGTTATAACCCGCCTCCTGGATGGCCCGCAGCCGCTGTTCCGGGGTCGTCAGACGCACCGGCTCAACTACCTTGATTTTGAAGGGCTCAGCCCAGCTCCGCCGGGTCGGTTTCACGATAGCGGCCTCCTCTATCGGCGATGGTTTGCCTTTTCCATGCCGGCTTTATAGTATAGGACTTCGGTCGAGCCACGATCGACGACGACCGTGCTCGAACGGTCGGAGGAGATACCTCCATGTGGAAGCGCAGAGAAGAGGACCATTCGCAAAGGCAGGCCACCCCTCCCACATCCGCGGAGCTGGCCCGGGAAGGCATTCCTATGTCCACCATCGCTGCAAGAAACACCGAGCCGGAGGGGGCGCGTGGCGGCGCGCTCATCGGTAAGTCGGTTGTGATGAAAGGCCAAGTATACAGCCGTGAAGACCTCTACATCGACGGTGAGGTCGAGGGTACGGTCGAGCTCCAGGAGCACCGGCTCACGATCGGGCCCAACGGAAAAGTTCAGGCGGGCATCAAGGCGCGCGAAGTGGTCGTGATCGGTACGGTGCATGGGAACATCGAAGCCGCCGACAAGATCGACATCCGTAAGGATGCCAAGCTCGTGGGCGACATTCGGACGTCCCGCATCGTCATCGAAGACGGCGCCTACTTCAAGGGCAGCATCGACATTTCCAGGACGGAAGTGAGTAAACCAGCCGCCCCCGCGCCGAAACCCCAGGGGGCTGCCGTCACTACCGGCACTCCGCAGCAGCAGACGCTTGCCACCGGCTCTGCGAATCCGAAGCCGTAGGTCTTAGGGGGATGACCACCCTCTTGCTGAAGGAACGGTTGAAAAAGATATTCGTGGGCGGCCCTGCCGCACCGGAGCGGCCGGCGGCGTCTCCCCGCGGGCCGATCGTCTCCTCTCGGTCCGTACGAGCGACTGAATCCGGGACGTCCTACTCCCGGCACAGCCACGGCCTTGAGCAGTTCTTCAGCCACATTCAGAGCGACCAGAACCTGTGGATCCTGGACCTCGCGGGCGCTTCGCAAGCGAACGTGGGCTTCATTACGAGCCTGGGGCACCGGCTGTATTCCGTCGATTTCCTCCGAACCCTCGACACCACCTTCGACGCGACGGGCGACGATCCTTTGGCCGGACAGTTCGATGCCCGGAGGATCGGCCGGTTTCTTGACGAAAACCTCGACTTTGAGGATCGTTTTTTTGACGGAGCGATGGTCTGGGATTGCCTCGAATTTCTCGCCCCGCCGCTGCTCAAGGAAACGATCGACCGGCTCCACCGAATCACCAAGCCGGGCGCCAATCTTCTCGCCTTCTTTCACGCGGAAGAGAAGGCCGTTTCGATCCCCTCGTACAATTACCGCATCGGGGATGCCGGGACCTTGCTGCTCACGCCGCGTGGCCCGAGGCGCGCAGCCCAGCATTTCAACAACCGCGCCATCGAGAAGATGTTCCACCAGTTCCGCTCGGTCAAGTTCTTTCTGGCGCGGGACCACTTGCGGGAAGTCATCATAACCCGGTAGGAAGAACGTCCTCTACCGGTAAAGCCCGCGCAGCTGATTCCACCTCACGCAGGCGAGATCGGCAAACATACCCATGCTGTCCTTGAGCATCCGCACCTTGGTGCCCTCAACGTGGCTCCACCGCACCGGCACTTCGACGGCGTGAAATCGCAGT
>DATIFQ010000473.1:0-4106 GCA_035455185.1 Bryobacteraceae bacterium | reverse complement strand
TGGTCTTGAGCTGTCACTCCGGCCTCGCGAGTCCGGTCCCGCCATCGAGCGCCGGCGGCAGAACCTGTTCGCGGGAGCGCTGGCCGCGGCGGTGCTGCTCGTCCTGCTGCTGGGCTGGTTCGCATTCCGGGACGTCTCTCGCGAAGTCAGGCTGGCTTCGCTCCGCTCCGATTTCGTTTCGAGCGTGACACACGAACTCAGGACGCCGCTCACATCGATCCGCCTTCTTGCCGAAACCCTGCGCCTGAAGCGGACGCGAGATCCCGCTACGGGAGATCAGATGCTGGGCGCTATCGTCGACGAGTCGGAGCGGCTTACTCGGCTGGTGGATAACGTCCTCAGCTTCTCGCGGATTGAGAAGGACGCGCGTGCCTATCACCAGAAGCCGATTGAACTGGCAGGGGCCGTCAACGACGCCATCCGCCGGTTTCAGCATGTCTTGAAGCGCGGGGAATTCCACCTGGTCCAGGAGAGCGATGATCAGACACTGCGGGTCCTCGCGGACGACGAGGCGCTGAGCCAGACGCTGCTGAACCTGCTCGACAATGCGGTTAAGTACTCTGGTCCGTCCCGGGAAATTCAACTCGGGGTTTATCGACGAGGAGCGGAAGCCGAGATCCGAGTTACGGACCACGGCATTGGCGTCCCGGCCGCCGAGCAGCGACACATTTTCGAGAAATTCTACAGGGTGCCCGGCGCGGCCGGGGAGACGACGGGCGCCGGCCTCGGATTGGCCCTGGTAAAGCATTTTGCCGAAGCCCACGGAGGACGCGTGGCGGTGGAGAGCGAGCCAGGAGCAGGAAGCTCCTTCTCTCTCTGGCTGCCCCTGATGGAGAACGATGGCCAAGATCCTGATCGTTGAGGACGACCCCGCGACTCTCCTGGGCCTAGGGGAGAACCTGGCGTATGAGGGCCACGCCATCGCGGCTGTTTCGCAGGGCGACGAGGTGCTCGACAAACTGGCGGCGGCCAAGCCGGATCTGCTCATCCTCGACGTCATGCTGCCTGGGATCAGCGGCTTCGAGGTCTGCCGGAGGGTCCGGAAAGAAGACCGGCGGCTGCCGATCCTGATGCTCACCGCGCGCAGCGACGAAGTGGACAAGGTGATGGGACTCGACCTGGGCGCCGACGACTACCTGACCAAGCCCTTCAGCCTCTCCGAACTTCTGGCGCGCGTGCGCGCGCTGTTGCGTAGAGCGCAAACCAGCGAAGAGCCGCCGCTGCCGGAGAGGCTGGAATTCGGCGACGTACGGCTGGACTTCACGCGTTATATCGCAACCAAGCGCGGCGAGCCAGTTCACCTGACGGCCAAGGAGTTCGCTCTCATCCGATACATGGCGGCGCACGCGGAGGAGGCCCTGCGGCGGGACGTCCTGCTCGACCAGGTTTGGGGCGAGGACGTTTTTCCGACGAACCGGACTGTGGATACGCACATTCTGTCCCTTCGCAACAAGCTGGAGCCGGACGCATCGCGTCCGCGGTATCTGCTCACCGTGCACGGCGTGGGATACAAGTTCGCCGGCGGCAGTTGACAATTCTCTGACGGAGATTTCGCGGTCTTTTCGCAGGATTCAGCGGCGGCTCTGACAACCGGGCAGGCAAACGCGGGCATGCTCGGGTTCAGGAGGCAGTCATGAAGCACACAAAGTGGCTACTCGGAATTCTGGTCCTGGGGACCTTCCCGGTTCTCGGACAGAAGACCACCGCCGAATCGCTGTTTCGCGAGGCCCTGATGAAGGAACGCGCCGAGGGACGCCTGCGCGAAGCGATCTTCCGCTACGAACGCATCATCGCCGATTTCGCGAACGACAAGCAGTTCGCCGCCCGGGCAATGTACCAGTTGTCGCAGATCTACGGCCAGCTCCGCGATCCACGCGCCAGGGACATGCTCACGCGGCTCAGCCGCACAGGCATTGCTCCGTATGCGGCTCGCGCGCAGGCCATGCTGGCGGAGCAAGTTCCCGCCGCCGTTCCGGGGCCGTTTCCGGCAGTAAAGTTGCCCCTCGACTACGAGGTTGGTTCTCCGGACGGCAGATTCGTCGTCTATCACAAGGATGAATGGAAGTCGGGTGTGTTGTATCTGAAGGAACTCGCAACCGGGGTGGAACGCGTGCTGGCCGACCGCTGGGTCATGCACCCGGCGTGGTCCCCGGACAGCACCCGGCTTGCCTACTGCTTCTGGAGTGACGACGAGAAGATCAAAGAGATCAGGATCGTCCAGGTTTCCAACGGTGAAACAAAGAACTTAGGGGTGAATGGGTGGCCGATCTCCTGGACGGACAGCGGGGAGATCTTCTACTATCTACCCAACTATGCCGCTGACGGCGCGGATTATTTCCTGCTGGCGGTGACGGGCGGAACTCCACGTAAGGTTCACACCGGGACCTTTCTTGCAGCGGTCACCCCTGATGGGGCGAGGCTGATCGCATCGAAGTCCAATAAGCTGTTCGTGATCGACCTCGCTACCGGCCATTCCCAGGCGATCACAGCGTTTGGCGGCTCAGAAGGTGAGGCCATGATTTCTCCGGACGGCCGGCTGGTGGCCTTCCGAGCGAATCCTGACGGCCGCTGGGCACTCTATGTCGCTCCGCTAGACAGGGGGCTGCCGGTCAAGAATCCCCTAAAAGTAAAGGATATTGACGTCGGTGACGCACCAGCCTCCGGTCGGCCATGGCGGAAGTGGTGGACGCGCGAGGGAACTCTTACGTTCCCCCTGGGGCGGTCAGAGGCAAACATTTTTCGGGTCGAAATGGATCCCAAGTCAGGACGGGCGGTAGATGCGCCTCTGCGGCTGACCCAGGACGCCGCTTCCAACACTAACCCTTCGATCTCTCCCGATGGTAAGCGCGTAGCTTATTGGTATAGACACCGGAGCAGGGGCGGGCTTGCCATCATGGAAAGCAGCGGGGCCAATGAACGACCCCTGTTTGAGCAGTTCTTGTGGGCCCAGGCACCCTACTGGCGATCCCCCGAACAGATCATGTTCCTCAATACGAAACCGGGGGACGGAAAGAAGCGCGCGGTCTATAGTCTGGATGTCAACAGCGGCGCCTTGACGCCGGTCGCTGAACCTGAGGGCCTCTACTGGTACTATGTACCGGCCCGGAGCGAAATTCTGCACGTTGTGGGGGATATTCCAAAGCCAGCAACGGTGCTGAAGGCGGTTTCGTTGGCGGACGGCAAGCAACGAGTCGTGGCGACCATTGAAAACCTGGAGGACATGGCGGTTTCACCGGACGGTAAGCGGATTGCCTACATGGCCGGCCGTCGAGGGCAGAGCGCCAACGAGTTCATTTACGAGATTGCCCTGATGTCCATCAACGGGGAACCTTTAGGGGCACTGCTATCCGGGCAACCGGAATGGATCAGCCTGAATGCATGGTCCCCGGACGGCAAATACCTGCTTTACACGGAAAAAGCCGGGCCACGCGTGTTGAACGTCGAAACCAGGGAAAGCTGGCCCCTCCATGAAGAGACCTCGGACAGCAATTGGCGAGGAGGGAGTTGGTCGCCGGACGGAACCTTCATCCTGCTGGTCAAGGCGATGCAAACCGAGGAGCGGGTGGCCTGGGAAGGCGTCACCGCCGACGCAGTGATGCGCTTGCTCGAAGCGAAGTGACGCGAGGAGATTCGTTTTCACCTCGGATGCTTCATCAGGTCCAGGCGGCAGGCCTGCGCCGCCGCTTGAGCGGCGGCTTTGCACAGAGGCTTCAACCTGTGGCGGTCGGCGCGGCTGGGAGGTTCTTCAGTTGAACTGTGCCAGCCACGTCAGGAACTGGCGGGCGGTGCGATCCAGGTTCTCGACCGAGCCGCCGCCATCGAGCACGGCGCACATCTCGTAGGCGACTGGCCCGCTGTACCCGGCAGCCTTGAGTCCCGCGAAAAAGGCCGGATAGTCGACGACGCCGCTGCCGGGTGGAACGGCACGCACAAGCTCCGAAGTCTGCTTCACGTAGTTGACGAGTTGGGCGTCGTACTTGAAACGCGGGTGTTTGACATAGTCGGCCACGGTGGTCCAGGCGATCCACGGGCCGACAGTCTTCACAGCGTCGACCATCGCCTGCCCGGAGAGACCTTGCAGGAACGGCGCCCATGCGTCAAAGGCT
>DATIFQ010000472.1:0-48756 GCA_035455185.1 Bryobacteraceae bacterium | reverse complement strand
GAAACCCACACCTGGATCCAAAAGGCCGCCGATCTGTTCGGGCTCGGCACGAATGCGATTCGGTGGATTACTGCCGGCTCAGACTGCCGGGTCGACACCTCCGAACTTCGCGCCCGCATCGAAGCAGACCGCGCGCAAGGAGGGCAGCCGTTCCTTGTCGTCGGCTCGGCCGGCACCGTGAGCACCGGAGCCGTGGACCCGTTGCCGGAACTGGCCAAACTGGCGCGGGAATACAACCTGTGGTTTCATGTGGACGGAGCGTACGGCGCACCCGCCGCGGCCCTACCCGATGCCGGCGAGGATCTCAAAGGGCTCGTCGAGGCCGACTCGATCGCGCTCGATCCCCACAAGTGGCTCTACGCGCCGCTCGAGGCCGGCTGTACCCTCGTGCGAGACCCCCAGCACCTGTTGGACGCCTTCGATTACTCGCCGGTCTACTACCGTTTTGACGCGGATGCGGAGGAACGGCCGATCAACTTCTACGAGTACGGCCCTCAGAACTCACGCGGCTTTCGAGCGCTGAAAGTGTGGGCCGGGCTGCGCGTGGCCGGCCGCGAAGGACTGTGCCGGATGATCGCGGACGATATTGATCTGGCGAAGTCGCTGTACCAGGAGGTCCAGGCTCACGCGGAACTCGAGGCGTTGTCACAGGGACTCAGCATCACCACCTTCCGATACGTCCCGGCGGATCTCGACCGGCACGACCCAGCCGCGGCGGCGTACCTGAACCAGTTGAACGAGGAACTCGTGAATCGTATTCAAAAGGGCGGCGAGGCTTTCCTCTCCAACGCCGTAGTCCAGGGCAAGTTCGCTCTTCGTCTCTGCATCGTGAACTTCCGCACAACGCAGTCCGATATCCGGGCGCTTCCGGAGATCGTTGTCCGGCTCGGACGGCAGACCGACGCCGAACTGCGTTGATGCATGGCGCGGGAGTCAGTCCTCGAGTTCCCACGTCCGGAAGGTGTGCTGGTGCTCATCCATGGCGACGCGCTTCCCTCGGAAGCGGACGCCTTCCATCTCCAGTCGCATGCGCTGCTCGTGAGCCATATCGCGCCTCAGTCTGATTTGGCCTCCGGCGCCGAGCACGCGCTGCCACGGCAGCGAATCACCTGATTTCCGGAGCAACTGCACCACCTGCCGGTGATAGAGCGGATATCCAGCGGCAGCCGCCACTTGGGCGTAGGTCGCCACCTTTCCTTTTGGGATAGACCGTATCACTCGCCGCATCGCCGCGTCGCGCTCCTCGGACGGACGCGCCCGCAGCAGGCGTCGTGCAGCCTCCTTCGGAAAAGCCCTCCGTTTCATCTGCTGTTCATCAGCATACGACGCCCGTCCCGCGCCCGGTTCCCCTGCTATTCTGAGACCATGATTACCGGCCTCGAACACACTGCTATAGCGTCTCCAGATCATCGTGCTCTCGCTGAGTGGTACGTCCGGAACCTCGGCTTCGTCGTCAACTACCAGTCAGCCAACGCCACGTTTGTCAAAGCGCAAAACGGCTACATGATTGAGATTATCGGCGCCGAGGGCGACCGTCCGGACACCGGCATGAAGACCCCAGGATTCCGCCACCTCGCCGTCGCCGTGAGCGACTTCGACTCGGTCTACTCCGGCCTGAAGTCCCGAGGCGTCGCCTTCCTCACCGAGCCCGTGGAGAGCAAGGGGAACAAAGTGGTCTTCTTCACCGACCCCGAAGGCAACATCCTCCACCTTCTCGAGCGGCAAACACCGCTGCCGTAGCCGCTCGCCTGCAAGCGCGGTCTGCCAAACCGTGGCGTAGACTTGGCAGTTGTCGAACCGGATCACGGGCGTGAATCGTTAGGAGCAATCTTCATGGCAGATATCGTCACGTTGAACAGGAGATCGTTTGTAGGCGGCAGCCTGACGGCATCGGTCGCCGCCAGTGCTGCATCGCAAGGCTCGAATCCGGCGCTTAGGGAGAAGTTTTACGGCTGCATCGCCGGTTGCCACATTGGTTCCTCGATGGGTGCTGTGGTCGAAGGATGGCCGTGGCAGAGGATTGAGAAGGAGCACGGGACGGCCGAGCGGCTTCTGCCGTACGAGCACTACCGCAACGGCTGGAAACGGGAACCCGGCACCACCGAGGACGGCGTCGAGCGGCAGAAACTCATGATCACGGCGATCATCGAGAAACAGGACCGCGTCAACGCCGAAGACGTCCGTGCCGCGTGGCTCCGCCATATCAAGCCCGAGTCAGCCGGAATGGTTTCCGAACCCTTCGAGGCCACACTGTTGGCGATGGCGAAGTCAGGCATTCCCGCGCGCGACCTCGGCAGGTATTGCGACTATGCCGGCCTGAACTCCTTCGCCCGGTCGTGCCACCCGATCGGCCTCATCAACGCGGGGGACATCACGAATGCGGTGACAGACGTCTTCGAGGTTGGCCAGCTCTACCAGACCAGCAACAGCCGGGGGCTTCAGTGGGCTGCGGTTACCGCGCTTGCGATTGCGGCCGCCACTAGGCCCGACGCGACCGTGGACAGTGTCCTAGCCGCCATCCTCGCAGGCGATCCGCGACAGACGAAAGAAACCGGAGTCGCTAAAGAAATCGAGCGGGGCCTTAAGCACACGGACTCCTGCAAGGATTTCCGCGAGATGCGAACGGCGTTCGATGAAGTCTACAGCGGGCGAGGAACCCCCTACGCTTTTTCGTCGGCGAACGAGGTCGTGACCAAGGCCGTCTGCGTGTTTCGCATGACAAAAGGCAATGTGCGGGATGCCATCGTCGCCGCCGTGAACATGGGACGCGACACGGACTGCCTCGCTGCGATCTCCGCCGGAATTGCTGGCGCGCTCACAGGAGCGTCTTCCATCCCGGCGGAATGGGTCCGTCAGGTTGACTATGCCACTACGTTGAACCGGTTCACCAATTCTCAGCGAACGCTCGGCGATCATGCGGACGGACTGTACGGCGCCTTCCGCGCTCGCCTCCTTCGCATGCGGGCATACGCGGACGAAATGGAGAAAAGCTAAAGGACACCATGCGAATTGTAGTCATTGGCGGGACGGGTCATATCGGAACTTTCCTCGTACCGCGGCTCGTGGCATGCGGTCATGAGGTCGTTTGCGTGAGCCGCGCCCAGCGTGAGCCGTACCAGCCGCACGGCGCCTGGACCACGGTTAGGCGAGTTCTCCTCGACCGGACCTCTGAGGAAGCCGCTGGGACATTCGGCGCGCGCATCGCGGACTTGCGGCCGGATGCGGTGATCGATCTGATCTGCTTCACCGAGGAGAGCGCGCGGCAACTCGTCGAGACACTGAGGGGACGGCTCCAGCATTTCCTGCATTGTGGAACGATATGGGTACACGGGCACAGTGTGCAAGTGCCCACCACGGAAGAGCAGCCGCGCCACCCGTTCGGCGAATACGGTTGCCGGAAAGCCGCGATCGAAGCCTATCTGCTGGGTGAAGCCCGTAGGAGCGGTTTCCCGGCCACTCTGCTGCATCCGGGACATATCGTCGGTCCGGGATGGCCGCCATTGAACCCGGCTGGACACTTCAACCCTCGGGTTTTCGCCGCTCTCGCCCGGGGTGAGGACTTATGCCTGCCGAACCTCGGACTGGAGACGGTGCACCACGTCCATGCGGATGACGTCGCCCAAGCGTTCCAGAAAGCGCTGGGCAACTGGAGCACTTCCGTGGGCGAAAGCTTCCACGTGGTCTCCCCGGCTGCGCTAACGTTGCGAGGTTACGCCGAGTCCGTTGCGACGTGGTTCGGCCGCGAGGCGAATCTGCGATTCCTACCTTGGGGAGAGTGGCGCAAGACGGTCCCGGAGAACGAGGCAGACGCCACATGGGACCATATCGCCCACTCGCCCAATTGCAGCATAGCGAAGGCCCAACGGCTGATCGGCTACCAGCCCCGCTTCGCCTCGCTCGAAGCGGTGCGCGAGGCCGTCGACTGGTTGATCGGAAACGCCCGGATCGAGGTTTAGCGACGTTTCTTCCGCGGGGCGAAGGTCGGGAATCGTTCCTGAGACCGTCCGAGCAGCGCCTGCGCCATCGCGATCCGGGCGAAGAGGTTCAGCTCCGGGTCCACGATCTTCAGCAGCAGCGGCTCCGCGTCCACGCCAAGAATCGCTGTCGCCCGCATGATGGCGCGGCGGTAGCCCTGGGTCGAGGGCCAGTACTCTCGGAGAAAGACATTCGGAACCTCGACATCCTCCTCCTGCTTGTAAAGTTCGGCGGCGTCGGCCAACGCCCGGTCGATCGCACGAGAGGTCAGCTTCTCATCGTTGATTTGGTGTGCCGCGTCGGCGACCGAGTCCCACGCAGCCACCCGGTCATTCGGGTTCTTGATCTCGTCCAGCAACGTGATGCACTTGTCCAGGGCGCCTCGCGCCTTGTCGGGGTCCTTCCCTGCGACGGACCGGGCAATCGATCCAAGAATCTCGGCCCGCCGCGCGGGCGTGGGAATCGTTTGAGCAAGCGAGATGGCCTTGTCAGGATCCTCGCGAACGGCGTTGAGTGCCGACGAAGCAATCGTCTCGGTGAGCGCCTGCGCGCGCCCCTGCTGCTTCATTCGGTCGGCTGCCTGCTTGTCGTCTCCCATCACAGTGAACGTCCAGAACCAGCCTTCGGCGCGCAGGGATTCAGTTCCCTTAGGGTACTGTTCAAGCCATGCGCGGAGTCCGGGGCGTGTTTCGAGCAGTTCCTCTGCGCGCTTCGGATTGATGGCGCGGACAATGTGCATGACGTCAAACAGTTCGCTGTCCTCTCGCGAATCGAAGCTGACAGTTCCTTTCGCCGTGGCGAAGCTCACGCCCGTCTGGGAATGCTCTTCTGCACTTTTTCTGTCGAGAATTTCGCGCAAGAAGCCGTTCAGCGCGGATTCGGCCATCTGCTTCGGTACGTCGCCCCAGCACTCCCGCAGAAAGACGACGAAGCTTCGGTGCGGCCGGACGCCAAACGCGGACATGGCCGACCCGAACAGAGTCGTCCGCCTGGGGTCGTCGGCAGGCAGCGCCTTGAAGATAGAGCGGGCCCCGGTGTAGGAGAAGAAGCCCGTACTGCCAAGGCCTTCGACGAGCTCGATGGCCGCGTCGAAATCCTTCTTCTGTATCAGGACCTGCACGATTTTGTCGATCGCCGGCCACCGGGGATCGTAGTCCCCGGCCGTTGCTTGCATCTGGCGGAGCAATGCAACCGCCTCCGGAACGTCAATATCGGCAAGGACCTGGACGACCTCGGCCTGCATTCGTTCGCGGTTCTTCACCGGGTCTTGTGGGAGAGAACCTGCCGCGGTAAAGGCCTGCCCGGCGAACTCCCGAGCCTTCTTTTTGTCGAGCAGCTGGTAGTTGTCCGCAATGTGGAGAAGAGCGGCGGTCTGGATCTCCGGCCGAACGCCGCCAGCCGCCTCACCAGCAGCATCCAGCATTTCCCGCGCCTTCGCAGCAGGACTTGGCTTCTCGGTAGCGGGTTCCGTGGGCTCCTGGCCCTTTGTGCTCGGCGACGCGGCCAGTGCCAGGAGAAGGAACGCAACCTTCGCGTGTGCCGTCATTGTATTAGTTTTAGACGTTGTCGTCTGAAACCGAGTTCCCTGGCTTTTCCTCCATTAGAGGGAGCAAGGGTCGGCCACAGCGAGCTGACAACCAAGAGCTAAGCGCGCCCGGTCACTTCCATCGATTCCTTGCCGGCCCTCACGGTATTCACGTGAATTGCCACGGTGTCGTTCAACCGGAACGCATATCCGCCCGCAAGCGTCACCGCGACCGCGGCCCCGTGTCTCAAAGCCATCTCAATGACCAGCCGGTCCCGTTGCTTCAGGCCAGCCATGGTGAGGGCCAACCCTCCCAACTGATCCTGGTAATAAGGGTCCGCGCCGGCGACGTAGATCACCAGTTGAGGCTGAAATGAAGCGACGGCCGGCACATAATGCTTTCGGAGTTCATCCAGATACTCCTCATCACCCGCCTGGTCCGGAAGGTTAATGTCGATATCCGAGGGCGGCTTCTCCGCCGGATAATTGTTGAGTTGGTGGATGGACAGGGTGAAGACCTTCCGATCGGAAGCGAAAAGGGCGGCGGTACCGTTTCCGTGATGCACGTCGCAATCAACGACCATCGCCCGTTCGATGCGGCCTTCCCGCTCCAGCCGGCGGATGGCAATCGCAACGTCGTTCACTGCACAGAATCCTTCGCCGTGCCCATGGAATGCGTGGTGGAACCCGCCTCCAATATTGAAGCCAAGTCCGTCGCGCAAAGCCAGGCGCGCGGCCAGCGTTGTGCCGCCCGCCGCCAGCCAAAAGGCATTGACCATCTGCCGGGAATAGGGAACTTCCAGCTTCAGGATCTCGTGAAAACTCAGTGTTCCTGTGCGAAGGCGCTGAATCCAGCCCTCGTCGTGGACGAGAACGAGGTCCTGTTCCGGGGCCGGTTCGGGGGCAACGAAATCGGTCGGTTTCGCAAGTCCATCAGCTAACAGACGCTCGCGGATCAGGCGATACTTCTGTGTGGGAAAGACGTGCTCGCCGAAGTTGAGGTCGTAGCCTTCATGGTATACGAGCCGGAACGGAAGCATGAAACCGAGAGCCTAACCGGCAAGTGTATCGCGTTCGAGCGCACGTGGGCAGCATGTCGCCACACCGCCAAACACTGGGATAATACTGGAAACATGTCGCGGGGCGGTTCGGGTACGGAGACTGAGATCAAGTTGGGGTTGCAGGACTCTGCGCACGGCAGACGCCTGCTTCGAGCATGCGGTTTTCGGTGCATTCGCCGCCGCGTTTTCGAGAGCAACGTGCTTTATGACACTCCAGCCGGCGACCTCCGCAATCGCGGCATTGTCCTTCGGGTGAGGCAGGTTGGCGCGAAGGCACTCCTCACGTACAAAGGGCCCGCCACCACAGGGAAGTACAAAACTCGCGAGGAAATTGAAGTCCGCTTTTCAACGGCGATCGAACTGCGACAGATACTGGGACGTATAGGATATGTCCCCGTCTTCTGTTATGAGAAGTACCGGACAGAGTACCAGGCTTCTGACCGAGTCGGAATCGCCACACTGGACGAGACGCCCGTAGGGGTTTTCCTTGAGCTCGAGGGTCCTCCAGACTGGATTGATCATGCTGCCCGCGTTCTTGGATTTTCGGAAAGCGATTATATTACAATAAGTTACGCATCCTTGTACGCTAAGGACTGCGCCGCTAGGGGAGCCTCTCCTGGACACATGCTGTTTCCGAAGCCCGCTAATAAACGCTGAACCGGGTCGTCTTGCTGGAGCGAAAAGTTCACACCTAAGGTCGAAAAGACCCTTGCGCTTACCGGCATCCAGTGATATTCTCAGCTTGGGTGAAATAATAGACGGCCTAGTACGCACATGGGTGCCACCCCCACATTCGGGTTGAGCCAGTTCACCCAGCGAAAGACGGCAAGATGATATCTAGCATTCTCATCATTGCATTCTCGGTCGTGCTTCTCGTCTACTGGTTCCGTTATACTTGCCTGCTCATCCTGCGAACTCGTACGCCCGTGGATTACGCGCCCGTCGTGGTCACGGCGAACAATCTCCAGTTTCCGCATGTACAGGGCCGCATTCGCGGAGCGGAAGCGGTTACCCTCGATCCACTGCGAAAGTCGCTGGATCGCGACTATAGTCTCCTGACCTATCTGATGAAGCATAGTGCAGGCTTCCAGGTCGGGGGGATCACAGTCGAGCAGCGCATGCTGCTGCTGGACTTTAAAGTGATGCAGATTTGGTACGGCGCCACGCGAAGGCTGGCCGTGCACCAGGCTCGTGCGGCCCTCGACGAGATGTCGAACATCCTGGGCCATCTTGCCAACGCGATCGGCGAACGCGCCGCGAGTATCTCGCGCGCCTGATCTTCTTCTTCCTTTCCAAGCGAGTCATTCCCGATGCGGGCCGCGACATCCACGGCGGTGCTCTAGAATGAAGATGTGGGAGCCGAAGCCAAGCTGCGAGATGCAGTTGCCAACCTAGACCGAATTCGCCAGGAAATCGGAAAAGTCATCGTCGGGCACCAGGATGTCGTGGATGGTGTGCTGATCTGCCTGCTTTCCGGAGGACATGTACTGCTGGAGGGCGTGCCGGGCTTGGGCAAGACGACGTTGTTACGAACGCTGTCCCAGGTGCTGCACCTGAAGTATTCCAGGATCCAGTTCACCCCGGACCTGATGCCCGCGGATATCGTTGGCAGCATGGTGATTGAAACCGACGAGCGCGGAGGGAAATCTCTTCGGTTCCAGCCGGGTCCGGTATTTGCGAACCTCGTGCTCGCCGATGAGATCAACCGCGCGACGCCAAAGACGCAATCGGCGCTGCTCGAGGCCATGCAGGAGCGCACCGTGACGAGCGGGACGACCACGCACGAGATCGAGACGCCGTTTCTCGTCATGGCGACGCAGAATCCGATCGAGATGGAAGGCACCTACCCGTTGCCCGAGGCCCAACTCGACCGCTTCCTGATGAAGATCCTGGTGAATTATCCGACGCGCGAACAGCTCAACCAGATTGTCGAGCGTACAATTCACCGTGACGATATCGGTCTCGACACCGTCGCGGACCGCGCGGTGATCCTCAGCGTTCGCGCGATGTGCCGCGAGATCCTGGTTGCGCCGCACGTTCAGGACTTCGCGGTGGATCTTGTGCTCGCTACGCAGCCTGAAGACAACCACGCGCACGACCTGGCCAAAAAGTACATTCGTTATGGGAGCTCGCCGCGCGGTGCGCAGGGTCTTGTGGAATCCGCCCGGGTACTCGCCTTGATGCGCGGGCGGCTCCACGTTAGCGCTGACGATATTCAGGACCTTGCTCCCTCAGTGCTGCGTCACCGGATTATCCTCAACTTCGACGCGCACGCCGATGGCCAGACAACCGAGACGATTCTCCGAGAGATCATCCGCAGTGTGGCGGTGGCCGCCAATTAGAGTCAGGTGATGTCGCAACAGCCTCTGGTGGACCGAACGTTCCTCGAGAAACTAGAGCGTCTCACCATACACTGGCAGAAGTCGTTTCCGGGCTTAGTAGGAGGTCATAACCCGTCCCGCTTCTCCGGCCCAGGCCAGGAGTTCCTCGACCACCGCCATTTTCATCACGGGGACGATCTCCGAGCTGTGAACTGGCGCGCGTATTTGAGACTCGAGAAGCTGTTCCTCAAGATGTTCCAGGTTGAACCGCGCACGCCCGTGCGGCTTTTGATCGATGTCAGCCGCTCGATGACGACCGGCGCCGTGTCGAAGTTCGACTACGCGCGGAAACTCGCCGCCGCGCTCGTGTATGTGGGCCTTGTGCGGTTGGAGACAATCGCTATTCAACCCTTCAGCGACCGGCTCTTCGACAGCTTTGTATCGGCAGGGGGACGTCACCGGTTCGCGCCGGCGGCGGAGTTTCTGGGCCAGCTCACTCCGGTGGGCGTCACCGACAGCTTTCAGGCTGCTCGCCAGTTCATCTCGCGGTACCTCCAGCGTGGCTTCCTCATCGTTATTTCGGATTTCCTCGACGAGGACGGCTGCGAAAGACCCCTGCAGTACCTGGCGGATTTTGGCCACGAGTTGCTGCTCGTTCACCTTTGGGCCGACGAGGACCGGGTTCCGCCATGGGAAGGTGAACTCGAACTCACCGATGCCGAGACCGGCGCGGCGCTTCAGCTTCAATTCGACAGCGCGGCGCGCACGCGCTACACCAGTGCGTTTGACACCTTTGCGCAAAACCTTCGAAGTCTGGCCATCCACAACGGTGGCCGCTACGTCGGGCTCTCGACATCGCTGCCCCTCGAGGATGCGATCTTCGGACCGTTGGCGCAGGCCCGCGGGGTGACATAGATGTTCTTGCTCAACCTCGGCATTGGCGAGTTTCTTGCGCTGCTCGGCGCCGTGTCGGGCATCGTTGTCGCGCTGTACCTTCTGGATCGCTCCCGGCGGAAGCTCACTGTGGCCACGCTCCGCTTCTGGACGCCATCCGAGCAGCCACCGGAGAAGCGGACACGGCGGCGACGCATCCAGCAGCCTCTCTCGCTCATTCTGCAACTGTTAAGTTTGCTCTGCCTGCTGTTGGCGATCGCTCAGTTGCGGCTTGGGACACGCGACTCCGCCGGCCGCGACCATGTGCTCATCCTGGACACGTCAGCGTGGATGGACGCGCGTTCGGGCCAGGGAACTCTGATGGATGAGGCTCGCCGCCTCGCTCTGGCCTGGGTGCGGGCGCTGCCGGCCGGTGATCGTGTGATGCTGATCCGAGCCGACGGTTTGGCCACTCCGGCGACCGTCTTTGAGTCGAGTCGGGCTGCGGTCGAGGAGGCGATTGCCCAGTCCCACCCCGGCTTCACGGCTTTGAATCTGGATGCCGCGTTCGAACTGGCGCGTCAGGTCCGGCACATGCACTCCAGTAGAACAGGCGAGGTGGTATTCGCCGGAGCTGGCCGGGTCACCGAGCAGCAGTCGAGCGCCGAGGACCGGACGCCGCCGAACCTGCGTGTCCTCCCCGTCGCCGCAGCCGTGGAAAATTGCGGGCTGCGGACGATCGGTCTCCGTCGCTCTCACACGGTCGCCGACGTCTGGGAGGTTTTCGTCACCGTCCGGAACTACGGCCAGTCCTCCCGTGTGGTACGCCTGGCCCTCCAGTTCGGCGGTGCACCCGCCGGCCTTCGCCGGATCGATCTGCCACCAGGGGCCGAACAAAACGCGACATTTGAGTTGCATACACGATCAGCCGGTTGGGTCGAGGCGCGCATCCTGGGATCTGACGACTTTGCCGCCGATGACTATGCCGTATTGGAACTGCCCCGGCAGCCGCTAGTTCGCGTTGCGGTTTACTCCGAGTCCCCCGCCTGGCTCCGTCCGGTTCTTTCCGCGACCCCGAATGTCGAAGCGCAATTCTTCAGCCCGTCCGAGTACGTCTCGAATCGGGACGCTGATCTCGTCATTCTTGATCGATTCCGGCCGCCGGCGCTTCCATCTGTCGGCAGCATCTGGATTGAACCGCCGGCTGGCGCTTCGCCGGTCCGCGTGAAGACGTCCTTGCGGAACGCCCGGGTGACGCAGTGGCTTTCGGGTCACCCTCTCGGGGCTGGCTTGCGCGTACAGGACCTTCGGCTGGAATCAGCCACGGTGTTCGATGCGGCGCCGGGTGATATTCCGATCGCCGAGACGGAGGCGGGTCCGGTGATCTTGGCGCGCGCGGGCAAGCCGAGAATCGTCGTTCTCGGTTTTCACCCCCTGCGCTCCTCGATGCGGTACGAACTGGCGGCACCCCTTCTGTTTGCGAACCTTCTCCATTGGATGTCCCCGGAGATCTTCCGCCGTTGGGAGTTGAATGCCGGAAGCGTGGGCAGTGTCACCGCCGTCCTCGAGTCTGAGGCCGACGCAACCCAGGCCCGTGTGCTTGCCGAGGACCAGATTGCCCTCCCATTCACCGTGCAGGGGCGCAACGTTCGCTTCTTTGCCGGCACGCCCGGTACGGTTCGTGTTCTCGCCGGTGATCGCGAGCTCGTCTACTCGTTGACATTACCTGAGGTCGCCGTCGCGTCATGGCAACCTCCGGGCAGCGTCCGTCGGGGAGTTCCGTCCGCATCGAGTCGCGGAACGCTCTCTCGCGATCTCTGGCAAATTCTGGCAATCCTCGGAGGTCTCGGACTCCTGGTTGACTGGCTTTGGTTCGGCCGCGGCGTGACCATGCTGCGAGGGGCCACGAGAGCAAGCATCCCGTCGGTGACGCTGATCCGTTTGCGCGATCTGTTCGGCGGGCTGGCCAGGAAGGCGTCATGACGTTCGATCACCCGTGGCTCCTGCTATTCGCCTGGCTCCCGGTGGCCTGGGCTGCGCTCGAATGGCGCCGGACGCCGCGCCACGCCGGTCTGGTTCTCAAAGCCGTATCTTTGAGCGCCATTCTGCTTGCCTTGGCTGCGCCACAGCTCACAATCCGTTCTTCGAGAATGGCTGTCGCGATCCTCGTGGACACGTCCGCCAGCCTGTCTCCGCAGGACCTGGCGCACGCCTCCGACTTGGCGACGCAGATCGAAAAGACCCGTGGGCGCCACTGGACCAGAGTCATTCCTTTCGCGCGGTCGACTCGCGAGGCAACGCCGGACGAGCTCAGTGGTTCGTGGAAACTCCAGTACACGTCGGGTGACGGGGGTCGGGGTACCGATCTCGAGGCCGCCATCCGTGAGGGCATCGCAGCGTCTCCCGCCGGGCTGGTTCCGAGGTTGGTCCTCATCTCCGATGGAAAGGAGAACTACGGTAGCGTGGCGCGCGCCGCCTGGCAGGCCCAGCAGTTGAGAGTACCCGTTGATGTGTACTCCCTTTCGGGACGTCCAAAGCCTGAGCTGCTGCTCGAGTCCGTCGCCGTGCCGTCATTGGTGTTCACCGGTGAGCGTTTTCCACTCGACTTGGCGATCCGGTCGCCGCGCCGTACCACGGCGGCCGCCGAAACGGCAGCCGAGGGCAAGCTCCTGGGCTCGAGCCGGGTGACGCTCGAACCGGGTTTGAACCGGGTCCGCGTCAACACTAGCCTGACGACTGCCGGCTCGGTCGAACTCACCGGAACGGTGCGCGCGGAGGGGGCGGGCGAGGTCCGCTTCGCCAAGGCGCTGTCCGTCCGCCGCCCGAAGGTGCTGCTGCTTTCCCAAGATCCCCGAGGCACTGAAATCCATCTGTTGCGCACCCTGGAGGCCGCGCAGTTCGATGTGCAGCGCGCCACCGAGATCCCGCGGGATCTTGACGCCTACCAACTGATCGTATTCAATAACTGGGACCTTCACGCAGTTCCCGCCACTGCGAAAACGGCGGTCGAACAGTACGTGCAGGAAGGCGGCGGCCTGTTGGTAATCGGCGGTGAGCGGAACGTCTATATCGAGGAAAAGAAAGGGCAAGAGGACCCAATCGAGCGTGCCTTGCCGGCGAAGCTTGCGCCGCCACGCACTCCCGAAGGAACTCTTGTGGTGCTCATCGTCGACAAGTCGTCGTCGATGGAAGGCAGGAAGATGGAACTGGCGCGACTGGCTGCCATCGGTGTAATCGACAACCTGCGCCCTATCGACCGCGTCGGCGTGCTCATCTTCGACAACTCGTTTCAGTGGGCGGTGCCCATTCGGAAGGCCGAGGACCGGACGCTGATTAAGCGTCTCGTGGGGGGCATCACGCCGGATGGCGGCACCCAGATCGCACCGGCCCTTGCCGAAGCCTATCGCCGCGCGCTTCCGCAGAACGCGATCTACAAGCACATCGTTCTTCTTACCGACGGCATCTCCGAAGAGGGCGACAGCCTGAACCTGGCTCAGCAGGCGGCGGCGAACCGGGTGACGATCTCCACCGTCGGCCTTGGTCAGGATGTCAACCGCGCGTACCTGGAAAAAGTCGCAACCCTGTCCAAAGGAAAGTCGTACTTCCTGACCGATCCATCGGGGCTCGAACGGATTTTGTTGCGGGACGTCATGGAGCATACGGGTTCCACGGCGATCGAAAGGCCCGTAACCCCGGTCGTGATGCGGCCGGCCGAGATCCTGGAAGGTGTCGGCATGGAAACGGCGCCTCCGCTGCGCGGCTACGTAAAGTTCATCGCCAAACCGACGGCGGACACGATACTGACCATCGAGCGCAAGGACCCTCTCTTGGCGCGGTGGCAGTACGGACTCGGACGGACCGCCGTCTTCACGTCGGACGCCAAGAGTCGCTGGGCCGCGAATTGGGTCGCGTGGAAAGGCTTCGACCGTTTTTGGGCCAACCTGTTCCGTGACCTTTTGCCCCACGCTCAGGCCGGGGAGACCTCGGTGGAGTACGACAGTGCAGGCGACGCTCTCGTGGTGGAATACCGTCTGGCGCGGCAGGTAAAAGAACCGGAGAAAGTCCCCGATATCTTCGTTTTCGGCCCCGGCGGTTTCCGCCGACCGGTGTCGGTGGTCAAAGTTGCGGAAGGGGCGTTTCGCGGGCGGGTACCGGTAGGCGGGCGTCAGGGACTGTTTCGGTTGCGGCCGCTCGAGGAATCGCGCGTGTTCCCCGAAGTCGGCATCTATCTGCCGGAGGCTGAGCTTAGCGAATACGGCTCGGATGAAGCGCTCCTCCGCCAGCTTTCGCAGTTTACAGGTGGCCGGTTCCAGCCCGACATCGGGAGCATCTTTCAATCCGGCGGCCGTTCGGTTCCGTCCACCATGCGGCTCTGGCCCGGCCTGCTGGCTACCGCGGTCCTGCTGAACCTAATCGAACTGGTGATGAGGAAATGGCGCGGGATACTGGACGCGCTGCGCCCGACGAAGTAGAGTAAGGACTGAATTCCGGGAGGAATTATGCCGAATCGAAGGACTTTCTTGCAGACCCTGTCCGGGCTGCCTCTGATCGGCGGGCTCATGCCCGCGACTCCGCTACTTGCCGCCGCGAAGCGCGACTACCTCAAGGAGCTTGGCGTACGTCCCATCATCAACGCCGCCGGCACGTTCACGATGTTCACCGCCTCACTGATGCCGCCTGAGGTGGTGCAGGCGTGGGAATACGGCTCACGACATTACGTTCGCTTGAATGAACTGCACGACGCAGTCGGCAAACGGCTCGCGGAACTGATCGGCTGCGAAGCGGCCATGGTTTCCGCCGGCGCGGCCAGCGCCCTGACCCTCGGTACCGCGGCCTGTGTGACCGGCACGAACCAGGATTTCATCCACCGTCTTCCCGAGGCAACCGGCATGAAGACCGAGGTGATCCTCCAGAAGACGCATCGTTTCGGCTACGACCATGCGATCCGCAACTGCGGCATCAAACTTATCGAGATTGAAACACTCGAGGAACTCGAAAGAGCGGTCAACGACCGCACGGTGATGATGTTTTTCCTGAACCTTGCCGAGCCAGCCGGCCAGATCAAGGCGTCCGAATGGGCCGAACTCGGCAAGAAGCACGGCATCCCGACCTTCATCGATTGCGCCGCCGACGTTCCCCCCGTCGAGAATCTCTCGAAGTTCACGAAGATGGGCTTTTCTTTGGTGACTTTCTCCGGCGGCAAGGGCCTTTGCGGGCCCCAGAGCGCCGGCCTCCTGCTCGGCCGCAAGGATCTCATCGAGGCCGCCCGCCTCAACGCATCGCCGTACAGCGATGCGATCGGCCGCGGCATGAAAGTGAACAAGGAAGAGCTGCTGGCGATGCTCGCCGCCGTCGAGCGTTACGTGAAGATGGATCACAAGGCGGAGTGGCGCGAGTGGGAAAGGCGCGCGAAGATCGTCTCAGACAGTATCGCCTCGATCCCGACGATTCAGACCGAGACCAAGATTCCCGAGATCGCCAACCAGGTGCCCCATCTCCACATTCGCTGGGATACGAACGTTGTCAAGATCTCGGTGCTCGACGTTGTGAAGCAGCTTCGTGAGGGAGATCCGGCCATCGAGCCGGGGCCGGGTTCGCGGGAAGACCTGATCATCGGCGTCTGGATGATGCAGAAGGGCGACGCGCAAATCGTCGCGCGCCGGATCCGCCAGATCCTGAAGTCAGCGCAGGCATAAGGCCCGAGGGCTGCAACCTACCCCAGCCGCAGCCGGGTCACTGTTTCGATGTGCCAAGTCTGCGGGAAGAGGTCGATCAACGTCAGTGCGTCAATGCGGTAGCCTCCGGCGAGGAGAGGCGCGAGGTCCCTTGCCAGGGTCGCCGGATCGCAGGAAACGATCGTCAAGACCGGCACCCTTAGTCGCAGCAATTCGTTGACCACGCCCTTTCCCAAGCCCGCGCGAGGGGGATCGGCGAGCACGAAGTCTGGCGGTGCTTCCACCGTCTCGAGAAACTGCTCGACGGTAGCCTTCCGCGCGGCCACCGTCAGTCCGGCTCGTTCCGCGTTGAACTCGAGGTCGCGTAGCGCGCTCGCGTTCGATTCCACGGCCAATACGCTTCGGCAGCGTCGTGCCAGCGGTAGCGAGAACAGACCGACGCCGGCGTACAGATCGAGCGCCGACATTCCCTCCACGCCGTCCAGCGCGCACTCCGCCAATCGGTCGATGAGGAAACGGTTCACCTGGAAGAACGACCGGTGACCTACCCTGTAGATTTCGCCGCCCACGGTGTACTCGAGTGAGCTTTCTCCCGCTCCGGGCATCTGTTCCGCGCACCACTGGAAAAATCCGCGGGCCAGCGGCCGGTCTGTGTCCAGTACGTTCAACTGGACTTCCCGTTCGTTGGTGAACAACTCGACAGAGCGCAGAAACCGTGGAAACCGCCGGTCCCGGATCATCCGCCGCAACGCGGCCAGGGCATCATTGATCCGCGGAGATGAAATCGGACAACGGTCCACCGGGCAAAGCCGGCGCGATCCTGTCTCGAGGAAACCGATTCTCCCGCCGTCAAGATGGAACTGCGCACGGTTTCGATACTCCCACGGCGGACCCGAGACGATCGCAATCTCCCCAAGCGGTTCCAGTTTGCCCACGCGCCGCAAAACTTCACGCGCGATGGCCGTTTTTTGAGCCAACTGGAACTCATACCCTGCATGCTGGTAGCTGCACCCGCCGCAACGGGCGAAATAGGGACACTGCGGTTCCACGCGTTCTGGCGACCGCAACAGCATAGCGGTTGCCCGCGCTTCCGCCATACCCGACCGCTCCCGCTTCACCTCGATTGTGACGACTTCACCCGGCAGCACGAAGGGGACGAGTACCGCGCGCCCTTCGAGCCGCCCGAGACCGGCGCCGCCATAGACGAGCTTCTCGACAGTGAGCTCGGGTCTCGTGCTGCGAGCGAGATTTGTTTCAACCGTTTCCATCGCGTACGATAAATCTTTCGCCTCACTTAGCATGAAAGCACGAGTCTTCTCCGGCGTCCAACCCTCCGGCAATCTTCACATCGGAAATTATTTGGGCGCACTGAAAAACTGGGTCACAATCCAGCACGACTACGAGAGCATCTACTGCATCGTCGACATGCACGCGGTTACGGTGTACCAGCAACCGGAAGAGCTGCGGTCGAAGATCCTGGAGATCGCGGCTCTTTTTCTGGCAGCCGGCATCGCCCCGAAACACTCGGCCGTAATGGTCCAGTCCTCGGTGCCCGCCCACGCCGAGCTTGCGTGGTTGCTCACCTGCGTCACTCCGATGGGTTGGCTCAGCCGGATGACGCAGTTTAAGGTCAAAGCCGAAAAACAGGAGACGGTCGGGGATGGGTTGTTTCAGTACCCCGTTCTCATGGCGGCCGACATCCTCCTCTATCAGGCTGCGATCGTGCCGGTCGGTGACGACCAGGCGCAGCATCTTGAACTGACGCGCGACATCGCGCAGCGCTTCAATTCGCTGTACGGTGATACGTTCGTCGTGCCGGAGACGAAGCTGCCCACGGTTGGTGCTCGCGTGATGGGGCTGGATGATCCGCTCAAGAAGATGAGCAAGTCCGAGCCGGGCGCGGGCCATGCTGTGGCGCTGCTCGACCCGCCGGGTGTCATTCGAAAGAAGATCCTCCGGGCCACGACCGACTCCAAGCCCGCGGTGGACTACAGCGCCCTCGGGCCAGGAGTCGAGAATCTGCTCAACATTTTTCAGGCATTCAGCGGCTGGGCGGACGGGCAGATGCAGTCGCACTTCTCCGGAATGCGCTACGGAGACCTCAAGAAGCAGGTGGCCGAGATGGTGATCTCCCACCTGGAACCCTTCCAGAAGCGATACCACGAAATCGTCTCCGAACCCGGCTACCTTGACGGCGTCCTGCGTGACGGCGCCGCGCGGGTGTCTCCGATCGCCAACAGCACAGTCGAACTCGTCAAGCGCCGGATGGGCTTGTACGTCCCCTCTTGAGATGGAGCACAGCCCGGTTTCCCTGTCGGCCTACTGGCGGCTGGTCCGCGACAACCGCAACTTCCGTCTGGTCTGGCTCGCCCAGATTGTCAGTGAACTGGGAGACTGGCTCTATTCCATCGCGATCTACAGCCTTCTACTGGAGTTGACCGGCAGTGCCAAGTCGGTCGCTCTGGCAGTCGTGCTTCAGGTGCTGCCGCAATTCTTTATCGCCCCGGCCGCCGGCGTCGTCAACGATCGCATGAGCCGGAAGCAGGTGATGATCTTTGCCGACCTCGTGCGGGCAGGCATCGTGCTGTTCATGCTTTTTGTCCAAAGCCCGGGTCTGGTGTCGATCATCTATGTGCTGCTGTTCGCCGAGACGATGATGTGGGCGTTTTTTGAGCCGGCCCGTACGTCCGTGATCCCGAACATCACGCACGGGCAGGAGATCCTCGTCGCCAACACGCTGTCCTCAACCACCTGGTCGGTCAACCTCGCCGTCGGCTCCGCCCTTGGCGGCGCGGTGGCAGTGCTCTTCGGCCGCAACACGGTATTCGTCATCAATGCGCTCACGTTTCTCGTCTCGGCGAGCCTGCTCCGATCCACCCGGTTCGACGAGCCGCACGTAGCCGCCGCCCGGCCGATGAAGGCACGGGATCTCACGGACTTCACGCCGCTCATCGAAGGGGTTCGCTACATGGTCCGCGATCCACGACTTCTGGCGACCCTGCTCGTGAAAGCGGGGCTGGGCTTCATGGGGACCAACTGGGTCATTCTGCCGATCCTCGGTGAACGCGTCTTCCCGATTTCTCTCGGCCGCCTCGATCCGCAACGCGCCGGTATGCTCGGGATGAGCATGCTGATGGGTGCTCGGGGTGTGGGTGCGCTTCTCGGTCCGCTGTTCGGAGGATACTGGGCCGGACAAAAGGAACCTCGGCTGCGTACCGGGATCCTTTACGGGTTCCTCGCCGGCACGGTCGGATACATCAGCCTCGGGGCGGCGCCATCGATCTGGCTGGCCTTCGCCGCGGTAGTGTTCGCGCACGCGGGCGGCTCGGTGATCTGGGTATTCTCGACGACTCTGCTCCAGACGCACACCGAAGACCGCTTTCGGGGGCGGGTCTTCTCCGCCGATTACGCGTTTCTTGTCGTGACCATGTCGTTGGTGAGTTACTTCGCCGGTTTGTTCATCGACCTTGGCGTCTCTGTGCGAACCTTGGCCGCTCTAACAGGCGTATTCGGAATTGCACCGGCGATTGCGTGGGGTCTGGCTCTGCGGCTTTGGAACCGGCCGGGCGTCAGTTCAGTCGTGCACGACCGTGACTGTTGAGAAGCCTTCGTCGGTAGCTGGCGGCACCAGTTTCGCTGCCATTCGCTCCATAACGTCCTCGGGAACTATACGCGAGCGGCCGCGATTTCGTTCCTTGCACACCTCCAACGGCACGTCGAAAAAGAGGGCCTCCACCACGCAATCATAGAGCTGGCCCATCTTGAGATAGGGTCGGCGCTCGCGCGGCGTGAGATGCGTCGCGTCCACGAACGTCAGCGGCCGGCCGAGGGCGATCCGGTGTCGCACCAGGTAACGGAGAACAGCGAACACCTGCCGGTGGATCGTTTGATCGGTTGCGTCGTCGACAAGCAGATGGCGAACCGCATCGGAAGAAAGCGGAGTGATGCCGAGCCGTTCGAGGTAGGTCGACTTCCCCGAGCCTGGCAGCCCCACCAAGACCACAATCTTCTTTCGTGAACCCCGCAACATCCCGTTCGGCATCGAATAATCTGATCTTCTTTCAATTGTGTAGTGGCTTTCCCGTCCTTAGCATGTGCTCAATTCGCTCTTGCGTCTTCGGGTCGCCGCACAAGCTGAGGAAACCCTCTCGTTCCAGATCGAGCAGGTCCTGCTCAGATAACATCCGTCTTCCCACAGGACTGCCGCCGAGGACCAAGGCAAGCTTGCGCGCGATGACGAGATCGTATTCCGTCTCCCGTTCGCCGGCTGCACCGGGCTCCATCAGCGACTCTCCGCCGTCTCCGGCCACAGGTATGTCGTTTCGCGGTGCGCCCGGTTCGTATCCACGAGCCACCGACAGAGCCAGCGCTTTCGCGTCGGCGATCAGCCGCTCGGGGTTCATTGTGACACCGTCCTCGATCCGCAATAGACCCAAGCTTCGCGCCTCTTCGGAGCTTCCGGAGACGCGTGCCATGCCGATCAATTCGAAGGCCTTCCGGGCGTCGCCGAGCCGGAGGAGCATCTCTTTCGATCCTCCCCCAGCCGGAATGAGCCCAACCGCAGTTTCAAGAAACCCAGCGTACAACTCGGCGGACGCCTGCACGCGAGCCGAGTGCAGCGCAAGCTCGAATCCGGCGCCAGACGTCCGCCCGTACGGCGCGGCGATCACCGACCGGGCGGAGTATTTGAGCGCCATGTTTGCCTGCTGGAGCCGTCCGATGAATCCGTCGATTTCGCTCCAGTTTCGATTTTGCGCACGCGTCAGAATTTGCGCCAGGTCTGTACCGGTGCAGAAATTCTCGCCGACGCCGGCGACGATCATCGCCTCGAAATTTCGCTTCGCCTCTTTGATCCCCGCATGGATCATCTCGATCTGGTCGTGGCCCAGCAAGTTCGACTTGCCGTGAAGTTCCAGGCAGAGCACTCCGTCGCCCAAGTCGATCAGCGATGCTCCGGCATTTCCTTTCAGCACGCCCCGAGCGCGTTTTAACGGGGCTAATTCAACCACGCCGGGCCGTTCCTCGACCTCCCGGTAGACGCTTGCCGTGAGATCAAAGTATTCTGTGCGTGGCCTTCCCGATTCATCCGCCGCCCGGTAGAAGGACTTCGCGCCGGCCGCCAGCATCGCTTCCACGCGCGGTGGGAGCGGGCCCCCTTCGCGCTCGATCCGCCGGGCGGTGTTCTCGAAACCCAGTGCATCCCAGAGCTCGAACGGCCCCAGATTGTGGGCGTAGCCCCAGCGCATCGCCCGGTCGATCTCGACGATGCGGTTCGAGATCTCCGGCAGCCGTCCGGCGGCGTAGAGCAGATAGTCGCGGTACAGCTTCCATAGGAAAACGCTGGCCCGGTCGCCGGAACTGACCAGGGTCCGGAGCCTGCCTGTCAGCTCTTCGATCTTTCTCGCCTCTTCGGCGGCCGGAAAACGAACCTTCCGCGCGGGGTGGTACTCGAGGGTTTTCCAGTCGACCGCGTGGATCTCTTTTTCCTTTCCGACGCGTTTGTAGAATCCTTGTCCGCTCTTCTCGCCCAGCCAACCGCTCTCGATCATCTTCGTGAGGAAGTCCGGCGGAACGAAGCGCTCCCGCCATGGGTCGTCGGGCGCCAACTGATAAACGTTTCCAAAAACCAAGGCCCAGACATCGAGCCCCACGATGTCGAACAGCCGGAAGGTCGCACTGTTCGGGAGCCCGATCAGGGGCCCGGTAAGGGCGTCCACCTCTTCGACGGTGTAGCCGTCCTCGACCATGATCTTGCACGCCGTCGCTCCGAAGAAGCTGCCGATTCGGTTCGCGATGAAATTTGGCGTGTCCTTGCAGAGCACTACTCCCTTACCGAGCCGCCTGTCGCAGAAGTCCGCCGTGAAACGCAGCACCTCGGGGTCCGTCTCAGCGCCCGGAATCATCTCGACCAAATGTAAATAGCGCGGTGGGTTGAAAAAATGAGTTCCGAGGAAGTGGCGCCGGAACTCTTCGGAGAATCCCTCGGCGATTCTCGCCAGCGGGATGCCGCTCGTGTTGGTTGAAACGATGGATCCGTTGGAACGTACTCCGGCGACCTTCCGCCAAAGCGCACGCTTGACGTCGAGGTTCTCGACCACCGCCTCGACGATCCAGTCGCACTCCCCGATCTTCCCGAGATCGTCCTCAAAGTTGCCCGGAGAGAGCAAAGCCGTTCGCTCCGCGGTGAAAAACGCACCCGGCCGTTGCTTCAGCGCGCTGTCGATCCCCCGCACCGCGGTGGCATTCCGATCTGGCGTGACGGGCGAAACAATGTCCAGCAGCAGAACCGGAACGCCGGCGTTCGCAAAGTGTGCGGCGATTCGCGATCCCATCGTGCCCGCGCCCAGAACGGCTACGCGCCGGAGTGTTTGCATCGAGGTACGTCCCAGAACGGAGTGTACCGAAATCCATACACTGCGAGAAACGCGCCTCCTCGGGACTGCGTGCCGCTCGTTATGATGGTTCCTGAAGCGAATGTCTTCCGTTCCTGGGCAGTTCGGCACCAGAAAGAGCCCTTCCTGGCTTCTTCCCGCGTTTGGATACGGGATCTCGCTGGCATGCCTGATCTGGGTCTACTGGGGCTTTGACTGGGAAACCGAATTGTCACGCTTCGCCGCCGCGGACTGGCGTTGGGTCACGCTTGCCGTGATCGCCGACGTGGCGGTCTATTTCATTCAGGGCTGGCGATGGAGCCTGCTCCTGAGTCCCGTCGCGCGCGTGCCGTTCTCGCGGAGCGTCCAGGCGGTGTATGTCGGGCTTTTTGCCAATGAAGTGCTCCCGCTCCGGAGCGGCGAGCTAATTCGTTGCTATGTGCTTGGCAAGTGGGCGGATACACCCTTCTCCGTGACTTTGTCTTCGGCGGTCGTCGAGCGTCTGTTCGACGGCATCTGGCTGGTCATCGGGTTTTTCATCGTCAGCCCGGTTCTCGACCTCCCGGGTTACCTCATCCAGGGTACGCGAATCCTCGCCATCGTCCTTATCGCCATAGCGATTCTCCTCGGGGTCGTAATGTTCCGGAAGCACCATGCGCACGCGGTGGTTTCATCGAGCCGCTGGTCGGTTGCTCTTTCGCATGTTGTTGAGGGCCTGCATGGTATGGGCAACTCGCCCTCGTTCTATCTGGCTGGCCTGGTCAGTCTGGTCTACCTTGCCTTTCAGATCGTGCCGGTCTATGCGCTGATGATCGGTTACGGGCTGGATCTCTCATTCGGTGTGGCGGCCGTCACGTTGATCGTTCTCCGATTGGGCACGATTCTTCCTCAAGCGCCCGGCAACGTGGGCGCCTTTCAGTTTTTCACCGTGTTGGCGCTGAGCCTGTTTGCCGTCGACAAAGCCACCGCGACCGGCTTCGCCACCATGATGTTCGTGGTCGTTACCGTGCCTCTCTGGCTTGCCGGGTTCATCGCGGTAGCAATGACGGGGATGAAGATTCGCGATCTTCAGCACCATGCGCAGAGCACGTTTCGCGCCTCGGAGGAGACCGCCGCCGGGTCCGAGGCCCGGCGTTGACATATAATTCCCGCAAGGAGAACTCCAGCGAAGGAAGAATTCGGGAGCTGACACATGCGAAAAGCGATCTTTTTATCGTTGCTGGCCGCCGGCCTTTTGACGGCGCAGGAGGGCAAACTCCGGATCATCGCGTTCGGCGCGCATCCGGATGACTGCGATGGCCGGATGGGTGGCACGGCAATCAAACTCGCCGCCATGGGGCACATGGTGAAGTTCGTCTCCGTCACCAACGGCGACGCCGGGCACCAACGCGAGGGGGGTGGAGCGCTCGCCCGGAGGCGGCGCGCCGAAGCCCAGGAAGCCGGACGCCGTTTCGGTATCGCCGAGTACGTTACGCTCGACAACCACGACGGCGAGCTGGTTCCTAGCCTGGAAGTCCGGCAGCAGATCATCCGGCTAATCCGCCAGTGGAACGCCGATGTGGTCCTCGGCCCGCGGCCCAACGACTACCACCCCGATCACCGCTACACCGGAGTGCTCCTCGGGGACGCCGCTTTTATGGTGACGGTGCCCAATATCTGTCCCGATACTCCGGCGCTCCGGAAGAACCCCGTCTTCCTGTACTTCCAGGACAACTTCCAGAGGCCCAATGCGTTCCGTCCGGATATCGCCGTTGACATCTCCGATGTGATCGAGAAGAAGATCGATGCCATGGATGCGCACGTCTCCCAGTACTACGAGTGGCTGCCGTGGCTATCGGGTAATCTCGACAAGGTGCCGAAGGATCCCGCGGACCGCCGAAAATGGCTCGGACGCGAGCGCAATCGAGAGGTGAGCCCGGCCATCCGGAAGACGCTTGAGAAGTGGTACGGCGAGGAAAAGGCAAAGGCCGTCCGGTACGCTGAGGCCTTCGAGATCTGCGAATACGGCCGTCGGCCCGACGATGCCGAAATCCGCCGACTTTTCCCCATGCTGAAGTAGTCTGAATGGGCCGACGAGGCATCTGCCTTGCCTGTGTGAGCGACATGTACCGAGCCCTTGTTGACGACACCGTATTGAGCGAGATCGTGAGGCACCTCGTCGCCGCTGTCGATCCTGAGCGGATCGTGCTTTTTGGCAGCCGGGCACGGGGTGATTCGCGGCCGGACAGCGACGTCGATCTACTCATTGTCAAAGAAACCGACAAACCAAAGCACCTTAGGGCCATTCCAGCTCATCGGGCGCTGGCGGGCCTCCAGGTGTCGGTGGAATAGTTTGGAGAACTCCCGCGGAAGTCTCGGAATGGGCCACTGTTCCTGGGCACCTGATCGGACGAGCGTTGAAAGAGGGGCGGGTACTTCATGAGAAGCGGCATTGACCTTGCGCGGACGTTGGTCGCGAAGGCTGACGAGGACTTCGTTGTCGCGGACGATCTCCAGGTCGTGCGAAGACTTCGGGCCGCCATACACGCGCTACTTCCCCCGGAGGCAGTGCCGTGAAGCAGCATCCCGACGGTCTCGCATTCCACGACCTCCCTTCGGTCGATGACGTGCTCGGCCGGCTGGCGGGACTTCTTTCAGAGTATCCACGGGGTCTGGTGGTCGAGGAGATCCGGCGCGTGCTCGATGCCATGCGAGCGGAAATCCGCACGGGCCGCTCCGTCGACCCGGCTTCGGTGGACGCAAGGGTGGCGTCCGCTCTGGCGGAACTGGTGCGCCCGTCGCTCCGGCGCGTGATCAACGCCACGGGCGTCGTGCTTCACACGAACCTCGGCCGTGCGCCTCTTCCCGCTTTGACGCTCCTCGGAGGCTACTCAAACCTTGAGTACGATCTCGCCGCCGGCAAACGCGGGAATCGCGATGTCCACGCCGCCGGCCTGCTGGAGCGGCTTCTCGGCTGGCCGGCCGTCGCCGTGAACAATAATGCCGCCGCCGTCTACCTGGCCCTCAATGAACTGGCCGCTGGTTACGAGGTCATCGTTTCTCGCGGTGAGCTGATCGAAATCGGCGATGGCTTTCGCATCCCGGACATCATGGCCCGCTCCGGCGCCATCCTTCGCGAGGTCGGCACCACCAACCGCACTCATATCGGCGACTATCGCGCCGCGATCACCGACCGCACCCGCCTTCTGCTCCGGGTGCACCACAGCAATTTCCAGATCCGAGGCTTTACCGCCAGACCCGGTTTAGCGGAGCTGGCTGCGCTGGGGCGCGAGTGCGGGATCGCGGTTTACGAAGACCTCGGTAGCGGCTGCATAGTGGATCTGCGCGCTCATGGTGTCGGCGAGCCCCTCGTTACAAACAGCCTGCGTGAAGGGGCTGATCTTGTCTCTTTCAGCGGAGACAAACTCCTGGGCGGTCCGCAGGCAGGCATCCTCTGTGGGAAGCCGGAGATCGTGGGGCGGTTGCGCCGCAGCCCGATGTTCCGCGCGTTGCGCCTGGACAAGCTGATTTATCAGGCTCTCGAAACAACGCTGCGCCATCTCCTGCTTGGCCGCGCGAACGAAATCCCCGCGCTTCGCATGATCGCGGAACCTGCGGAGAGTATTCGTGCGCGGGCGGAAAGGCTCGTTCGTTCGCTGGACGGTGTGCCGGCGGAGGTGGCGCCCGGTGAATCGGTGATCGGCGGAGGTTCCACGCCCGACCTGTCGATCCCGACTTGGCTGATCGCTGTCGCGGCGCCCGATGTCGTCGCTTTGGAGAATCGGCTGCGAGCCGGCGACCCTCCGGTAGTCGCTCGGATTGAGAAGGACCGGCTGATTCTGGACCTTCGTACTGTGTTCCCCGAAGAAGAAGCGGAGCTGGCCGCCGCCCTTCGCCGGGCTGCGGCGTAAGCCTCAGGCCCGTTCCTGGTATGTTCCTTCCGCAGTGTTCACACGGATCTTCTCGCCCTGGTTGATGAACGGTGGCACCTGCACGACAAGCCCCGTCTCGACCTTTGCCGGCTTGGTCACGTTGGAGACCGTAGCGCCTTTCAGCCCAGGTTCGGTCTCCACGACCGTCATATCCACCGTCGCCGGCAGTTCGACGCTCATCGGCTTGCCTTCATAGAACTCGATGTTGACCTTCAACTGCGGAATCAGATACTGGACGGCGTCCCCGAGAATGTCTTTCGTCAGGTGCATCTGCTCGTAGTTCTCGGTGTTCATGAAGTAGTAAAACTCGCCGTCGTCGTACAAGTACTCCATTTCGTGTTCTTCGAGCATGGCACGTTCGACGCGGTCTTCCGAAGAGAAGCGGTGCTCGGTCATTGACCCGCTTCGCAGACTTCGCATCTTCGCCTGCACGAATCCCCGCAAGTTTCCGGGCGTGCGATGGAAGACGCTGAAGATCGAGAACAGCTCATTGTTGAACTTGATCACCATGCCCGGACGCAATTGGGTGGCTTGAATCATCGAAGAAAAGACTCCCTGCTTTGTTTAGGTTGGTACAGCAGGCCGATTCAACATTTTATCAGACGCGGCCGGCTGACTTCTCCCCGCCCGGCTCACGGTATAATCGGCCCAAGGACAGCGCGGAACGGAGTGCCAGGTCCGATTGTCTGCCGGTCTCGCTAGTGGTCCTGGCACGGATTGGGGACGCAGTGGGAGTGAGATGAACAGAATCACCAGATTCAGGTCAACTGTTCTGGCGCTGGTATGGGGCGCGTGCCTCGCCGTTCCCTCGAAGGCTGGCCAGACTCTGCGGGCACATCCCGGCGATCCGGCACGTCCGGCCATCGTCTTCACCCAGCTTTCCGCCGGCCCTTCTACCCCGTCAGGAGAATCTACCCGCCTCGTCCTTCTCCGTCCGGACGGCTCCCTCCACGTTCTGAGTACCGGATTTCATAGCGCGGCCGATGCCGAGGTCTCCTTCGATGGGAAACGCATCCTCTTCGCCGGGAAAAAACAGGCTTCCGACCACTGGCAGATCTTCGAGATGCAAGCGGACGGGACCCGCATACGCCAGATCACCCGAGAGCCGGGGGACTGCCGGAGTCCCTTCTACCAGTCGCAGATCTACATCATCACCGCCGACAGTCCCTGGCACCAGATCGCCTATGTCGGCTACCGGAGCGGTGTGCCGGCCTTGTACTCCTGCAAACTGGACGGCTCCGCCACCCGCCGCCTGACGTACAGCCCGCTCGGTGACCGGGACCCGCACATGCTTCCCGACGGCCGGATCGTCTTTGCCTCCAGCCAGCGAGATCGGCTGGAGCCGGACGCCATCGACCGCGAGGCCTTGTTTGGCATTAACCTCGACGGCACGGACTTCGCGATTTTCTCGGGGGATGAAGGCGCTCCCATCAAGCGGATGCCGTGCGTCACGTCGAAACGGCTGGTCGTTCTCGTGGAATCCGATAAACCCTCCCCCGACGGCTCGGGTTGGCTTGCCTCGGTCAGCCTGCGGCGAAACCTCCACTCCCACCGCGTACTCACCCGTCCGGCGGAGGGCCTCTTTCACTCACCATCGCCTCTGCCCAATGGTGAGATTCTCGTCTCCCGCCGGCCGGGGAATGGCTCTGGCACGTACGGCATCTTCCGCTTTGATCCCGACACCGGGCGTACTGTCCCACTGCATGACGACCCGGCGCGGCACGACATCCAGGCCCGCGCGCTGGTTCCGCGGCCCGAGCCCGACGGCCGTTCTTCCGTGGTTGACGACCGCGAGCCAACGGCGCGCTTTTATTGCCTGAGCGCTTATATCACCGACTTGAAAAACCAGGGCTGGTTACCGCCCGGTTCGATGAAACGCCTCCGGGTCGTCGAGGGAGTCCCGGGCGAGCCCGCCGGCCCTTCTCTGGGAAACGGGTTCTTCGGCCCGTCCGCTCCGGCGCCACGCCTGTCGCAGCGCATTCTCGGCGAGATCAACGTCGAGGACGACGGGTCCTTCAACATTCAAGTTCCCGCCAATACGCCGATTCAGTTTCAGGCGCTCGACGCGGAGGGAGCCGCGCTCCGTACCTGCAAGTGGGTCTGGGCGAAGAACAAGGAGGTTCGCGGATGCATCGGCTGTCATGAGGACGGCGAACTCACTCCGCCGAACGTGCTCGCCCAGGCGGTCACCCGTCCCTCGGTGCCCTTGACACTCCCGCCGGAGAGGCGTCGCACGGTCAACTTCGAACGCGATATCCAGCCGCTTCTCCTAAGGAAGTGCGCCAGTCCGGCGTGTCACTCCGGCGCCGTCCCGCCCCGGCTCGACAACCGCGTGGAACTGGCGAAGCTGGTCGTTGCGGGCCGATCCCGGGTCAGCCCGCTCGTCTGGAGCCTTTTCGGCAGGGTGACCGCGCGCCCGTGGGATGGACCGCAACCCGCCCGGAAGGAGGTTCGCCCCATGCCACCCGAGGGCTCCCCACCCTTGACGGACGACGAAAGAAGAACCATCCTCGAATGGATCGACCTCGGAGCACTCTTTGGAGGTCTGCAATGAGATTCGGATTGGCCCTCCCGTCTGTTCTGACCGCTGCTCTCCTTGCGGCCGCGGCCGGGCCGGAGCTGCCGGTTTTCACTGAAATCTCGAAAGAAGCCGGTGTCCAGTTCAAGCACAGCTACGGCGATCATCATCTCGATAACATCGTCGAGGGCACCGGCGGCGGCGCCTGTGCCTTCGATTACAACAACGACGGCTTCCTCGACCTCTATTTCGTTACCGGCACGTGGACCCGAAACGTCAGCGACAACGAGGGCCGAGATCTTCGCGGCAAGCTCTTCAACAAGCTCTACAAGAACAACGGCAACAGGACGTTCACCGACGTCACCGATCAGACGGGCGTTAACGGCAAGGGCATCTTCAGTTCCGCCTGCTCCGCCGCCGACTACGACAACGATGGCTATGTCGACCTCTACGTGCTCAACTACGGTCCGAACATCCTTTACCACAACAATGGCGACGGCACTTTCACGGATGTGTCTGAGAAATCCGGCCTTGCGGACAAACACTGGAGCCTTGGGGGTGTATGGTTCGATTACAACAATGACGGCTATCTCGATGTCTTCGTCGCCAACTATCTGCTCTACGATGACGGCAAGTTCCGGGATTTCTATCCCGCCGCCGGCTACCCCGGACCGCTGAGCTACAACGGCGAACCGGATGCTCTCTACCGCAACAACGGGGACGGTACGTTTACCGACATGACTAAAGAGGCGGGTCTATACTTCCCCGACGGGCGAGCCATGGGCGCCACCGCCGCCGACCTCGACAACGACGGCGACCTCGACATCTACGTCACCAACGACGCGATGGAGAACTACTATTTCGAGAACGACGGGAAGGGTAAGTTCACCGAGAAAGCTTTGTTCAAGGGTCTTGCTTATGGGGAGCATGGCCAGGGCGTCTCGTCCATGGGTCCCTTCATCGGCGACGTGGACCGCAACGGACTGCTCGATGTTTACGTCCCTGACCTCAACTACAACAGCCTGTTGATGCAGTACGAGAAGGGCTTCCGGGACCAGACTGAGACTTCCGGCATTTCTGTCCTCATGGCCCAGTATGCCGGGTGGGCCGGCATCATGCTCGACTACGACAACGACGGCTGGCTCGATATCTTTACCGTCCACGGCAACGCCCACCACGAGTACGTCCAGGAAGACACTTTGGCCCGCAACAAGGGGAATGGCACCTTCGAGGACGTCTCGCGTCAGTCGGGCAAGTACTTCTTCGAGAAGTACGTCGGCCGCGGAGCCACATGGGGCGATTTCGACAATGACGGCGACGTCGATCTGGTCGTGGTCAACCTGAACGACTACGCCAAGTTTCTGCGCAACGACGGTGGCAACCGAGGCAACTGGCTTACCGTTGAATTGAAACTCAAGTTCCCCACCGGCTCGCGCGACGCCAATGGCGCGCGAGTGATCGTCACCACCGGATCGCTCCGCCAGATCGAAGATCTCACACCCACACGTGGGTATCTTGGTCAGGGCGATCCCCGCCTCCACTTCGGGTTGGGGAAGGCCGGGCAAGCCGATTCGGTCGAGATCCGCTGGCCCGACGGCAACGTTCAGAAACTCGAGAATGTGAAGGCGAACCAGTTCCTGAAGCTGGTTCGGGATGCAAAGGCGAACGGGAGCAAACCATGAGGCGCATGCGTTACCTGTTCCTCTGCAGTCCGGTACTTCTGGTCGTGACGCTCCTCTTGACCGGGCAGGGCACACCGAAAAGGCCGGTCTACGTTGGTGCGAGAGTATGCGGTCAGTGCCACGCCGGCCAAGGCATGGGGAACCAATACAGCTTGTGGCTGCACTCGAAGCACAGTCTTGCCTGGTCGGGTCTCGCGCGGCCGGAAGCGAAAGAGATAGCTACGATCAGCGGCCTCCGGCAGGATCCCCAGGAATCGGCCATTTGCCTGGGCTGCCATGCCCCCGCCGGCTTGGCCGAGGACTGGGAGAAGGACGACACCTTCCAACTCGAAGATGGTGTTCAGTGCGAGGCCTGCCATGGCCCCGGCAGCGAGTACATGGACGAACAGGTCATGCGGAATCGCGCCGCGGCACTGAAGGCCGGCCTGAAGATGCCCACGGAAGCCGACTGCATGACCTGCCATATCGAGAAAGGCTCCCACGTCGCCGTCCTCAAGTCTCCCCAGCTAGATGCCAAGAAAGCGTGGCAGGAGATTGCGCATCCCACTCCGCCAAACGCCGTAGCCGGCTCGATACCCAAACCGCCGAACGCCTTCACAGTAGCGTCCGGTCCGAAATACGCTGGCTCCGCCGCGTGCGGCAAATGTCATCGAGGCCCGGCGATGGGCTACCAGTTCAGCGAGTGGCGCCGCAGCCGTCATGCCCTGGCGTTCGCGGTGCTTGGGACGCCGCGCGGCTACGAATCGGCGCGAAAGAACGGAGTTCAGGGAGATCCCCAGAAAGAACCGAAGTGCCTGAAGTGCCACACCACAGGCCAGGACGGCCCGGCGGCGTTTGTCGACTCGTTTTCTCTCGACGAAGGCGTTGGCTGTGAGGCCTGCCACGGCCCCGGCAGCGGCTATATGCACGAAGCCGTCATGCGGGACAAACGCGCCGCGGCCGCCGCCGGCTTGAAGGCCGTCTCGCGCGAGACCTGCCTTCGATGCCACAAGGACACTCCCGAGAAGCCGTTCGACTACGCCGGCTCGCTGAAAAAGATCGCTCACCCGACTCGCCCGCCGGTCAAAGCCGATAATCCCAGCCCGAAGTACAAGACCCCGCTCAACATGGCGCTCCGGCCCGACGGCAGCGAACTCTACGTCGCCTGCGAAGCCTCGGATTCTGTTGTCGTGGTGGATCCGGTCGCGAAGGAGAAGGTCGCCGAAATCCGGGTCGGTGGCAGTCCCGCGGACGTCACGTTCTCTCCGGACGGACGGCGCGCCTTCGTCAGCAACCGCTACGACGACACGGTTTCGGTGATCGATGTCGCATCCCGGAAAGTGATCAAGGTGCTCGAAGCCGGAGACGAGCCTCATGGTGTTCTCACCGACGGCCAGGGGAAGCTGCTCTATGTGCTGAACACGTCCTCCGAGGACATGACGGTATTCGACGCCGCTTCTCTCGAACGCGTCAAGACGTTGAGCGCCAGTCGCGGTCCGTGGTCTCTCGCGCGCTCGCCCGATTCCTCGATGATTCTCGTGACGAACATGCTCTCGCGCATTCCCAAGATCCGCGAGCCGTTCGTCTCGGAAATCACGGTGATCGAGACGGAACGGGGAGTGATCGAAGACCGGTGGGTTGTTGACGGTGCCAACTTGATGATGGGCGTCGATTGGCATCCGTCCGGCGAATTCGCCTTGGCCACGCTGAACCGCACGAAGAGCCTCGTGCCGATGACTCGCCTTCTCCAGGGCTGGACGATTACCAACGGTCTCGCCGTTCTCTGGCGGGACGGTCGGGTCGACCAGGTTCTGCTCGACGAGCCGAACATGGGCTTCGCCGACGCCACCGACATCGCGTTTACTCCGGACGGCCGGTACGCGCTCGTCACCAGCGCCGGCACGGATCGTGTGGCTGTGGTGGACGTCAACTCGCTGATCAGCCTCGTTCGCGGGTCATCGGACTACGAGCGCGAGTACGTGCTGCCAAACCACCTCGGCAAGTCGTCCGGGTTCATCGTCAAGTACATCCAGACCAAGAACAGCCCTCGCGGAGTGCTGGTCGACGCGCGCCACCGCCAGGCGTTCGTTGCGAACGCGCTGGACGATTCGCTCACCGTGATCGACCTGACCCGTCTGGAAAGCGCCGGGCGCCTCGATCTTGGCGGGCCGAAAGTCATCACCAAGCAGCGTTTGGGGGAGCGGCTCTTCAACAATGCCGGGATTACATTCCGAAAACAGTACGCTTGTCACTCGTGCCACCCGGACGGCCACATCGACGGCGTCACGTACGACATCGAGGCTGACGGCATCGGCTTCAGCCCCGTCGATAACCGGACTCTTCGCGGCATCCTCGACACCGCTCCGTTCAAGTGGGAGGGTACGAATCCCAGCCTGTCACGGCAATGCGGCCCGCGCCTGGCGGTCTTCTTCACCCGCCTGAGCCCCTTCACGCCGGAACAGTTGTCGGCGGTCGATAACTATATAACGACCATTCAGAGGCCCCCGAACCGTTTCCATCCGGTTGGCGCCCGACTAACGCCGGCGCAGCGGCGTGGGAAAGTGATCTTCGAGCGCACGCAAACCAACGACGGCCGCGAAATCGCCGTCAGCAATCGTTGCATAACGTGCCACTTCCCGCCGTACTACACGGACCGCCGGTTGCATGACGTCGGCACACGCCACCGCCTCGACCGTCAGGGCCGTTTCGACACGCCGCACCTAAACAACATCTTCGATTCGGCGCCTTACCTCCATAACGGGATAGCAGCTTCCCTGGAGGAAATCTGGACCGTCTATAACCCCTACGACAAGCACGGGGTCACCAACGACATGACCAAGGATCAGCTAAACGACCTGATCGAATACCTCAAGACCCTGTAGGAGGGCCACATGCGAACGAGAATCGCAATCCTGGGACTGTTGGCCACGGGCACGGTGCTGGCCTCGGAGCCTGCCTCCACGGCGCCGGCGAAGCTCCCTTACGTCTACACGAAGTGGAAGCAGTTCACGGTCAAAGACGGCCTGCCGAACGATCATATCTTCGCCGTTCACGCTGACGGGCCTCGCGTCTGGATCGGCACCGAAGATGGCCTCGCGATGCTCGATAAGCGCACGGGCAAGATCAAAAGTTGGAAGGAAAAAGACGGCCTCCCGTGGAAAGTAGTCACCGGCATCGATGTCGATCCCAAAACCGGCGATGTCTGGCTGGCGCTATTCGGCGGTGGTCTCGCGCGCTTCAGCGGCGGACGTTTCGATCACTGGCATCAGCTTAACTCCGGCCTCGTCAATGATGTGGTTTACGCGGTCACGGTCGAGAATGACAACGTCTGGGCCGCCACCACCGCCGGCGCAAGCCGCTTGAACACCCGCACTGGTGAGTGGTCGATCTTTACGGAGAAGAACGCACCGATGGAAGAGATCTGGAACTACGCTGTCGACTATAGGGACGGCAAGGTCTACCTGGGCGTGTGGGGCAGCGGAGTGCTTGAATACGACATCGCCACCGGGCGCTGGAAGGATTACCTCGACCCCGACGGCGAAATGGAGATCGATCTCTACCGCGACGACGGTATCGCCCATGTCATCACCACCGGCGTCAGCTATGTGGATAAGATTCTTTGGGTTTCGAGCTATTTTGGCGCCTCGCGCTACGACGGCCGGAAATGGCGGGTCTTCTACAACCAGGATTCCGGACTACCGAGTGATTTCGAAAACAACATGAAAGCGCGAAGTGCGATTGAGGCCTGGTATTGTACCGACAAGGGCCTCGGTGCCATCATGGATTTCGAAACCAACACCTGGGTGGCCTATACCCGCGATCCAAAGACGCTCCGCGGGAAAGCGCTCATCACCCGCGACAAGACCGTTCTCAAGGAGATCGACCTGGAGGTGGGGGTGCCGCACAACTTCATCATTTCAGTCGATTTCGATGGCAACGACGTGTGGGTCGGCACGTCTAAGGGCCTCGGATTGGGCATCGGCGAGGGTTATTATCCCGGACTGGGAGAGAGCCCTGCGCAGGTCGCGCAGACCAAAGGAGGTGCGAAATGAGATCCCGCCTGTTTTCCGGGCTGGTTCTGTTCACCCTTGCTGGATCGCTGGCTGCCGCCGATCGTAAGTTGATCGACGCGATGTGGAACGCCGAACTTACTGACCCGGACACGCTGGCCGTTCTCCAGCGCATTGAGTCGGCCGGAGCGTACTCGTTGCCGGACCTGAATCTCAAGAAAGACCAGAACTACGCCCAGACGCCCCAGGACCTCGAGCCGTTTCGCGGCGTCAAGCCTTACAAAGAACACTTTCTGCTTCAGATCGAGTACACCGGCGCCGGGCGCGGAATCGTCGAGCCGCCGGATCTCAAGTCCGTCAAGATCGGCTTCATCGGTCCCATCATGTCCACCGTTTCGGTCGCAACCGGCGGCAAGAGCCACGAGGAAGCCCTCGGCGTCAAGATGCTCGAGGGCGCGCGGCTGGCAATCGAGCAGGCCAACGCACGTGGCGGTTACCTGAAACGCAAGATCCCTTTCGAACTCGTCATCGCCAACGACAACGGTCTCTGGGGCTCCTCCGGCAACGAGATCGTCAAGATGGCGTACAAAGATAACGTCTGGGCGATAATTGGCACGATCGATGGCGCCAACAGCCACATCGCCATCCGCGTCGCCCTGAAGGCCGAGCTCGTCATGATGAACTCGGGCGACACCGACCCCACGTTTATCGAGACGAACATCCCCTGGGTCATGCGCTGCATCGGCGACGACCGCCAGCAATCCTACCTGCTGATGGACTATATCAGCCGCAAGATGGGCCTCAAGCGGATCGGGATCATTCGCAGCAGTAACCGTTATGGCCGCTTCGGCGTTCGTGAGATCCGCGACAGCGCCTTCCGCCTCGGCCACCCGGTCGTCATCGAGATGGCCTACCGCGTGGGGGCCGACGACTTCAGCCTCCAATTGGAGCGGCTCAAAGCCTCTAATCTTGACGCTGTCGTCCACTGGGGTGATGCCCGCGAGGGCGCTCTCATCCTGAACCAGATGCGCAAAATGGGCATGAAACAGCCCTTTTTCGCCAGCGATCGCACCGTTTCGGACGAATTCGTGACCCTGGCCGGCAAAAATGCCGAAGGAGTCATCTGCGGTTTCCCGTGGAATCCCGAGCGGAAAGATCCGAAGTTCGACGAGTTCCGGCAGGACTTCCGCGCGCGCTACGGCCAGGAGCCCGAAACCTACGCCGCCCACGCGTATGACGGCATGAACATGCTCATCTGGGCCACCCAGTTGGCGGGCCTGAACCGCGCGAAAATTCGAGATCTGCTCGCCTATCGTCCGAAGCCGTGGCCCGGCGTCACCGGCGATATCCCGTTCAGCGCCGCACTCGATGACTTGGGCGAGGTGTTCCTCGCCAGACGCGAGAATGGCAAGTGGAAGTATCACTCCCGCGAGGACCTTCAGATCCCTCGCGGCTATGTTCCGAAGCGTGACCGGGTCACTCGGTTCGCTGAGACCTCTCAATTGAAATGAGAGGCTACACCGCTGGCCTGATCCTCTTAGCGGCTGCCGTCTTGATCCTGCAGCCGTGCGTCGGTCAGGAACCGCGGAAGCCGTCGCCCGATCGCGAACCGTACAAAGACGCCCGCAAGCACCACCGCGGCTATTTCGGCGCCGGGCGTGACGACCCCGAGCCTGACCTGAAGAGCCTGCACGCCGTCGTCCTCGGTTACTTCGGTCCATCGGATCCAGGTCATCCCGATGGTGGCCCCGCGTGGCTCGGAACAAACCTCGCCATTGACGAGGCGAACGCCTCCGGCGGTTACAAGGGACTGCCGTTCCGTCTGTCTCCGGTCTGGGCTGAGAATCCATGGGCTGACGGAGCCGCGAAGCTCACACGCGTCGCTTATCTCGAGCGGGCATGGGCGATTATAGGCTCGATCGACGGAGCGTCCACACACCTCGCCGAGACTATCGTCGCCAAGGCCCACCTCACGCAGATCGATCCTGGCAGCACCGACGAGACCGTCAACCAGGCCAATGTCCCTTGGATGTTCTCGTGTCTACCCGGCGACCGTCCCATCGCTGCCGCTCTCGGAGGTACCCTGCTCGACCGCGCCGGCAGTTCCTTCCTCCTGTTGACCGCCACCGATCACGACTCCCGCGCTTTGACGTCCGAATTCAAGTCGTTCCTCTCGGCCCGCCGCGTCACGGTGAAACAGCAACTGGAGTTCCCGGCCGGCACAGAGCAGACATCCGGGCTGGCGTCCCAGGCGGTCGCCTCGGGAGCCCGCGCGGTTGTCGTCCTTGCCGGTGCCCGTGACAGCGCCCGGCTCATCCGCGACCTCCGCCGCCGGGACCCTGGTCTGGTACTGCTCGCCGGACCCTCGGCCTGCCGGCGCGCCTTCCTGGCGGAGGCCGGCACGGCCGCGGAGGGCGTCATCGTTCCCGTCACGGTCGAAACGTCCCCCTTGACCGCCGCATTCATAGAGAAATTCCAGCCGCTCTACGGTTTCGAACCCGACTACGCCGCCACGGCCGCCTATGACGCCGCTTCCCTCCTCATTGCAGCCATTCGGAAGTCTGGCCTTAACCGGGTCCGCATCCGGGACGCTGTCGAGGATCTGTCTCCCTGGCGAGGCGCGTCTGGTACCATCGACTGGGACCCGCTCGGCCGGAACGCCCGTCCGGTCCGGCTCGGTGTAATTCGCGGCGGAGGGATTGCGCCGCTCGGGGACTGAGTCCCGCGGCCCCGTTTCCCTTTTCGGATCGATTCAGCTTATATTAGGAGAAGGTTTCTCGCGACGATTATGGGAGGGCGCCCCCGGGGGGAGCCCTGTGACTTTGGAGGTCAGGGAATGATTTTACAGGACGCCGTGAATGAGCTGGCAGGCGCCTCTCACATCACCATAAACAAAAAGCCGATCAGTGCTCCCGAGCTTCTCAACGAGGCCTTCCACTATGCGCGGCCCAGTTCGTTTTCGCGCGGGATCCGGATCGACTTGAACGGCATCGCGATTCTGTTCATCTCCGGCACCGCAAGCGTCGACGAGAACGGCGAGACCGCGCACACCGGCGATTTTCGCGCCCAATGCCGCCGAACGTTCGAGAACATCACCGCCCTGCTTTCGAGCGAAGGCGCCACCTGGAAGGACATCGTCAGGACTACCTGTTACCTCCGGGATATCGACCGCGACTACAAGGAATTCAACGAGGAACGCACGGCGTTCTATGCGGCGCAGGGACTTGACCCCCTCCCCGCTTCCACGGGAATCCAGGCGAAGCTCTGCCGGCCCGAGTTGCTGGTCGAAATCGAGGCCATCGCCATTTTCCGCAAGGCGGATACCCCTTCCCGAGAACGCTGACGGCTCCCAAGTCCCAGCCCCAAGTTCTCCCCGCGCATTTTTGTCGGAGGCTCCGTTCGGCGCCATGGGATCAGAATTTGCGCCCATCCTCTGCCCTCTCGTATGATTGAGTATCACCGAAAACCTATGATCTCTGACGGCGTCCCTGAAGGCCTGACCTTCGACGATGTGCTTCTTGTCCCGGCCCGCAGCGCCGTGTTGCCAGCGCAGGCGGATACCCGGACCTGGCTGACTCGCAAGATCGCTCTGAACATCCCCGTCATCAGCTCGGCGATGGATACCGTGACCGAATCCCACATGGCCATTGCCTTGGCTCAGCAGGGGGGCCTCGGGATTATCCATCGGAACATGCCGGTCGAGCGCCAGGCGGAAGAAGTCGACCGCGTGAAGCGGAGTGAGAGCGGCATGATCGTCGATCCCGTCACCATGTCGCCGGACAATCGGATCTTCGAGGCGCTCGAAGTTATGAAGCGCTTCCGAATCTCCGGAGTGCCGATTACCAAGGAAGGGAAGCTCGTCGGCATCCTCACGAACCGCGATTTGCGCTTCGAGACCCGCTTCGACTTGCCGATCTCCGAGGTGATGACCAAAGAGAATCTCGTCACCGTGCCCGTCGGCACGACGCTCGAAGAAGCCGAAAAGATCCTGCATCGGCACCGCGTCGAGAAACTCCTCGTCGTCGACGAGCATTACTACCTCAAGGGCCTCATCACCGTCAAGGACATCCAGAAGAAGCTGAAGTACCCCAATGCCGCCAAGGATGAGCAGGGACGCCTCCGTGTCGGCGCTGCCATCGGAGCCGGCGGGGACTTCATCGAGCGCGCCAAGGAGCTCATCGCCCGCAAGGTCGACGTGCTCGCCATCGACACGGCCCATGGTCACAGCGAAAGGGTTATGGAGGCAATTGTCGCGGTCAAGCGGGCGCTGCCGGATACGGAGCTGATCGCCGGCAACGTCGCCACTTACGATGGCGCGCGCGAGCTGATCTCCCTCGGCGTGGACGGCGTGAAGGTCGGCGTCGGACCCGGTTCCATTTGCACTACCCGCGTCGTGAGCGGCTCAGGCGTTCCCCAGATCACCGCCATCGCGGAAGCCTCCCGCGCCAGCCGTGGCACCGGCGTGCCCGTCATCTCGGACGGCGGCATCAAATTCTCGGGCGATATTACCAAGGCCATTGCCGCGGGCGCTGACGCGGTGATGATCGGCAGCCTGCTCGCCGGGACCGACGAGAGTCCAGGAGAGACGATCCTTTACCAGGGCCGTACCTTCAAAAGCTATCGCGGTATGGGCTCCATGGGCGCCATGGTGCAAGGCAGTTCCGATCGCTATGCCCAGGACGCGTCAGGAAAGCTGGTGCCCGAGGGGATCGAGGGCCGAGTGCCGTACAAAGGCCCCATCGCGGAGATGGTCTACCAGTTGGTCGGCGGCCTCAAGGCCGGCATGGGCTATTGCGGCTGCGCCAACATCGCCGAACTCCAGGAAAGGGCACGGTTCTTGCGCGTGACAGTGGCCGGACTCAGGGAGAGTCACGTCCACGACGTCATCATCACCAAGGAAGCCCCCAACTACCGGCTTGAGTAGCTCGTCCGCTCCTTGCGGGAGCCGCTACCCGAGCGTCAGTGTTGTCCCGGCACAGCAGGGAATCACACAGTCGCCAAGACTCCGATGAAGCTGTGCGATCGCCCGCCATCCGGTGCAGTGGCCTGCGGCGATCGTCTCCACGCGAAATTGCTCCAGCGCATCGCATGTATCGTCAATCCGTTCCCGCCCGGCGCGCATCAGATGAAAGCCCCCGGCGACCGCCCGGATCCGGCTCTGGCCGCTTAGGTGGCCCACGTAGGCGAGGGTGTTTACAACACCGGCGTGCGCGCAACCCAGCAGGATGACCGGTCCGGTGGCCGTGTCGATCACGAGCGCCTGATCGTCCGGAATGGGATCCGGATCGAGACACTCAGCATCCCGATAAAACTCCCTGCTCGTGTTCTCAAAGGAGGTCCGTCTCGGTATCTCCCCGGTGACCCAGATGCCGGGGATCACCTCCGTCGGCGACTCGGTCCATCGGACTCTGCCCGCGACCCTCTCGAGTTCCTGGACACATAGGCCTGGCATTCCCGCGCTGCGGCGGGGCGGCTTGTCGCGCTGCGCATACCTCGGCCCCAACGCCGCCGGATGGACAAATACACGCGCCCGCCCCGCCGCGCGAAGCGCCTCTACCAGTCCGCCGCTGTGGTCGAGATGGCCGTGGCTCAGGACAATCGCGTCCAACTGTTCCAGGGAGATCCCGAGTTGCTTCGCGTTATGCGCCAGGGCCATCCCCTGGCCCGTGTCGAACAGGATTCTAGCCCCGTCCGTCTCAATGAAATACGCCAGCCCGTGCTCAGCCAGCAACCCCGGTTCATAAGCCCAGTTCTCCGCCAGAACCGTCACCGAGAGCCGCGAAACCATCCCTCTATCATTCACACCCGCGCGCCCGCATGCAAACGGTCTGGATGCCGGCGCACGTCTTTACGGCATCTTCTTCACGATTTCCGCGAACTCATTTTGCGTGAGCGCCCTCATCGTCGTCGTCCGGACGTTCCCCTGGGCGCCCATCGCCAGCGCGAAGGCGATTGCGGTCTTCTCGTCCGGCCACTCGCTAATCGCGACCAGGTCGTATTCGCCCATGGTGACGTAGATATTGTTGAGCTTGCCGCCCTGCGCCTCAACAGCCTTCTTGGCCGCTGAAATCCGGTCCGGCGAGCCCTTCACGTTCTTGATCCCCTGTTCCGTCCACCTGTACAGCGTGACGTACGTTGCCATAGCCATACCTCCGTCTTCTTGCTTCTTGTGTGATAAGGGCCAGTCAGTGTGAGGCAGCCGTGGCCGAACCTCATGGCTGCCGAAAGATAGCCTGATTATACGCCCGCCCCTTGGATGAGACAACGCCCGCGGCGATGGCGCCCGCTACCACCGGATCGCGTGATCCTTCAGCTCTTCTCGGTAACCGATTCCGTGACTCGCGCGCGCAGCCTCCCCTTCGCAAGCCGTATCCCGACCTCGACGCCCAGCGGCGCCGCCTCGGCGTCCTTCACCACCCGCCCTGCCTCATCCTGCACGATCGCGTAGCCTCTCTCCAGGATGCGTAAAGGGCTGAGTTGCGTTAACTGCGCGGAAAGGGAATCGAGCCTCGCCTGCCGGCGCTCCAGCTCGAGATGAATGTGTCTGGCGAGCGCCGCCGCTGCCGGATCGAGCCGGCGCCACCACGCCGCGAGCCGCAGCCGTAGATCCAGTTTCCGGAGTCTCTCATCGAGCTCGCGCCGCGCACGGCCTTGGCGGTCCAGCTTTACCCGCATGAGATCCCGGAGCCGGTAGACCAGTTCGTCCACCCGCTGCATCGAGCGTCCGATCATGCGGTGGACGACGGAGGATGCCCGGCTGATGCCCTGTTGATGAAGTCGCCGCCCCGCGTCCGCCAGCCGGTAGCGCAGGGCATGTTCGAGTTTCCGGTGGGCCGCCTCCACGCGCTCGAAAAGCTGCTCTTTCGTGCAGATCACCAGTTCCGCCGCCGCCGATGGCGTCGGCGCCCGCAGGTCGGCCACGAAGTCGGCAATGGTGAAGTCCGTCTCGTGGCCGATCGCCGAGATCACCGGAACCGGGCACTGGGAGATCGCGCGTGCCACCGCTTCCTCGTTGAACGTCCAGAGGTCCTCAATCGAGCCGCCCCCACGTGCCACAATCACCACTTCCGGCCACCCCGAGCCGCTGAAGTAGTCGATCGCCCGCGTCACGTCCTCAACCGACCCCTCCCCCTGCACCAGCGCCGGATAAAGGCGAATGTGCAGTCCCGGGAAACGCCGCCCGAGGACCTGAAGCATGTCCCGTATCACCGCGCCCCGCGGTGACGTCACGATGCCGATACGGCTCGGCAGCTTCGGCAGCGGGCGCTTCCGTCCGGCATCGAAAAGTCCCTCCTCGGAGAGCTTCTTCTTGAGCTGCTCGAACGCTAGTTGGAGCGCCCCGTATCCCTGCGGTTCGAGCGCCTCCACCAGCAGTTGGTACTCGCCCCGCGCCTCATAGACGTCGACCCGCCCGCGCGCAAGCACGGCCACGCCGTCCTGCGGCTTGAACCGCAGGAAACGCGCGGTCATCCGGAAACAGACGCAGCGAAGCTGGGAGCTTTCTTCCTTCAGGGTGAAATAGTAGTGGCCGCTCGCGGCGAGTTTCGTGCCGGAGATCTCGCCCGCGACCCAGACGTCCTGAAACTCGCTGTCGAGCAGCGACCGGATGGCGGCGTTCAACTGCCCGACGGTGAAGATCCGCCGCTCCGGAATCAGGTCAAGGCTGATCTGTTCTGCCATCTCCCGTCCGCTCTGCACCCTTCTAGCCCCGATCAATTTTTTCTATTTGACGGGTTCCGGGCCCCACGCTATCCTGAAGGCGCGTTGGAACCCGCCGCCGAGGCCCTCGGCAGCCCACTTGTCATTGTATCCGTCCATGGAGGATTGAAAGCGTAGATGACGCCCAAAGAAGTGCTGGAATTCGCGAAGAAGAACGAAGCCAGGCAGATTGACCTGCGGTTCACGGACCTGCCCGGCATTTCGCACCACGTGTCCTATCCCATCTCCCAACTGGAAGAGGAATCTTTCGAAGAAGGATACGGCTTCGACGGCTCGAGCATCCGCGGCTGGGCCGTGATTCACGAGAGCGATATGCTCCTGCTGCCGGATCCCAACACCGCGATCATGGATCCCTTCACGGAGATCCCCACGCTGGTCATGCTCGCCGACGTGGTCGATCCGATCACCCGCCAGCACTACGAGCGCGATCCTCGCTGGATCGCCAAGAAAGCCGAGATGTATCTCAAGAACAGCGGCCTCGCCGACACGGCTTATGTCGGAGCGGAGGCCGAGTTCTTCATCTTCGACAGCATCCGCTTTGACCAGAACGAGCACTGCGGGTATTACTACGTCGACGCCGAAGAAGGCCGCTGGAACTCGGGCCGCGAGCACGACAACTTAGGATACCGGCCGCGGTACAAGGAAGGCTACTTTCCCACGCCGCCGACTGACCATTATCAGGATCTCCGCGGAGAAATGGTCGAAACCATGATCCGCTGCGGGCTCAACGTCGAGTGCCATCACCACGAGGTGGCCACCGGCGGTCAGGCCGAGATCGATCAGCGCTTCGACACGATGGTCAAGTCGGCCGACAACATGATGTTATACAAGTACATCGTACGGAACGTCGCCAACCAGTACGGCAAGACGGTGACGTTCATGCCGAAACCGCTGTTCGGCGACAACGGCAGCGGCATGCACACCCATCAGAGCCTCTGGAAGAATGGACAGCCGCTGTTCGCCGGCGACGGGTATGCCGGCCTCAGCCAGTTGGCCCTCTGGTACATCGGCGGTCTTCTGAAGCACGCCCGCGCGCTTTCGGCGATCATCGCGCCCACCACCAACAGCTATAAGCGCCTGGTCCCCGGCTACGAGGCGCCCGTCAACCTCGCTTATTCTCGCCGAAACCGCTCGGCCGCGGTCCGTATCCCGATGTACTCGGCCAGCCCGAAAGCCAAGCGCGTCGAGTTCCGTCCGCCGGACCCGTCGTGCAACCCGTACCTCTCGTTCGCGGCGATGATGATGGCCGGACTCGATGGCATTCTTAACAAGATCGATCCGGGCGAGCCGCTCGACAAGGACATCTACGATCTTTCGCCGGAAGAGATGAAGGGCGTGCCTTCGATGCCCGCGTCGCTCGAAGAGGCTCTCAATTGCCTCGAAGACGATCATGCCTTCCTGCTCAAGGGTGACGTCTTCACCGAGGAACTGCTCGAATCCTTCATCAACTACAAGCGGAAGGCCGAGTCTGACGCCGTGCGCCTGCGTCCGCATCCCTACGAGTTCGCGCTGTACTACGACATCTAGGAGGCGGTTTGTGGCTTGCGGCCCGCGCTGGATACGCGGGCCGCAAGCGTGCTGCCGCACGCCCCATGCAGGGAGTCGTCCTTCAGGTCAATACTTCCCCCGGAGGCATCCCCAAGCGGCCGGTACCCGCGGCCTCCCTCACCGTGTTTGGTCTTGAGGGCGACGCCTGCGCACACCCCGGCATCCACGGCGGATCGGATAAGGCCGTCCTCATCGTCTGCGCAGAAGCCGTCGAAAGCCTGATTGCTCGGGGATACCCTGTCTTCTATGGCGCCCTTGGCGAGAACCTGACAACCCGTGGTCTCGACCCGTGCTTCCTGCGCGCCGGCCAGCGCTACCGTGTCGGCTCGGAAGCCGTCATCGAGCTGACGAAGGTTCGGCGTCCCTGCGCGACGCTTGATGTGTATGGCCCCTCCATCAAGAGTGAGATTTTCGACTCATCTCAGCGTTGGTCCCTTAGCGGCTTCTACGCCCGCGTCCTCCAGCCGGGCCTGATCCGCCCTGGCGACCCGATGCTCCTCCTCGACGAACTCGCCTGAGCAATGCTGTCTCAGTACCTTCCACAGGCTATAATCTGACTGGCACTTCATGGAGCGGCTGCTCGAGCAAGTAAACTTCCGCGATCCGGTTCGTGCCGCTGCACAAATCGCCAGCGTCACGCAGGCGACGCCGGCCCACACTGCACCCAAGCTGCGGCACCTGCTTGCAGCCTCCCCGGACCCCGACGAGGTTCTTCACCTGCTCGAGCGGATGGCGGTCCAGCACCCGGACGACTTCGCGCGGATCACCGCTTCCGACGCGGGCCTCACGTCACTGACCGCCGTCTTCTCCTACAGCCGCTTCCTCTCCGAGGCGATTCTTCGCGAGCCTTCCTGGATCGAAGACACCATCGGCGCCCGCGACATGGACCGGACGCTCTCCGCCGAAGAGTACGAAACCCGGCTCGAAAATGCCCTCGGCGGGGACTCCGGCGTCCTGTCTCCCCTGACCCTCGCGGTCTTCCGCCGAAAACAGATCCTTCGGATCCTCCTCCGTGACGTCCTCAGCTTCGCCACCCTCGCCGAGACCGTCGAGGAGCTCTCGAACCTCGCCGACGCCATCCTCGAGGTCGCCTGCCGCCGCATCCGCGCGGAACTTGTCCGCCGCCACGGCCTGCCGCGCTGTTATGGCGGGGACGGCGAGCCCCTCGAATGCGGCTTCGCGGTGATTTCGCTCGGCAAGCTCGGCGGCAAAGGGCTGAACTACAGCTCTGATATTGATCTCATGTTCGTCTATGGCGCGGCCGGTGAGACGGACGGCCCGAACCGGATCACCAACAAGGAGTTCTACAAGAAAGTCGCCAACCAGCTTACCGATCTGCTCTCCACCTACACCGCCGAGGGTGTGTGCTATCGCGTCGACCTGCGACTCCGGCCGGACGGCCGTCTCGGCGAGGTCTGTATCTCACTCGACGGCGCCAGGAGCTACTATCGCGACCGCGCCCGTGACTGGGAGCTCCAGATGCTCATCAGGGCCCGCGTCTCGGCCGGCGACCAGCGGTTGGGCCGGGAGCTGCTGGAGTTCAACGAACCCCTCATCTACTCGAGCACGCTCGATTTCCGCGCCATCGAGTCGGTGTCCGCCACTCGCGAGCGCATCAGCGAGAAGCTGGCCGCGCGCCGCGGCTCCGGCTTTGAGATCAAGCTCGCCCCGGGTGGCATTCGCGACGTCGAGTTCCTGGTGCAGTGTCTCCAGCGGCTCCATGGCGGCCGCGAGCCCTGGGTCCGTCTTGGCGGAACGCTTCGCGGGCTCTCGCGCCTCCACGATAAGGGTCTGCTCTCCGGCATCGAGTATTCACGGCTCGCCTCGGCCTACCAGTTCCTGCGGTACCTCGAACACCGGCTCCAGTTCGACGAAGACCGCCAGACCCACGCGTTGCCGGAAGACCTCCGCGAGCGGGAGGTGCTCGCCCGCAAGATGCCGCCCGCGCTCATTGGGGAGGAACCGTCCGCCCAGGCACTTCTGGCGCGCCTGAACCATCACCTCGAAGAGGTCAGAGAGATCTACGAGCGCGTCATCCATGCCCAACAACCCATCTACTACACGCTCTCGCCGGGCGCGCTGGAACAGACGCAGCCCCAGGAACCGGCGGACGCCCCATTCGTCGCCGGGCCGCCACCGAGTAATCTGATCCGCTTCCTCGACCAGCGTGCCCCAAGGCTGGCGGCCGTGCTCTCGCGCGAACGGCTGCGCCGCGGCCAACGCCATTTCGAGCACTTCCTGGAACGGATCCTCCCGGACTCGGAGTGGGTGGACTGGCTGGACTCCGACCCGGTGCTTTCCGGCTATGTCTTCGATCTGTTTGAGCACAGCACGTACTTCTCGGATCAGCTTGTCCGTAGCCCTGAGCTGATCGTCGAGCTCCGCAAGCTTCGGGACGCCGCCAACTCGCGCACGTCATACGCCGAAATCGCCGCCCATGTCGACGAGCTCGACGATCTCCGGCGCTCGTTCACCCGCGAGATGTTCCGGATGCAATGCGAGAGCATCTGCCTGCAGGCGCCGATCTTCCAGACGCTGGAACGCACGTCGGATCTTGCCGACGCGGTCATCCAGGCGGCCTATCGGATGGCCCTCCGGCACACGCTCGACTCCCACCCGCCGGCTTCCGCCAGCTACGACGCCTCGGGGCAGTTGATGGTCATCGCGCTTGGCCGTCTCGGCATGCGCGAGTTCGACCTCGCCTCCGATGCTGACCTGGTCTTTGTGCTGTCGGATCGCGATGCCGCCGAGCTGCGTTTCTGGACGCGGGTCGCCGGCCGTCTGATTGACATCATCACCGCGTATACCGGCCACGGCGTGATGTTCGCCGTCGACACCCGCCTGCGCCCGAACGGCCGCGCCGGAGCGCTGGTGCAACTGGAAGGCACGTATAAGGATTACTTCGGCTCGCATGCCGAAGCGTGGGAGGGGATTACGTACATGAAGTCGCGTGCCGTGGCTGGCGACGTAGAGCGCGGCACCGAGTTCCTGCACGAGCTGCAGGACGTCGACTGGCGGCGGTATGGCCAGAGCGGCCGCTCACGGAAGCTGCTGGCGCAGATGCGCGCCCGGGTGGAGAAGGAGCAGGGTTCGGAAAATCCGCTGAAGGCGGGTCGCGGCGCGTACTACGACATCGACTTTGCGCTGCTGTATCTCCGGTTGAAAAGCGCCGGCATCTTCTTCAAGGTGCTGAACACGCCGGCCCGCATCGACGTGGTGGAGAAGATGGGCCACCTCGAACGGGCCGACGCCGACTTCCTCCGTGACGCGGCCACGTTCTATCGCGCCGTCGATCACGGCTTACGGGTTTCGTCCGGACACGCCGAAGGCAGCCTGCCGAAGTCGCAATCCCAGCTCGACAACCTCACCGAGCTCGTCTGCCGCTGGACTCCGGCCCACCTCCACGACCAGCCCCTCGATATGGAACTCGCCCAAATCCAGTCCCGCACCCGCGAATTCTTCGACCGCACCTTCGCCTGACCCCGCGGCTCTGACGCTTACAGAACCAGCCCTCGGCGGGCCGGCACTCACGTGTTCTTCGGCTGGCGCGCACGCCCGGGGCCGGCTCCCGCCAGCAGGCGCTCCAGATTGCGAAAGAGGATCTTCTCGCGGTCCTGCGCTGTGAGGAACGCATTCTTCACGCGCATGATCACGCCTGAGGGCTCGTTAATAGTGAAATCCGAACCGTAGAGGACGCGGTCGGCGCCGATCTCCTGCACAGCCTTCTCGACGATCCCAACACGTTCGTGCCCGGATCCGGAGAGTTCGAGATGCGTGTTCTTGTGCTTCGCGATGATTGCGATGCGGGCGGAGATATCGTTGAGATTCCCGCCGGGGTGAGGGAAGACGATGGTCGTATCCGGGAATTTCTCGGCCAGGTACTGCATTTCGCTGGTGTTCGTATGGATTTGAACCACCAGGTTTAACCGGGTGACGAGGTTCATCACCTCGGTCCACTCCGGCGTTTCGTACTTGTAGCCGGTCATGTAGTTGCAGCACTCGCCGACCCAGACAAATCCGAACTGCTTCGCGCACGTTTCGATCTCACGCAGCGCCTCGTCGATTTTGAAAGGAGTGATGACGCAACTTCCCCGGAAGCGGCCCTTGTACTGCTCCACGTACTTGACCACCTCGCGGTTGCCGTTGCGGTAGTCGTCGGGAGTTTTCGCCTTGTTGCTCCAGGAAGACGAGATTACGCCCCGGCGCACTCCGCAACGATCCAGGTAGGCCACGAATTCCGGCATGTTCTTTGTGACCTTGTACCACTGGAAGTTCTCTCCGTTATCGGAAGGAATATGGAGATGCGCGTCGAAGATGCCTCGCCGCGTCTCGGCCTTCGCCTCGGAAGTGAGCGGCTCTCCCATGACAAAATTGGCCAGACTGACCAACCCGGCGTGGAAGATCTGACGGCGATCAACGTAGGACATGACAGTCTCCTCCTAGGCAAAGATTGCAGTGCATACCAGACTATACGCCATAATCTGCAGCTCTTGTCCGGCAGGCCGAGATGGGATGAGAAGGCCCTTATCTGCCGAGTGGCGCAGGAGAAAACCCGGGACTGACTCCAATTTCGCCGCCTTTGCGAAATTGGTGTCTGTACCGAGGTTTTCTCCTGCCTGTGCGTGCCTTCTGTTGTGGAGTGCACCGCCAGGCCCGCCACACCGGCAGTCCTGAGGTGGTCGGCTTCGCAGTCCAGCCTGTGCGCATGCAGTTTCCGAGCTGCGACCGCAAGGGAGCGGTGCGCAAGCCCCAACTTCCTGGTGGGGCCGCACGCGCCTGCGGAAGAACGTCACGGCTGCCAGGCGCGTTTCCATTCGCGCCACCACTCAGCATTCTCGAGGTTGAGCGCGTTCCAGCAAAGATCGAGCATCCGCCGGTCCTTGGCAAGCACGCCCTCTCGCGTCACCTCGGCCGGCAGCGCAACGAACGTGGCGAAACGATCGAAGACGAGACCGCGGTCGGCCTCGGCCGCGCGTGTCAGCAGGTGCCAGAGGGTAAGCCCGTCGCGAGGCCGCGCCTCAGCGAGCACTTGTTTCAGGTCGCCGCCGTTCCCGCTCGCATCGAATGCCGCAAGCGCGCGGCGCAATTCCTGGCTTGCCTCTTCGAAATAGGGAGTTCCGGGGCCGCCCCGCCGTGTGGTCCTGCATGCGGCGCCGGCCGGGATGAAAGAATCGCGGCCGTCAAACTGAAACGCGACCCATCCGGTTTTAACCCGAATCAGCCCGTCCCCATCGTCATCGACGAACAGCGTGTACTCGCAGCCGAGGTCGATCGTGCGTGCCGACGGAGTATCGACGACAAATCTGCGGGGCGGCGCCCAGATCAGCGCGTGGATGAGTCCGCGCCGCAGTGAGAGGGTCTGCTTCGCTGCGGTGGATTCCGTCACGCGAAGTTCAGAGCCCGCTGCGACCTCGATCCGCCCGATCTCGTCCGCTTCGAGCGTGACTTTGCCGCCGTCCGTGCGAAGGTGCTGTCCGGTGCGCAGCTTCGCGGCCCTCTCGGCGGCGCCGCCGCCGAGGCGCGCGTTACCCTCGACGGCGATGACTTGCCACGGAGTCTCGCCCAGCGGCATGGCGACGCGCAGTTGA
>DATIFQ010000471.1:0-10843 GCA_035455185.1 Bryobacteraceae bacterium | reverse complement strand
TGGGCGTCGTACTTGAAACGCGGGTGTTTGACATAGTCGGCCACGGTGGTCCAGGCGATCCACGGGCCGACAGTCTTCACAGCGTCGACCATCGCCTGCCCGGAGAGACCTTGCAGGAACGGCGCCCATGCGTCAAAGGCTACTTTGCAGTTGGGCTCGCTGAGTTCCTTGAGCATCCAGGCGATCTGGTCGTGATGGACGGCGAGGTCATGGTGATTCTGGACGAGCAGTGTGACACCGTATTTTGCGGCGGCGCGGGACGCGAGGCGCAGACCCTTGACGAGCTCGATGTACTGGGCATCGTAAGAGACGCCGTGGCGCTCGTAACCCGTGAAGATGCGCAGGCGTTTGGTTTCGAGATCGGCGGCAAGCTGCGACAGCACTTCGACGTAGCCGGCATTCATCTCGGCGGAAGGGATGCCGGGCCGCTCGATGCCCGCGGTGAAGTCGGTGTAGCCCATCAAAGCTTCGAGCGTGAGGCCGAGGTCGCGGATGCGCTTCTTGAGGGCCTTACGTGCGGCGGCGTCAAAGTCGAACGGTGAGGCGTGGGGGCGCTTGGCCACCAGCGCGATATGGCGGAAGCCGAGTTCGGCGGCCTTGTCGAGAAACGCATCGACACTCAAGAGCGCGGTCCCGGGCCACGCTCCGGCGTAGCTTACGGAATGAAGGACGGGGATGAACGTTTGAGGCATAAGTATGAACCTTATTCTAAATGGCGGCAGAACTCGCGCATCGACACCGCACTCCCTGGGAACGCCTTTTGTAGGGCGCGATCCTCGGTCACGCACGGAACGCCAAGTGTCGAGGCCAGGGCGATGAACTGTGCGTCGTACGCGCTGATACGATAGCGGACGGCGAGCCCCAGGGCAAGCGAGAGATCCACTGCCACGGTTGCCGGGGCGAGCAGATCATCGGCCTTGAGCCACAAACGGCGGGCCGTGTTCTCATCCGTGCCTCCCTGGCGAACGTACGTTGCGAGGATATTAAGAAACTCGTGCCGCCAAAGATCGGGGAGACGCCAGGCCGGGTCGATCTTTCGAACCTGCAAGGCGAGGGGAGTGTGAGCGCCCTCGATCAGTGCGTAGGCAACTACGTTTGTATCAACGACGATCACGGCCGGCCAGTCCGCTTGGCACGATCGATGAAGCTCTTCGTAAGCCGGATTCGTCCGCGCAAAGGGAGAGGCCATTCGACGGAAGGCTCGGAGCGGCTGAGGCCCTCCTCCAAAATGGAAAGCGCTTCGCGCGTCATGCTCCGGTGGTGCTGCGCCGCCGCTTTCTTGAGGCGACGGTGGAGTGCCGGAGGCAATTCCTTGATCAGCAGACCAGGCATAGCGCTATGACAATACTAGCATAATGCTAGTGAATCGTAACAGGGCGCTGGGCTTCTGCTCCCTCCAGTCGCAGCTCGGTAACTGCATAGGGGACCAAAATCATACCGCCGCCGGTATGCCGAGATCCTTGGCGCGCAGCGGCGACATCACGGCGTCGGGGCAGTAGCGGGTGATGATGTCGCAGGCGATTTCGGCGCGGCGGACGCGTTCGCGGGAGAGTGCGATCACGGTGTTCTCGATATGGCTGCCGCTCGGGTAGACGTCGGGTGCGTTCTTCAAGCCGAACTTCAGGTAGATCGGCGCGGCGACGCGGATGAGTTCCGGGATCTCGTAGTGCCGGATGAAGCCGCCGATGTTGTCGGGCGCTTCGACGTAGAAGTCGATCGGCACGCTGATCGCCTCGCGGATGGCGGCGATCTGCGGCAGCGTGAGATCCGACGGGATGTTGATGGTGTCGGCTCCGAGCACTTCCAGGATGCGGGTGCTGGCGGGATTTGCGGGCGCCATCATTACGGAAGTTTTGATGATCAGATCCGCCGGCAACTCACCCGCGGCGCGCATCTTGGCGATGATCTGGAGGATGCCGAGGTCGGAAACAAGGATGCTGCGGAGCCCGAGCCGTACAGCGCGCTTGACGTCGAGCATCGCGTAGACAAGCTGATCGGCCCCGCGCAGGCTCAGGCCGAGCGCCTTCCCGGCGGTCGAATACGCCTGGGCGCCGATATCGAAAGTGGCGCGTGGCCCAATGAAGAGGTTGACTTCGATGCCGGCCTCGCGGCCGATGGCCAGCATCTCGGTAATCTCTTCGTCAGTCATCAACAGGATGCCAGAGCCCTGGCTGACGCGATGGACCGGCACTTTGCGCTTGCTCGCCTCATCGAGCACGGCGGCGAGGCAGCGAGGCCCCTCGGTCGATGGGATCTCGATGCGATACTGGCCGCCGTCGGGAAAACGCTTGGGCGAATCGGGGCAGTCGTGCGGGTCGGCGCCGGGCAGCCCGAGGCCTTTTAGAAACTTTCGCGATGCGTCCATGTCACTGCTCCTCCTGATGGACTTCGTAACCGTGGTCGTCGATCCGCGCCCAGAGCACCTCGGAGGCGTGGCCGTGGAGACGGAACACCTGGCGTACCAGATCGCAGACACCCTCGTAGCCGCGCTCGTAGAACACGAGCACTGACGGACCGGCGCCGCTCAGCGCACAGCCGAGCAGGCCCGGCGCACGCAATCGCAGGATCTCGCCGAGCCCAGGCACGAGCCGCTCACGGAAAGGCTGATGGAAACGGTCCTCGAGCGTGGCCGGGAACGCGCTTGCGACGCCCATCGCCAGCGCGGCGATGAGCAGCGACGCGCGCTGCACATTAAAGATGGCATCCTGCTTGGAGTAGGAATCCGGCAGGACGGCGCGGGCTTTCGTTGTTGGCAGGATGAAATCCGGCACCACCACCGCCACGCCGAACCGCTTTGGCAGTTCGATGCGCACGGCGCGGGCGACGCCGGTGGAATCGATGGCGCTGGCGACAATCGACCCGAGCACGCACGCAGCGACATTATCGGGATGGCCCTCGATGCGAGCTGCTTCGTCGAGAATTCGCGGCCGCTTCCAGTTGAGACCGAGAATCTTGTCGGCGATCACCACGCCCGCGATCAGTGCTGCCGCGCTCGACCCGAGGCCCTTGCCGATCGGGATGCGGTTGTCGATCTCGAGTTCGATAGCCGGCAACTCGGCTTGTCTGCCTTCGGCGACCGCAAGCGCCGTCTGCCAGATGAGGTTGTCCTCGCCGGTCGAGATCTGATTCGCGTCACGCCCGCAGGCCCGGATGACAAGGGTTTCGCTTGGGCGAAACCGGCACTCAAGGTAAACGCCCAGCGCGAGGCCAAGCGCGTCGAAGCCAGGGCCGAGATTGGCGCTGGAAGCCGGGACCCGGACCTTGGTCCAGGGCATCTGGGGAGCCGGGCTACTCACCCAGGGTGACCTTCCGGCCCTCGCGCGCGGACCGGTACGCCGAAGTCACAAACTCGAGGGCGCGGTAGCCGTCCTCGCCAGAGACCAGCGGCTTGCGGCCGGTCTTGATCGCGTCGCCGAAATTGAGGAACTGGCGCTCGAACGGCGTAAGCGGGATGGCCATGGGATCGGAAGAGCCCGACATGACTTCCTTCTCGACGGGCGCGGGCTCGCCGGAGTCATCCTGGACGTCCCACGCGGTGAGCTTGTCACCGGTCAGGATGGCTGAGCCTTTGGTGCCGTGAATCTCGATCCGCTCACTGTAGCCCGGCCACATGGCGGTGGAGGCCTGGATCACGCCGTTCGCGCCGTTCGCGTAGCGCATCGTGGTTGTGATGACGTCCTCGGACTCGATCTTGTGCAACGCGCCAAGCTGCCAGAACGCAAAGAGTTCCTTCACGGGACCGATGAGCCAGAGCAACACGTCCACCTGGTGGACCGCCTGGTTGATCAGCGCGCCGCCGCCCTCTGTGGCCCAACTGCCCTTGATTGGCCGGGAGTAATATTCGGCGGAGCGGTACCACTTCACGTAGGCGTCGGCCTGGATGAGCTTGCCCATGCGCCCTGCGGCGATGGCTTTCGACAGGAAAATACTCGAGTCGTCGAAACGGTGCTGGCTGACGACGCCGAGGGTGATGCCGGCCTTCTTCGCTGTGTCGATCATCTTGCGCGCGGTCTCGATGTTGGTCGAGATGGGCTTCTGGACCTGGATGTGCTTCTTCGTCTCCGCGCAGATCTCGATCGGCTGGAGGCGGAAATCCGGGAAAGTGCAGAGATCGACGAAGTCCACCTTCGGATGGCGGCAGACTTCCTCATACGTCCTGACATATTCCACGCCGTACTTTTCGGCGAACCTCCGGCCGGCTTCCTCGCGGATATCCGTGCAGACGGTGACTTCGTATCCGATGTTCCTGTACGCGAGCGCGTGCTTATCCGAGATTGCGCCGGTACCGATGATTCCGACTCGCAATGCAGTGTCTCCTTGAAGATGGAAGTATAACGCAGCACAGCCTGAGGGCTGTGCCTGGTGGGCGGACGACGAAATGCGATCATCCGCCCCACGTGAGCCGCTACAAATGCCTTACTCCACCGGGAAGACCATCAACTGGCTGAGGGCTTCTTCCTCGCCCATCACGACGTAGCGGCCGTCTTCGGAGACCGCCAGCGTGCCCAACTGGAAGCCGCGCCACGGGATCTCCTGTTCGAGGTCGGGCTCGACCATCGGAAAGCGCGGATTGCCGAGATCCCGGTAACCCTCCGACGGCGAGTAGCTGAACAGGTGAGAGTAGCCCGGCGCGCCGCCGGCAATGCCGTACAGCCTGCCATCGCGCGCGAACACGATGCCTTTCAGGCGGGGCATCATGATCGCTTTGCCGAGGTTAGTCACCTTTCCCGTGGCCGGGTCCAGCTTGAAGAGCTGCCCGTCCCCGGCGTTACCACCGTACAGCGTGCCGTCCGAGGCAACGGCCCATGCGTCCACACGGCCCAACGGACTGCGCCCCCAGACTTCCGGCAGGGGATCGGGAAGCACGTCGACCTTTTTCGCCGCCGAGTCGAAGCGAAAGAGCTTGTTGGCCGGCATGCTGCCGTAGACACGACCGGAGCGGTCGATCGCCAGCCGCCGGCTCAGGACGTCCGCCGGTTCGAGCGCATACTCGTGCAGGAAGCTGAAGCCCCTACGGTTGGGAGCGGTCTGCTCATAGACTTCCGCGGCGCCGCCGTTCGGGCGGGACACGAAGAACTTGCCGGATGGGTGGCTGATGCCGTAGAGCGCGCCCGCCTTCGGATCGAACGTGAGAGTGAACACTCCTTCTCCCTTCACCGGCACGCCCAGGTCAATGACGTCGATCGCGCCGGCCTTGACGCGAACGGCGATGAGATGCCCGCTCTCGCCGGGCCGGTCAGGCATGGTGCCGGCGTAAAGCGTGCCGTCCGCCCCGCGGCCGAATCCGCTCTGGATGGCGCGCTGGCCGGGGATGGTTTTCTCGAGCGGATAGACGATCTCGAGTTTCCGTTTGGACAACGAGACCGCGAACAGGAACGGCCTGAGGCCGGACTCTGCCGACGTGCCGCCGATCGCGTAATCGCCGATCACCTCGAGCGAAGTGATGGCGTTGCGGTAGATCGGCAGGCGCAGGTAGGGCGCATTATCGAGCGACACTTCGACGGCGAAGCTGCCCTTCGGTGTGAAGAATTCGTACCTCGCCCATACGAGCGACGCGGCTGCGAGGACGAGTGCAATCAGGCTGGTTCGGCGCATTACCGGATCTCCTTTTCGGGGTTGAACATGAGCAGGAACGGGCGGCTCGCTCCGGATTCTCCCATTCGCCTCGCGCGCCGGTCATCACGGCGGCCGGCGAAGTACATCGTGCCGCTTTCGTCCTTGACGTCGCAGCCGGTGACCTCGGTAATCACGTGGAGCGGAAAGCGGAGGACAACGCGCTTGGTCCGCTGCTTTGGATCGAACTCCATCAGGGTTACGTTCGGCTCTCCGCCTGCGTACATGCCGTGACCGCCGAGGAAATAGTACAGCTTGCCATTGCGGCCGAGCGCGAGGTTCGGAACGTAGTAATCGTAGGGCGGCTTGCCTGGATCATCGTAGAGCCCGCCGAGGTCTTCCCATCTTCCGATGCCGGTCTTCTGCGGGTAGAACGCGACCATCTTTGAGCCGTACGTCGCTAAGTAAATGATGCCGTTCGGCTGATCGATCGCGTAGGCTGTGATCCCAGTGATGATGCGCTCGCCCGGTGTGCCGGGAAAGGCAGGAAGGCTATCCCGCGCGAAGACCAGCTTACCCCCGTCGCGCTCGTACTTGATGAGCCGCTGCCGCCAGTCAACGTAATAGGCGTTGCTCCACCAGTCGCGGAACAGGATGCGGGGGACGTGATCGCTGCCCATGCGACCGAGGTCGCGCAGATCGTTTTTTTGGAAATCGTAGACCAGGAAGCGGACCTGCGGGTAGGAGACGGCGTAGATTTTGCCGTCCACCTGGTCCACTTCGACGTCCTTGATGCTGTCGTATTGGAGGCCCATGCCGAGGTTGGTGAGCTGGTTCGTTGCTGGGTCCCAGCGGAAGAAGAAGCCGCCGCCGTAACCGTGGGGATGGTCCATGAGGTATTCCTCGCGGCTCTCCCCGCCGTCCGTGGCGAAGTACATCGCGCCGTCTGGGCCCTCGGCGAGTTTGGTGTGGACCTTGCCCTGCCACTGGTAGTCGCGCAGGTTGGCGAGCTGGTCGATGAAACCGCGCAGGCGGATCTCGCCAGTACGGACGTCGTACTCGACGATACCCTCGCGGTCCCGATGATTCGTTACGCCGACAAATACTTTCTTGTGTTTCGCGCTATAGCCGATGGACCCCCATGTGGAATGGGCGTCGGGAAAATCGGGATATTCGGCAAAGCGAAGATTCTTCTCAGTGATCTCGCCTGCCACTAGCGGCCAGGCGGCCAGCAGGAGAACAGCAGATAGAGTGCATCGTGTAGGCATAGGAGTGTTGTGTGAGTGTACCTGCTACAGACCGTGGTTCGTTCCGCAAACGCTGACGTCGAGCCCCATCTCGCGAAACATGGCGGCCTTGGCGGCGAGCGCGAGGTTGGCGCCGTCGGCGTCCGGCGCGTAGGCCACTTGAATGTGATTCGACTTGTGGCGTGCCATGAACTGGTCGCGGGTCATTCCGTACGTCACCGCGTGCATCACCGGCCACTGTGGCGTCGTGATCTTCCAGCGGCGCTGGGTCTCTTCGTCCGGAAGCTCGATGACCTCGGCGCGGCCGAGGTCGGCCTTGAGCGCTCCGTTGTCCACGAAGACGCGGCTCCAGACGATCTCGCCCGGCTTGCTGACGCCCTTGAGACTGCCGCCGCCGAGGCGGAAGTACATCGCAGGCTGCCGTTCGCTGACGGCGTCCGCATAGCCGCCGATGAAGTGCGCGGGCGGCGCGGCGCCTGAGATTTCGTAGACCCACACGAACTGCTCGCTGCCGTTCGAGCGCCAGGTCTCGCCGTAGCGGACGTCGTGGAGCGTGGTCTCGGGTGGGAAGCCGAGCTTCTTCCAGACGCGGTTGGTCACCAGCGCGTCGAGGCCGGCGCACTCGTCCACTTCATTGAAGTGGGGCAGGGCATCGGCTTCATAGAGGATCTTGCCCGTGACGGCGTGCCGGACAGGAGGCCGATCGACGTTGTTCAACAGGCCCTCGGCGAGATCGGAGGCGGGTGCGAGATCCTTCAGCCCCTGCTGGTACTGGATGCCGATGGTGTCGCAGCCGAAATCGTCGGCGATGCGCAGGGCGGCGATGTACATGCGGCACTGGTCGAGGATCTGGCCGTCGGTGAGATCGCTCTCGGGGTTCGGGCCGGTGAGGAACTTCATGCCCTTGTTGTCGAGCCATGTGCGGACCGCTTGCGCCTCTTCTTTCGGGACCGCGAGCATCGCCGCGTAGAGAGCAGACTGGCTGAGGCGCTCTTTGAAGATGCCGGTTGCGTGGAGCAGCTCGTCGGGGATGATGGCGTTGTACATGCCCATGCAGCCTTCGTCGAAGATGCCCATGATGGCCTTGTTGACGAGCAGCTCGCGGGCGAGTTCGGCACCGATCTGTTCGGCCTGGGCGGGCAGTTTGAGGCCGCGCAGCGGGCGGACGTGGCTGGTATCGTGGACCACCTGCTCGCCGGCAAGCCACTTACGTAACCCGTGGAGGAAGAAGTCATCGGTGAAGTCCTCGCTCCAGAGCGTGCTGTAGCGGACGCCGGCTTTGGTGAGTCCCGCGTTGAGGTTCAGCATACCGACGAGACCCGGCCATTCGCCGCTCCAGTTGGCGACGGTGAGGATGGGACCTTTGTGGGAATAGAGCCCGTGGAAGACGTGGTGGCTGTATTGCCAGACGGCCTCGACGACGACGAGCGGCGCGTCGGGCGGGATCTGACGGAAAACCTCCATGCCGTACTTCTGGGAATCGATGAATCCGTGGCCTTTCTCGGGCTGGAAGGGATGGCCGCGCTTGACTTCGCGGCCCTCGCGGCGGATGGCGGCCATGACCGCCTGTTCGGCGCCGTTCTGAGCCGCCCAACAGATCTGGTTGGCGGATAGCCGCAAATCTCCATTAGCGATAAGGATGACTGGTTCCGGCATGGTCTTATTCTAGGCCAACTCGAGGTGAACAGACGATTTGCCGCGCTGTGTTATCCTCGTGGAAGACCCGCCAATTGCAGTCTCGAAGAGCCGGTAGCTCAGACGGTAGAGCATCTGCCTTTTAAGCAGAGGGTCCCGGGTTCGAGTCCCGGCCGGCTCACCATTCGAAACAAAGGATTTCTACGATCGGTCGAATACGGTCGGGCGATACTTCGGGCGATACTAATACTTGGGGGGGGCCGCTCCTCCGTGCCAACGCGCTGACGTCAATGACGAGCAGCAGGCGGTTGTGAAGGTCCGATACCCGTGACAACCGCTGCCGAATTCGCTTGACTGCTTTCTGCGTCTGCATTTCGCCTACTTCTCCAGATCGCGCCGGGCCCGCTCTTCACGCATGCGTCAACCTCTTCGCGCCGGAACTTCGAACGCAAGTGGGCGCTGCTGATCGACGAGGAGCAGAGCGACCAGCACCAAGCAGGGGAGAAGGGTACGCAGTAGTGCCGGGGCAACTGCCGGAAGGTTGGCGCGTTGAACAGCCGGGCAAAGAATGGATTGTCCTCGATCAAAACGGGCAAGTCTACGGGTATCCGGAGGCCACCAGAGAAGATGCTCTCAATGAAGTGGCAGGGGGGCGTGGCTGAGCCCTCCCATCTAAGGTTCGATCTGCCGCCGTATCCCTTCAGGCGAGTAGCTCTACGACTGCCTACCCTGGCTTCGTAGATTCCGTCACTCAGGGCTTCGGCTTCCCCCACCGCGCCTGGGCCGCCTTGCGGGCGATCTCGGATCGGCGTTTCGCAGACAGCGTCGCGGCTCTGGCCTTTCCGCCTGCCTCGCCACCTCTGCGAACGAATTCCTGGAGTTCCTCAGGAGACATCGAAGCCATTCGTGATCGACCGCCGCGTCTCCCCAAAGCTACGGCGTGGGGGTTTTTCCTCACGCGTATAGCATAACGCAGCGCCTTGTCAAGGTTAAGGGCATTTCTTTTGCATTTCTTTCGCCGCAGTGCTCGGGGGCGGGTGCCAGTACGTCCAATGGTACGAACAATTATGCTTGACAATACGCATTGTTATGCTATATTCGTAAGCATGACAATGCGCTTTGTCATGGATACGTCACGATGAACTCCGGCTACGACGCTTGGAAGCTGAACCCACCCCTGACGAACTTCGCCGGCCGCTGCCCCACCTGCAGGGCGGAATACGAGTTCGACTCCCGACCGCAGGTGGATGAGGACGGGATGCCGGATTACGGGGTCTCCACCCGGCCCTGCGTAGGCTGCGGCGTTGAACTCTGCGAGGCCTGCCCGCAGAAGCGCCGCGAGCAGTGCCGCGCGCCGCTGTGCGAGGTCTGCGCCATTCACGAACCGCGAAACCCGGCCGAGTTCTGCCTGACCTGCTGTCTGGAGCTCGTGGCCGAATGGGCGGCCGCGAGGGCGGCGCGAAAGGAAGGAAAGGAGATCACCCAATGAGTACGGCACCACTGTTGTCCACTATCGAGCGCCGCCAAGCCTACCGGCTCGGCCGGCTCAGCTACGACCTGGGTAAGGCCCAGGCCGAGGCCAGTGAGCACCAAGCGCGGGCGTTCGAGGCGGAACGCCTCATCGAGGCGCTGGGCGACGTCCTCGATCTGAGCACCCCGACGCTTCAGGAGATCGGCCGAGCCGACCCGAACTACTTCACGGAGCCCCGCGAGAAACTCCTGGAGGCCCTCAAAGCCTGGGGCGAAGACCGGAAGATCCCGGTCTGCCTCGCCTGCGGTTCGCCGCGGGTGGACTGGATCGAGTGGGGCGGCGCGACCCCGGCTCCGGACGGAGGAGCCGAAGCGCGGGGCTGCGGCTGGTGCTGCCAGGACTGCGGCGCGATCGAGGACACGACTGGTGAGGGACGGAGGGCGACAACGAGTTTTGCAGTGAACGATCAGACGAAAGGAGTCAGCTTATGAGCGTGTTGCGATTTCAAACCAACGTGCCCGTCGAAGTGGCCCTGGCCTACAGCGACGGGAAAGAGATTGAGGGGCAGTACGGCCCTCAAGTCATGTTCAGCCTCGCCGAGTCCCCCAACGGCGAGAAAACGATGTACGTCCCGCCCATCGTGGCCGAGCGGTTCCGGGAGCTACACATCGACAAAGGCCAGCGGGTACGAGTCTGCAAGGACGAGGTCAAGAACGGGAACCGGCGCGGGATTCAGTGGGATGTGTCCCGGATCGATCCGGATCCCCGCTGGGAGCACCCGGCTCCCGGACAGCCCGCAGCGCCTCCTCCTGGCATGGTAGTCGGCGCCGCGGTTCCCGTCCGGAACGCTGGAAGTGATCCAAGCAACGGCCAGTCTACCACGCCGGTAAACGGCAACGGCCACGCCACGGCCAACGGGGTCCCGTACTGGGATCCG
>DATIFQ010000470.1:0-4031 GCA_035455185.1 Bryobacteraceae bacterium | reverse complement strand
CGTCTTGAAAGTTTTCGCGGGCAGCGTCAACAAACAACTGGTGGCATCGCTCATCCAGGCCGGGGCGCGGGCCGTCGGTCTTTCGGGCATCGACGCCGGCCTCGTCGAGGCCGAACCATTGCGCGAGGAACTCGGTGCGGTCGGAAAACCGGTCCGCTCGGATCCAGATCTCCTTAATTTACTTACAGTTGCTGGGTATATGCCAGTAGTGGCGTGCGTGGCCGGGGACCGTCGTGGGCGGATCTATAACGTAAACGCCGATCAGATGGCGGTCGCCTGTGCAGCCGGATTCTCCGCGGAAGTCCTTGTTTTTCTTACGGATGTGGACGGAGTTCTAGGACCGGACAAGAACAGAATCCCACACCTGACCTCGTCAGGAGCCGAACAGCTCATCAGGGACGGCCACGCCAGCGGCGGGATGCAAGCCAAGCTGAATTCCTCCGTGGAGGCCCTCCGGTTGGGCATAAAACAGGTGATCATCGCGCCGGGAAGCGCCCAAAATGGCGTCAAAACGATCCTAAATGGCGCACTTTTGGGCACTCGCGTGACCCTTTTCGAGGCTGAGTAGCCATGACTGAAGAATTGGTGCTGAGGAAAGCCCTCCTCACGGACCTCGGCCCGCTGCTCCGCCTCATCAACGACTACGCCTCGCAGGGGATCATGCTCCCCCGCACCGAGTTCGAACTCTCTGAAGGCATTCGGGATTTCACCGTTGCGCTGCTCGATGGGCGGCTGGTGGGCTGCGGAGCATTGCACTTCTACGGCCCGCATACCGCGGAGGTCCGCTCACTCGCCGTCGAACCGGACCTAAAGGGGCACGGCGTCGGCCGTCGCCTCGTGGAAGAGCTTGAAAATGAAGCGGTTGTGAACGGCCTTTCCTCGGTGTTCGCGTTTACATACGTCCCCGACTTCTTCCACCGCCTGGGATATGGAGAGGTGGACCGGAGCGGGCTCCCCGGAAAGGTCTGGAAAGACTGCCTTCGCTGCGCGAAGTTCCAGTGCTGTGATGAGATCGCCATGAGGAAAGTACTGGGGGTTAGTCCGCTTGAAGACGGTACTGCCCCTATTTGCGGGGTAGACGACAACGGCGTTGTGCAATTGCCAACTATAAGAAAAGAAATGCTCTGATGGAAAAATCCGCACTCCTCGCAAGATATCACTAGAGATTCTCTCCCCTCAAAGGGAGCGACTCCGCACCCTCAAAAGACTTGGCTGCTAGCTGAGAAAGACCTACTCCCGGAATCACTATCCCTGCGTATAATCCATTTGATGCCGGCGCGCGTGGCGCCAGTGACCACGCAACCAGGATGAAAGCGGAAACAGTCTCCATCAGGGAATCCACGGGCCGAGTGTTGTGTTGCACGATCTTCCGGCAGGGTGGGAAAAAGCTGCTGGCAAAAGGCCATCTCATCAGCGAGGAGGATGTCCGCCTTCTTGAGACAGAAGGCATGGAGAATGTTTGGGTTACGCGATTGGAGGACGGCGAGGTCGGGGAAGACGACGCAGTGATGGCAGTCGCTTCCGAGATCGGCTGCGGCTCTTTGGAAATCCGCCTGGCGGCGGGTGGCCGAGCCAATCTGGTCGCCAACGAGGACTGCTGCGTGCTCGTTGACGAGGACCTCTTGCGCCAGATCAACTGCACGTCCACCACGGTGATCGCGACGGCTGCCAATTTCAGCTTCGCCCGGACGGCGCAGCGCATCGCAACCGTAAAAAGTTCGCCGTTTGCCGTTGCGCAAACGGAGCTGGAAGCTGTAATCTCGATTCTAAAAGAGCGCGGGCCGATTCTTCAGGCCCGTCCTGTGCGCGACCCCGCGGTAGGGGTTTTGTACACGGATCCCGTAAGCGGTGAACGCGCGCGCCAGTTGTTTGACAACGTGATGCGCCAGCGCTTAGAGCGGTTTGACGTGGCGCCCCACTTCACGTTGGCGCGAGTCGAAGAAGAAGCTGCGGTCGCGCGGGCGCTGGAATATCTGCTGGCGGCTCGAGCGAGCGTCATTCTGGTAGCGTCGACGACAGCGCCGGCCGGGCCGGAAGACGTCGTGGGGCAGTCCCTGCAACGGATCGGGTGCCACCTCGAGCGCTTTCTGGCGCCGGTGGAACCGGGAAACCTGCTCCTGCTGGCCTACAAGAATAACGTGCCGATCATTGCGGCGCCGGGTTGTTTTCGTTCCGCCAAGGCGAATGTCGTCGATCTTTTGTTGCCGGCGGTGCTGGCGAGCTACCGGATTTCGGGGTGGGAAGTGGCCTGTCTGGGCCACGGAGGGCTTCTCGCCTAACGTTTCGTCTCCTCCACTACCACAAGCCATATCCTCCGAGTGGCTTGTGGGTGCTCCTCAGCCGGGCGTCTGACCAACGCCCGGCTCTTTTTGTGCGTAACTTCCCAGGAGTCTTGACAGGACAAGCGCCGAAGCTGAATGCTGATAGCTGGCGCCCGGAGCCGCCCGTCGACCATGAAGATCACGCGCGTTCAGTCCCACCTCCTGTCGTATGCTTTCCCCGAACCGATCCGGCTCACCTACCACGGGGGCGAGCGCACGATTCTGAAGCGCGATGCGCTGCTCATACGAATCGACACCGATGAAGGGTTGACCGGATACGCTCCCGGCCAAGCTTCGGAGAAGGCGCACGCGGCGATCAACACGACGATCGCCTCTTTTCTGGAAGGAAGAGCGCTGAGTGACCGGGATGCCTTGCGGGTCCTGTTCCTCGACGGTCCCGGGGCGGAGCCGGAAATGGCGAAGGTGTACGCCGCGGTCGAGGTCGGGCTATACGACCTCTGGGGCAAAGCCAAGGGCGTGCCGGTGTCGGAACTCATCGGCGGCCGGGTGCGCGACCGCATCCGGCTGTACGGCAGCGCTGGGATGTACATGACGCCGGAGGGGTATGCCGCCGAGGCGCAGGCGGTCGCGAAGATGGGTTTTGCCGCGTACAAGATGCGACCCGGCCGCGGACCGGAGACGGATCTCGAAACGGTGCGCCTGATGCGGGAGGCGGCCGGTCCCGACGTCGATCTTATGGTGGACGCCCATACCTGGTGGCGCATGGGCGACCGCAGCTACAGCCGGTCCACTGTGGAACAGTTGGCCGAGGCCTTGGCGGACTACGGTGTGGCCTGGCTCGAAGAGCCGTTGCCCCCGGATGACCATGAGGCATACCGAAGGCTGCGGGAGAAAGACTTCGTGCCGCTCGCCAGCGGTGAACATGAGCCTTCGGAGGCCCGTTTCATGGACCTGATCATGAATCGCGCCGTTGATTACGTCCAGATGGATCTTTGTTGCCAAGGCGGCTACTCGGCGGGCCGCCGCATCCTTTTGGAGCTCGCGCGGGAGGGCCTGGGCTTCGCATTTCATAGCTGGGGCACCGCTCTGGAGGTCATCGCCGCGGCCCACCTAGGGATCTGCTGGCCCGAGGCCGTCACAGGGTGGCTGGAATACCCCTGCTACTCGTCACCAGGCAGACCGGGAATGTATCCGTTTCCGCTGGCGTCCGAGATCCTGAAGACGCCGCTGTCCATTCTGAACGGAGACCTTGTCGTCCCGGCCACGCCCGGGCTCGGCGTGGAGGTGGATGACACGGTGATCGAGCGGTATCCGTGGATTCCGGGGCCCTGGTCGTTCTTCCGGCTCGATTCTCCCGCCGAAACGTGGGCCGTCACGTCAGACCACAGTGTGAAATGGAGTGAAAAGATCCCGGAAAGTGGCTCCTGAAAAGCCGAAGGGCGCGACCTCTGGCCGCGCCCTTTAAGCCCAATTCCGACTTTTCAAGGACCGAAACTAGCTCCTCTTCGCGTAGCGCCGGAGCAACAGCCCCAAGGCAACCAATCCGGAACCCATCGTCAGGAAGGACGCGGGTTCTGGCACCGGCAGTGGGCTGAGTTGGTACGGGTAGAAGCGCTCCAGACTGCCAGCCGTGTCCGTCACCGCGGCGGAGACTCCGATCCGGTTATTTCCAAAGCCCGTGCCGCTGAACCACGCCTGCGCGAGCTGCGCCTGGTCAAAATCGAACCGGAATACCTGCCCGGCACCGCC
>DATIFQ010000469.1:0-5288 GCA_035455185.1 Bryobacteraceae bacterium | reverse complement strand
GCGTTGCTGGCGCCTACGGCGTGGCCGCAGGCGAGCACCGCGACAGTCAGCGGAACGGTGCGCGATCAATCCGGCGCCGTGGTCCCGACGGCATCGGTAACGCTCACGAACTCCGCTACGAACATCGTTTCCAAGACGACGACAACCACAGTAGGAATCTACTTCTTCCTTGGCATCGTGCCCGGCCCCTACGAGATTCTGGTGGAAGCGCCGGGGATGCAGAAATTCGAAGGGAAACTGACAGTGCAGGTGCAGCAGAGCGCCGTTGTCGATGTCGTGCTGAAGGTGGGACAAACAGCCACGGAGGTCACTGTCCAGGACGTGACCCCGTTGATCACGGCGGATAGCCCGACATTGAGCCACGTGCTGGAGCGGGAGCGCATTGAGCAGTTGCCGATCAACGGCCGTTTCATTACCGCGCTCCTGCAAACCGTGGCCGGCTTAGAACTGGATGGATCGGATCTGGATTCGACGACCGCACGCGCTTTCGGGATGAAACGGGGATCGACCGAGTTTGTGCTCGACGGCGCCGCCACGACAGACCGCTTGTCGGGAGCAGTATTCCGGCGGCCGGCGGGCTTGGACACCATCCAGGAGTTCAGGGTGGAAAGCAATGTCTCCTCTGCCAAGCTGGCGCGTCCGACCACTGTTATCATGTCCACCAAGAGCGGAACCAATGAGCTGCATGGCTCGGCATTCGAGACCGCCCGCAACAACGGGGTCGGCAAAGCCCGCACGCGCACCGACTTCTATGACAAACCGCCGCACTTAGTCCGCAACGAGTTTGGCGTCTCCGCGGGCGGGCCAGTGTACATCCCGAAGGTTTACAACGGCAGAAATCGTACTTTCTGGTTCTTTGCTTACGAGGCCATGCGCGACTTGGAAGCTAGGACGATGGGCTTCGCCGTGCCGACAGAAGCGATGGCAAATGGCGACTTTCGCGGCCTGGTTGACGCCGAAGGTGTTCCATTTGAAGTCTACGACCCCTGGACGACGAACTCCGAGACGTGGGAGCGGCAGCGGATCTCTTACAAGGGGCAGTTGAACGTGATCGATCCTGCCCGGGAGAGCCCGCTGGCCAAGTATCTGTTCAGCATTACGCCAAAGCCCACGAACTCCGCCAACCCATTAGTGGCGCCCAACTTCTACGGGCCGCAACCCAACCGCCGCCGCGATTGGACGGTAACCACCCGTATCGACCACCAATTCTCGGAGAAGGACCAGTTCTACGGCCGATACACGCAGGGCAAGTACGACCTGTTCACGCAATTCTACGGTTTTGTTGCCTTGAACAACGTGGGGAGCACGGTGAGCCGGACCGCTCCGAACAAGGCGGGCGCCGGCTCCTGGGTGCATACTTTCTCGCCGACATTTTTTAACGAAGTGCTGGTCAGTGGTTCGAGCGAGCATTGGACCTCCAGCACGGGCGATCCGAATAGAAAGTATGCCGACGAGCTCGGGCTGCCGAATCCGAACAACGTTGCCGGCTGGCCCGCTATGTACGACCTGGGCAGCATGTACGACTGGTACTTCGAAACCGAGAATACTCAAACGACCCCGTTTGCTTTCTGGATAGCCGACGATAACGCGACCAAGATCGCTGGAAAGCATGAATTGCAGTTCGGATTCCATTTCCGGTGGGACAAGCTGAATACCCTGGCGGAGCAGCAATACACGCAGGGCGAAATCATCGGGAACAGCATTTTCACATCCCTGTACGACACGGGTTCGGACCGCACGAACCCGCTTCCATTGGACTACACCGGTGACGCCACGGCGAGCACTTACCTGGGATTGGTTAACTACTATGCTCAGCTCGGCCACCCCTGGTTTCAGTTGCGCGCCAAGGAATATGCCCTGTACTTTCAGGACAACTGGAAGGTGACACCGCGGCTGACGCTGAACCTGGGGCTGCGCTGGGACCGGTGGCCGCCTAACCGGGACATTAGCAATCTGCTGACTACATTTGACCCGGCGAACAAGGCGGTCGTGCTCGCCAGCAGCCTGGACCACATGTACGAGGTCGGGGCAACCCTCCCCTCGGTGGTTCAGAGACTACAATCGCTGGGAGTCAAGTTCGAGAGTTATAAGGACGCTGGCCTGCCACAAACCCTTTACACCACACCGAACACCGACTTCGGTCCCAGGGCGGGCTTCGCCTACCGCCTGACGAGCGGCAACAGGAGCACCGTCCTCCGCGGCGGTTACCGTATTTCCCACTTCACGATTCCCCTACGCGCTTGGACTGCGCAGCAGCGCTCCAACACTCCCTATTTCGCCCGTCTCACGAGCAACATTAACGGTTCGGCGCTCTCGCCGGATAGGATCAACAACTACTACATGAGGTCGGTTCCCACGATCGTCGCCGGTGTTAACAGCCGGGATGCGATAGACCTGGAGAACGCGACCTCTATCACCCGCGGATCGGCCAGCAACTATTATTTTGCGAAAGAACAACCCGACACGCGCGTCCATGACTGGAATCTCACCCTGGAAAGGGAAGTGATGGCCAATACGGTCGTGCGCGCCTCTTACGTGGGAAATCACAGCAGTAACCTGCAGGTGAAGAATAGTTACAACGACTCGACCCCGGATTACATCTGGTATGCTACGACGGGGCTGCCGCTACCGACGGGAGAGTACTCCGGCGTGGCGCGCCGGCCCTTCGACCAGACTGTCTACGGCACCCTCCAAGAGTATCAGAAGTCCGCCTTCGGTAATTTCAACGGCATGACCTTGGAGGCCGAACGCCGCTACAGCGGTGGGTATGCGTTCCAATTGATCTATACCCTGGGCAACTCGCTCTCGGCGGGGGGCGATACGTATCGCTCCGTGGTCAACTCACCAAACTCGTACCTTCCAGGGGCAGTCCCGGCGGACTTTTCCGATCGTATGCGCTTCCTGAACTACAAGCGCGATGCCGACGTTGCCAACAACGATATCCCAAAGCACCGAGTGCGCTGGAACTGGCTCGTGGACCTGCCCTTCGGCAGGGGCAAACCTCTCGGCCGAAACGTCGGCACGTTTCTCGACAAGATTATCGGTGGCTGGCAGTTGGCGGGGATAGGCAATTTGCGCAGCACTTACTTCGCCTTGCCGACCAACATCTTCCCGAATGGCACACCGATCGAGGTTTACGGCTACAAGTACCCGATCCAGGACTGCCGCAGTGGTGAGTGCCTCCCCGGATACTTGTGGTGGAATGGGTATATACCAGCAAATCGCATCAATAGCACCGATCCGGAGACCGGGAAGCCGAATGGTGTCATGGGCGTTCCAGCGAATTACACGCCTGCGGCGCAGCCCCTGATTCCGTGGCCGGCCGTTCCGGACAGAAGCGACCCGCTGTACAGATATTACGGGACCAATACAGTTTTTGTACCGCTGAAGAACGGCACGTCGCAGCGCGTAACTTACAACGACAACCTGAATCCCTGGCGGAATCAATTTGTGCCGGGCGTACGGCAGTGGGGTCTGGACGCATCGCTGTTCAAGGCGATCAGGTTCAAGGAGCGTTACGAGGTCCGCTTCAACGCGGACTTCTTCAACGTGCTAAACCACCCCGGCAATCCTAACAGTATTGGCGGGGATGGCGTCCTCACTACGAACAACAGCGGCCAGCGCGCCCGCGAATTGCAGCTTACGCTCCGGTTGAGCTGGTAACCCATAAGCAGAAAAGGCTTCTTCATTCGAACACGAGCAGGGCTGAGGATCTCAAAAGGATCCTCGGCTTGGGCGTTTGTTTGCTTCTTCAACGTCCAGCGGTGTGGGGCTGTGCAAATCAGGTGCCGGTACCAGTGATGCCTTGGCGGAGATCCCGTTTCGTGCCGTAGCGCCCCTCAGCGCATGCCCTTCCCCGCAGCCTTTGTCCTCTCATAGAAACTGGCGGTGAGGTCGTGAAGGGAACGCGGCGGACTCGCCGAACGGAGGTGACGTAAGACGCTAGCCCTGTCGGCCTCGCTGCGTTCCTGGCCGAGTTTGAATTTGCCTTCAATCAGTTCGATTTCCATCTCGAAGCCGACAATGCCGGCCATTAGGCCGTACTTGTAACTGTCCGAAAGCTTACTGAAGTCGTATGCGGAGGTCTCGTACTTCTCAAACCTGTCGATGAGCTTTCGAAGCAGATCGTTCAGTGCCTTCTTCTCCGTGACCGGCCTGGGTTTGCCGCTAACATGCACAACGGCGAAATTCCAGGTCGGAACAACCTCGGTCTTCTCGTACCACGTGGGTGAGATGTAGCCATGAGGTCCATGGAAGACGACCAGGCTGGGATGCTGGCCGTCAAGCATCCGGCTCTGTGGATTCTGACGGGAAACGTGACCGTATAGAGTCCCGTATTTGCCGGCGGTCCGATCGAGCACTACCGGGATATGCGTGATGCGAATGGCAGGCGTGGAGGTAACAAGATCGGCGAAGGGAAACTCATCCATGAAATCATGGAGGAGGTCCCGATCTTCAACTCGGTGTTGCTGAGGTATGTAAAGGGACTCTGTGTCCTGTTGTTGGGCCTCAGTCCCCATACTGGCGAGGGCCAAGCCGGCAACCAGATCGCGTCGGTTCACAATGACCTCCCAGGCCGGGAATCAGGCGAGAACATGTGTTTGCTCGACAGTCCAAGCGCTTTCGCCATCTCGAGGCAGTAGTCGAGCTTGCCAATGCCTTCTCCGTGAGAATTCGAGCCGAACGAGAACTTCACCCCAGCGTCTTTCGCCGTCCGAAGGAACGCAAGGCTCGGAATCCGGTAGAGCGCGTTGATCTCGATCGCGACCTCGTGCTCCACGGCCGCATCGATCACCCGCTTCATCCGTCCCGCCGTCCAGAGCGTGTCGTATTCCCCCACGATCCCTTCGGGCAGGAACGTCGGGTTGGCGAAGATATCGATTGGCTCCGTAGCGATCACGCGGACGTTGAAGTCCACGTATCGCTCCATGAAGTCCTGCTTGTCCTCGATCTTCGCCTCTTTGGTCCAGAGCCTCACCCGCCGGCCGTCTTTCTCTGGGAACGTCAGCGCATCCGACAACACAAAATCAAGCTCTGCAACGGCCTCTTTCGAAAAGCAGCGCGCCCAGTCCAGCCCCTCCGCCTGCATTCCCTTATATACCGGATAGGGCGACAGCCGTTCGATGTAGCGGCGCAGTCCTGCATCATCCCGCATCTCTTCTGCACAGCCACCGTGCTCGGCGACGCCGATTTTGACTCCTCGCTCCACTGCGATCTTGAGCGCCCTTTCGATGGTCATCTCGCGCTCGATATGGACGTGGTAGTCTACCAGCGGAAAGTCGGGTCCG
>DATIFQ010000468.1:0-2047 GCA_035455185.1 Bryobacteraceae bacterium | reverse complement strand
AGACCAAGGGCCGTCATGAGCCCCCCATAGCTTGGTCCCCAGAGGCCTAGTCTATGGGAGTCGACGTCCTGTCGGCCTCGCAGATAGGTGATGGCGCCGAGCAGGTCATTGAGCTCGCTGCTGCCGCCGGGGCCGAAGCTGTCGGCCTCTCGGTAGTCAAGGCCATAGCCGGTACCGCCGCGATAGTTGACCGACAGGACGATGTAGCCCTCGGCGACGAGGTACTGGTTAAATGCGTATATCCAGTCATACGCGCGCTTGGGATCGAACCCCAGCAGCATTTGTCTTTGAGGGCCGCCGTGGAAGAACAGAATCGCCGGGTGCGGCTTGGAGGTGGTTTCGTGTGGTAGGAACAGTTGCGCGTGCGTTTCCTGGCCATCCTTCGCCGTAAAGGTCACGGCCTGGGGCATGACGAGCTGGGAACTCGGGAAGGAGGACGGGATGGCTTCCGGAGCGAGCCGCCGCCATTGCCCCCCCGGACTCAAAGCGACCGGATGCGGCGCCTGGTTGGCGTCGCTCTGCAATGCGAAAAGAGCGCCGTCGGCGCCGATCTGCGGATAGTCTTCGATGGCGTGGCTCTGGGCGGTGCGCACCGCCGAACCGTGCTCGGCGTCGACCGTCCAGATATGCAACCTGTCGGTGTCATCCTGACTGGACGAATAGACCAGGCGCTTGCGGTCCTGGCTGAAGACGACGTGTGTGACCTCGAACTTTCCCGCCGTGAATGCGCGGGCCCCGCCGCCCCGCACGGGGACGGCATGTAGATGCAGCCAGCCGCTTTTCTCCCAGGGGAACACGAGATCATCATGGTTGGTCCAGAACAGGTTCGTCGCCGAGGGAACGTCGGGAACGTCATTCGTCGCCGAGCGTGTCGGATGGAATACACTTCCGGGTCCCGCGTCGGCAATCCAGACACGTCGCCCCTGGCCGGTTTTCACGTCCGCCGTCCAGATCGACCACGGTCGTCCGCTGCGTTGAGAGAAGAATGCGGGGGGAGTTTTCTGGGCCGGCACATGAACGAAGGCGATCCGTGCGCCGTCCGGTGAGAACGCGGGCGAGCTGTCGTAGTCGAGACTCGGACTCAACCAGACGATGGTTTGGTCAACGAAATCGTAGACACCGATCAGCGAGTGGCCGCCTCGATGGCTCACGAACGCCAGGCGCTTGCCGTCCGGCGCCCAGGTCAGCGAGTCCACTGTTCCCTGATCGATGAGCAATGGCTGAGCGTCGCCATCGCCGCTCGCGGCCACGGTCAGAATTCTCTTCTTGTCGACAAACAGCAACCGGCTGCCATCGGGTGAGAAGGTAGGGGAGTCTCCCGCGCCGACCTTACGCGGCGCGCCGCCGTCCGTGGCAACCACCCATACTTCCCTGGGCATTGCGCCTTCCGGGGAGGTATTGACGTTGGCCGGAGTCTCGTCCTCGAGACTCTGGCCCCGTGTGAAGGCGATCGACTTGGCATCTGGCGACCAGGCGAGTTCGCCGATATCGAAACCGTCATCCTCTGTGTACGGTGTGATCTGGCGCGCTTTCGCGCCATGGGATGGGTCTGCTACCCAGATGTTACTGCAGCCCTTCGCGTTGAATACCCACGCCACGGCTGCGCCCGTGGGCGCGGCCAGCATGTCCGACGCAAACGGCGCCTGCATCACGTCGTTGAGTGTAGAAGTCGCTGGATGGGTTTGTGCGCCGGCCCGCGTTGCGGTCATCCCGAGCACCGCCATGCCGGCGACGGCCACCATCACTCTACACACTGGTCTGTTCAAGCTACCTCCCCTGCCTCTACTCACCGGTTGTAACGGAGAACCCATAATTCCACAAGTTCATTATCATCACGATAATGTTGCCGTTTACGCACGCTTCTGCTACTCTGGAAGAGGCTTTAGGAGACTTCAGGAGGCTCCCTTGCTCGATGATCTACGCGCCCTCGTAGAGTTTGCCCAGGCCGGGTCCATTGCCGGCGCAGCTGATCGTCTATTCCGGACACCATCGGCTATAACCCGACAACTGCAAAGGCTGGAGGCTGAATTGGGTGCTGAGTTACTCG
>DATIFQ010000467.1:0-2895 GCA_035455185.1 Bryobacteraceae bacterium | reverse complement strand
GTGCTCCACTTCGTCAAACCCCGCTGCCAGAAACACATCGACCGGGGCTCCGTTTTCGATTTCCCGCATGAGCGTCTTTGACGGCGTGTATACCACATGAACTGCCACATCATACTCTCGCTCGAACATCGGCAGAATGTCGGTAAAAGCAGGTCTTAAGCTGGGAGGGGCGCCGACTATCAGAGGCTCAGCCAGCACCGGCTCGAAGGTCACTGCAATGGCTGCCAGTCCACCCAGAACAGCGATCACGGCTTTGAGCGTGCGAATGTACACTCTAAACCTCTCTCGTATCAATCAGCGGCCCTATTGTTGCCGAGCTTACCAAATCCGGTAACTATCGACCAGCCGGAGGCATTCGTACTACCGGATCAGTACGTCCGCGAATGCCCTTGTACCTTGCTTACGTCTGAGGCGCAATCCCTGCCGGACTGAAGTTAACTTCACATTCGACGACGGTGGCAGGGGTGAGGAGTAAAGAGTGATGTTCGTAATGTTGAGTTCTGAATATTGAGTAGTCGGAGAGGGTCGAGCGGGGAGGCCTCGAAAGGCCGCTGCGCGCGGGCAATGGGGCCAGAACCGGTACGCTTATCGTTTGCTGGCTCCACTGGTGCCCCGTATAGAACCGGTCGTAATGTGGCGAGGCGTTCTCGCTTGACTGCGGAATCGGGCGGGCGGGAAGTCGAACTCGCGCTTGAAGGCCCGATTGAAGGAGGGCTCGGACTCATAACCAACCTGTCCGGCCACTTCAGCGACACTCTTGGACGTCGACGTCAGAAGTTGTGCGGCGAGCTGCAGCCTCCAGCGCGTGAGGTAACCGATGGGTGTATCCGAAAGATAATGCCGGAACCGCTCGGCAAGCACGGAGCGGGACACCCCGACTTCGTTGGCCAGCGTGGCAATCGTCCAAGGTTGGGCCGGTTGTCGATGAAGTAGGGCCAGGGCTTTTCCCACCTCCGGGTCACGCACACCGGCGAGCCAGCCGGTCTGCGCCGGCGGTAACTGGGCAATGTACCGCCGCAACGTTTCCACGAATAACGCTTCGGACAATTTGGCGACGACCGCTGCGCCGCCCGGGCCTGCGGCGTCGGCGTGGGCGACCGAATAGCGGAGTGTGTCCTCCAGCCATTGCCCTGATGCGTGATCGCGGATATTGATCTTGATGATCGGCGGCAACCCGGCAAGAAATACCTGACTCAGGTGTCGCTCGCAGGTCATATAGCCGCAGATCACTTTGGTGAGTTCCCCGCCTCCCCCGAATTGAGACAACACCCTTCCTTCAGCGAGCACCTGCTGAAGTTGCTGAGCACTGTCCACGGGCGTTACGGGGGGACCGTTACCCATGAGGTGCGCGTCGCCGTGCGGAAACATGACGATGTCACCGGCCGCAAGGGAGATGACGCCGCCGTCTTGCTCCACGCGGGCATGGCCACGGCCCTCGGCGATCAGATGAAAAATAATCACATGTTTGGAAGGGGCGGACAGATACGATGCCATGGTGCAGGCGTCGGGTTCCCGCATGCACCAGGGTGCAGAGAATTCGCCGTTGAAAAACACTGCGCCGTCGAGTTTGACGGCCCTGAGCACTTCAGATAGCACATCCATCGGGGTTCCATGCAGCAGGGAAGGAGCGTCTGCTAAACAGGCCGGACGCTCGGATACAAGAATGCGCAGCTTAGCATTCTCTTGAGAAGAGAGCCAGACGCTCTGATAAGACAGCCGTCTCTCCTGGCGATACAGTGGGTAGCGCCACACGATGGGCGTGTCGGCGATATCACCATGCAAAAACAGGAGGGCTTTATGTCGGCCAGCACGGTAGTTTCCGAAACGGTTGGGTTGAAGCGTCGGCTCCAGCAGATCTGGATGGCCGGCGACTACGATCTGTTCTCACGGTACATGGAGGGGAGCGCGCGAGAATTTTATGAGCGGCTCCATGTCGCTCCCGGATCCAAGCTGCTGGATGTCGGCTGCGGCTCCGGTCAACTGGCGCTCATGGCGGCGAGGGAGGGGGCGGAGGTGACCGGAGTCGATATTGCGGCCAATTGGGTGGAACGGGCGCGGGTTCGGGCGCGAGCGGAGGGGCTGCTGGCACGTTTCGAGGAGGCCGACGCTGAATCGCTGCCCTTTGAGGACGGCGCGTTCGATGTGGTCGTGAGTTTAGTAGGCGCCATGTTTGCCCCGCGTCCGGATCTGGTGGCGCACGAACTCTTGCGCGTCTGTGCACCTGGGGCAACCGTGGCCATGGCGAACTGGACGCCACAGGGATTTGTAGGGCAGATGTTCAAGATCGTCGCCAAATTCATTGCGCCTTCCGGGATGCCGTCCCCCACGCTATGGGGCGACGAACCGACGGTCCGCGAGCGGCTAGGCAAGGGACTGTCCGAACTCAACCTGGTCAGGCACCACTACACGTTCAGTTATCCCTTTCCGCCCTCAGAGGTGGTGGAGTTCTTTCGCCTTTACTATGGACCGACCCATGAAGCCTTCGCCGCGCTCGATGAACATGGCCAAGACCGGCTCCGCCATGAGCTTGAAACACTCTGGACGGCGCACAACCGAGGCGGGTCTGGCAGTACGATCGTGTTTGCAGAGTATCTGGAAGTCATCGGCATCAGAGCGTAAGTGAGAGAGAGAAAAAAGCGGAACCACAGGAGGGACACCATGACACCAACGAATAACCAGACGAACGATAGCGGCATACACGAAGGCGCTAGCCTCTCCCGACGGGACTTTCTCGTCAGTGGAGGCTCGACACTTGCCCTGCTGGCCATGATGGATTCTTCACTCTTCGCACGGATGGCCGGTGCGGCCGATGACGGGGAAGTCATCCCGTTTATTGACCGGCCACCAGCCGCTCCGGAGGCGGCGGTGAGGGCGTACGGGGAACTGAACCGGCTG
>DATIFQ010000466.1:0-18135 GCA_035455185.1 Bryobacteraceae bacterium | reverse complement strand
ATACACCGTGGAGACCCACCGCACCCACATCATGCACAAACTGAAGCTCCGCAATGTTGCCGAAATGGTGCTTTACGCGGCGCGCAAGCAGCTTGTCGGTTAGTCACTCCTGGCGGAGGGCGACCATCGGGTCAACCCTGGTGGCGCGCAGCGCTGGGATGATGCTTGCGACCACCGCAACCGCAATGAGGAACAGCGCTGCTCCCGCTATGCTTACAGGGTCCGCTGGACTGACACGGTACAGCAGAGGCTCGATCTGCGGGGTCGCTGCCAGGGAGATGGCGAGTCCGGCGGCGATCCCCGACAAGGCCAGCAACAAGCCTCGTCTCATGACCGTCCGGAGCACGCCTCCGGGGTCAGCCCCCAGCGCCATGCGGATACCGATTTCCCGGGTCCGCTGGCTCACCGAGTAAGCCATAACTCCGTAAAGACCTACACCGGCGAGCAGCATGGAAATGACGCCGAGCACTCCGAGGAGCAACGAGGCGAGCCGCGGCGCGAACCAGGCAGCCGAGATGTAATCCGACAGGGGCATGGCCGTCAGGCCGGCCGAGTTCGGATCGATGGCCGACATCTCGCGGCGGAGCACGGGGACGAAACCGCGCGCATCGCCGTCGGTCCGGGCATAAAGGGCCACGCCGCCTTCGCCACTGCCGTTGTGTACCTGGTCGAAGGACATATAGAAGTATGGCTGCGGCGCTTCAGACAGGCTGCAATACTTGCTGTCCTTCACCATTCCCACAATCGTGAACGGTATGCCATAAATGTGTACCCGGTGCCCCACCGGGTCGCGTCCGTCGAAAAAGCGCCGCGCGAAGGATTCGTTGACGATCATAACGCGGGGCGCCTTTTCGTTGTCCTCAGGCCTGAAATCGCGTCCGGCGAGAAGCGGCACCCTCAGCAGGTCGAAGTAGCCGGACGACACGGAGGCGTGATGCACGTCCAGGTTCTCGCCGGGCCTCGCCGCATACCCTTCGACCATAACCTCGGTCCATTTCCCGAGCCCGAAGCCGAGCGGGATCGAGTCGGAATAAAGCGGCGCCTGACACCCCTGGCAGGGCACGCAGCCGCTCGCGGAGCCTCCGCGAGAACTGCTGCTCCTCGTTGGGAGTGTAGTTGTTTGTCGCCAGAAAGAGACGGCAAACCGTTACGTTGCGGTGATCGAAACCGGCCGGAGTGTTCTGCAATCCGTAAAGGCTCCGGAGAAACAGTCCGAGCGTCACGAGAGCCGCCAGCGCCAGCCCCACTTCGGATACCACCAGTAACCCGGAGATGCGCCGCGAGTACCCGCCCTGTGTGTCACCTCTTCCTCCTTACTTCAGTGCATCCACTAGGCTGCGCCGCACCGACTGAAACGCGGGCGGAAGACCGGAGATCAGGGCGGAAGCCAGGCAGACCAGAGCGGCAAAAAGGAACTGCCGAGCGCTCGGGTGGACGTTGAAGTACAGCGGCAATCCCGTAGGCGGCACGAGATACACGAGGATGTCCTGAGACCACAGCGCGAGAGGCAGCCCCACAAGCGTCGCCAGAGCCGCCAGAAGAAGGCTTTCGCAAACCAACTGTCGGCTCAATCGGCCCGGACCCGCGCCCAGGGCGGCGCGGATGCCGAACTCCGTCTGCCGGGCTGCGGAACGAGCCAGCAGAAGATTGGCGACATTCGCGCACGCAATGAGTAGCACGAGTCCGCAGGCCGCACCGAGGATGGCCAGCGGCGATGCCAAAATGCCCGACAATCCCGACTGCGCCTTCCAGATCGGCACGATCCGGGCGCCGATCCCCTCGTTGGTCGTCGGAAAGGCTCGGGCAAGGCGCGCTGCAACCGTCGCTACTTCGGCATTTGCCTCGGAGACGCTGAGACCGGGTTTGAGCCTGACGATGGCCCTGAAATGCCGCGCATCGCGGTCGCGTTCGCCGGTCAGTGGCGCTGGAACCCAGCCGTCAAACGCGATCCCCGGAATATCGCCGTGAAACTCCGGAGGCGCCACGCCGACGATGGTGACCCGGTGCCGGTTAATGTGTACGGTGCGGCCGAGAATGGACGGGTCGTTCTGAAAATAGTGCCGCCACATCCGGTAGCTGATGACCGCCGTGAACGCTTTGGCCCTGTCGCCGTACTCCTCGCGAGCGAACGTGCGGCCCAGGACTGGCTTTACGCCCAAGACGTCGAAGTAGTTTCCGGAAACCAGTTCGAACCACGCGGAATAGGCGTTCTCTCCGTCGCCGACTGAGGCGGGGGCCTGTTGGTTCAGCACCAATCCTGAGATACTTCGGAGGCTGTCCTGGAAATCCCGGCAGTCGGCATACGAGACGTTAGGATCCTCGATGCCACTGGCACGGACGGCTTCGAGGACGGCGAGTTGTCCGTCGTCCGCGGCGCCGCGCAAAGGGTGCAGGACCATCCCGTCGATCCAACCAAAGACGGCTGTGGTGGCGGCAATACCGAGCGCCAGGGTAAGCACTGCGACCGCTGTCAATGCCGGGGTCCCGGCGGAGGACACGCACCGCGTACTGGAGGTCTTTAAGGACGTCTCGCATGTGGTTCCTGTCCTTGGGGGCAATTTAGCTTCCGACTCTAAGTCCTTGATCTTACTCAACACTGAGGCCCGCCAGTGATCGCTTCTGGGTGCCAGCTGTCCGAAAATGGGACGCCAGCGCCTCACAGCCTCTCGCTGATCGCAACGTGTCCCCTCAATAGAGATTTCTGATGCCGAACATGTCGAGCCGCACCTGCGGGACCCTCGCCTATGGTTCCCTGCGCCGGCTCCCTGTAACAGGCGGTTAACCGGGAGGAATCGGTCAAGCCGGTCGCATATCGCCGCGAATTAGAGTGCGCCGTGCCGGTATAATTCCGGTGAGGGAGGGGGCGCGTTGCCCGTCTGTTTGGGGCGGCTAAAACATTGTGCAAAAGATCACTCCGCATCTGTGGTTCGATAAGGAGGCGCGGGAGGCGGCCGAATTGTATGTGTCCTTGTTTCCCGGGTCCCGGATCACCAACGTGACCAGGCTCTCAGGCACGCCTTCGGGCGATTGCGACCTCGTGTCGTTCGAGCTCGCGGGACAGCCCTTTATGGCGATCGGCGCTGGGCCCTTGTTCAAGTTCAATCCGTCCGTGTCCTTCCATGCCAAATGCGGAACGAAAGAGGAAGTAGATGCGATATGGGAGAAGCTCTCTCCTGGCGGGAAGGTCCTCATGCCTCTCGACAGCTATCCCTTTAGCGAGCGGTACGGGTGGCTCGAAGATCGGTACGGGCTTTCATGGCAGGTGATATTGGCTGGCGGAATGGAGATCAAGCAGAGGTTCACGCCCGTGCTCATGTTCGTGGGCAAGGTGTGCGGCAAGGCCGAAGAAGCGATCAGCTTTTATGCCTCGGTGTTCAGGAATGCGCCTAATGGCGCGGAGGTGGGAGAAACGAAAGCGACGGTTTTCGCTCGTTATGGCAAGGGCGAGGATCCGGACACGGAAGGCACCGTGCGGTACGCGCACCTCTCGCTTCTCGGCCAGGAGTTCGGCGCGATGGATTCCGCGCGGGCGCACCAGTTCGCATTCAACGAGGCGATATCGTTCATCGTGCCCTGCGATAGCCAAGAAGAGATCGATTACTTCTGGGGGAAACTCTCGGCGGACCCGAGAGCCGAACAGTGCGGCTGGCTGAAGGACAGGTATGGCGTCTCATGGCAGATCACTCCCGCCGTTATGCGCGAATTGCTCGGAGGCGAGGACCGGGAGCGGACCGCGCGCTTAACCCAGGCCTTTCTCAAGATGAAGAAGTTCGATATTGCCGCGCTCAAGCGGGCGGCTGCCGGGTGACGAGCCGTTTCACTTTCCTCCGTCGCCCTGTAGAGCCTGACCGCCTCTGAGAATCGACTGCTTACTGCCTTCGGTGGCACAAGCTTCAGCCGGCTTCAGCCTGTGGCGGTCGTGATACACTCTGCCCTGAAACGCAGGAGGCTCCACCCATGTCCGACACTACCCGCCGGTCATTCCTTGGCCGCTCCGCCACCGCGCTTGGCGCCGCCCCGGCATTCATTCGCTCCTTCGCCACCGCCGCTCCCAGCGACAGGATCCGCGTCGGTCTCATCGGCTGTGGCGGCATCTCGGGCGCCGACTTGCCAACATTCTTCCTGAATCCCGAGGTAGACTGCCCCATCGTCTGCGATATCGACGACGAACGTATCGCCAAACGCGCCAGCCTGGTCGAAAAGCATCGCCAGACAACGCCCGACACTGTCAAGGACTTCCGCCGCGTAATCGACCGCAAGGACATCGACGTCTGCCTCATCTGCACACCCGACCACTGGCACGCGCTGCCCGCCATCTACGCTTGCCAGGCCGGCAAGGACGTTTACGTCGAGAAACCGCTGGCGACCTCCATCGGCGAGGGCCGGGCGATGGTGACCGCCACCCGGAATCACAAGCGCATCGTACAGATGGGCACGCAGTGGCGCAGCGGCCCCCACTACCAGGAAGCGGTCGACTTCGTTCGTTCCGGCAAGCTCGGCCGCATCCGCCAGGTACGAGCCTGGGCGTATCTCGACTGGGTCGGCGGCATCGGCAAGCCCGCCGACAGCGATCCGCCACCCAGCGTCGACTACAACATGTGGCTCGGCCCCGCCCCGGAACGACCCTTCAACAAGAATCGCTTTCACTTCAACTTTCGCTGGTTCTGGGATTATGCAGGCGGCCTCATGACCGACTGGGGCGTGCACCTCATTAACATCGCCCTCTGGGCCATGGGACCGGAGCCGCCCCGCTCCGTGACCTCCTCCGGCGGAAAATTCGTTGTCGACGACAACTCCGAGACCCCCGACACCCAGATCGCCGTCTACGACTTCTCCTCCTACACTCTCGTCTGGGAACATCAACTGCTCGGCGGCATCGGTCCCGGGGGGCGCCCGCATGGACTGTCCTTTAGCGGCACGGAAGGTACCCTGATCCTCGACGCGGACGGCTGGGAGATCCACGCGGAACCGAAGAAAAAGACCCTGGGCGAGTGGACAAGGAAGGTCAACCCGCAGGATCGCACCGCCGACGGCCGTCCCGCCCACGTCCGCAATTTCCTGGACTGCGTTCGCTCCCGCCAGGACCCCGTCGAAAACGTAGAACTCGGACATTTCGTCTCAACCGTTGCGCACCTCGGCAATGTCGCCTTGCGCACCGGCCGCAAGATCGAGTGGGACGCCGCCACCGAGCGCGCGACCGGCCTGCCCGAGGCGGATCGTTTCATCACGTACCCCTACCGAAAGCCCTGGTCGCTCGCGTGAGTTCGCTCTGAACAGCTTCGCTGCCCGACGCGCTAAGGTAGTTACGAGAGCCGAATGTCGATCCTGAAATTCCTGGGGCTCGAGACGGAGCCGCCGTCCGGAACACCCGAAACAGAAACGGTCCGCAAGATTACCGACGCCCTCGATCGCATGGACTTCGATCAGGCGCGTTACATCGCCGCGTTCGCCTACGTTCTCGCCCGGGCTGCGCGGGCGGACCTCCACATCAGCGAGTTGGAGACCCGCGCCATGGAGCGCATCGTCGTCGAACACGGTGGGCTTCCCGAGGAACAGGCGATCCTTGTCGTTCAGATCGCCAAAACACAGAACAAGCTGTTCGGGGCGACGGAGGACTTCGTCGTCACGCGGGAGTTCGGGAGCATCGCGACCCGCGAGCAGAAACTGACGATCCTCGACTGCCTGTTCTCTGTTGCTGCCGCCGAGGGGCTGATTTCGATGGAGGAAGACAACGTCATTCGCCAGATCGCGAGCGAGCTCAAATTGGACCACCGGGACTTTATCGCCCTGCGATCAAAGCACCGCGATCACCTCTCCATCCTCCGCAAACGGTAGGAGCGCGGCGTCAATCCACGGTGTGTTTCCTGTTACCCTGAGGGGTTCCCGTGACGCGCCGACTTGCACTCCGAGTGGTCCCGTCCGCTGTGCTGCTGGTGGAAGTGCTGGTGTTTTACCGGCAGGTTCTCCTAGACAGTCGTTACGTAATTCCATGGGATCTGCGGTACTACCATCTGCCGCAGATCGAGTTCGTGGCGCGGGCGTTCCGCAACGGAGGGCTGCCGCTGTGGGACCCATACACCTACTGCGGTATGCCGATCTACGCGAACCTGACCACGCAGCTTTTCTATCCACCGACGCTCGTGACGGTCTGGCTGAGCAATCTGGCCGGCGGCGGCAATCTGCTCTACTTCCTCGAATGGCAGCTCGTGCTGCATGTGTTCCTGGGCGGTGTGCTGGCTTACCTGCTGCTGAGACGCATGGGCACTTCGGTGACGGCTGCTCTATTCGGCGGCACCGTGTTTCAACTCGGCGGCTATTTCGCATCCCAAACACAACACCTGGGCGCGATGGATGCAGCGGCATGGATGCCGCTCGCTTGGCTGAGCGCAGTTTCACTGAGCCGGGGATTCTCCTGGCGGTGGACGGCAGCGCTGGCGGCTAGCCTGTCGATGGCGATACTAGCCGGATTCCCGGCGGTGACGTTCGTCGTTGCGGCGTCGACGATGATCGTGGGCCTCCTAGCGGGGTGGAGAAAGACCGTTGTGCCGATGGCGCTTGCGGCAGTGTGGAGCCTGCTGCTGGCCGCGGTGCAGGTGTTGCCGACCGCTGAACTAACACGGCTCAGCGTGGCGAAATACCGCAGTGACTGGATCGGCGACGGCGGAGGTCTTCCACTGGCGAGCCTGGTGTCGCTGGTAGCGCCGAACTATTACGGGATCTTCGATCTCTCCACATACGCGCACCCCTGGCAGCCGACATTCTTGTATCTTTTTTGCGGGATCTCGGGGCTGGTGTTGGCGCTCGCTGCGGTCATTTTTCGGCGGGACCGGCAGGTGAGACTCTTCAGTATCGCTCTGGTCATTTCAATTCTCTGGATGCTGGGTGCTTCGACGCCCGTGGGCAAGGTTGCGTTCCGGGTGTTGCCCAACATTATGAAGTCCTCCGTCTACCCGGAATTCGCGATGGCCGCGTTTGTGCTGGGAGTGGCCGTGCTGGCGGGACTTGGAGCGGACCGATTCGCTATTTTCCGAAAACCGCTTGCCGGCGGATTGCTCGTCGCGGTGGCGGCGGTGGAACTGACGGCGGCGGGCTCGGGCCGGAATTTGAACACCGGCTCGCTCGCCACAGAGCCTGGCCTGACGTACTCGAGCTTCGACGGCAGCACGGAAGTACTTGCGAGAGTGCGGTACCTGACGGGACGGTCAAAGCCGCCGTGGCGAATCGACACCATCGACGACTCGATGAACTGGGCGCACGGAGCAGCTCTGACGGAGGTCCCGACGGCCAACGGGAACGATCCTTTTGCACTGATACGGTTCATGCAAGTAAGGCTTACGTTTACCGGAGGCGAGCGCTGGGGACGGTACTACCAGGTTTTGAAGCCGGAATCGCGGGTGCTGGATTTGATGAACGTGCGGTACCTTCTGTCGCGGACGCCGGTCGGCGAGACGCGGGATAGAGGCCTTGTGCCGGTGGCTGAGATCCCCGGTCGGACGGTCTACGAGAACCGCGACGCCTTGCCGAGGTTCTTCCTGGTTGACCGGATTCAGCACGCCGGAAACATGGAGGAGGCCCTCTCGGAATTGCGCTCGGCGGAATTCCGGCCGGCGGAAGTCGCGGTGGTGGAGGAACCTGTCGAGTTTCCGGGCAGCGCCGGACAGCCGGGCGGCGCCATTCGGCTGATCAAGTACGAACCCCGCAGTATCACACTGGAAGTCGAAAGCGCGGCGCCTGCCTTCCTGGTGACGTCGGAAACGTACTACCCGGGCTGGCGAGCTTTCGTGGACGGCCGCGAGCGACCGGTTGTGTTGACGAACGTCGCCTTTCGAGGAATGCCCGTGGACGCAGGACGGCATCGGATTGAGATGCGCTTCGAGCCGGCGATCCTCTGGCGTGGAGCGACGCTGAGCGCAGCCGGCTGGGCGCTGCTCTTCCCGGCGTTTGTGTTCGGTGATAATAGACGGAAGCGAACCGCGGTGAGTGGGGCCGCGACATCCGGATGGACTTCGTTGAGCAACTGAAGTCGTCGGTCGACATCGTCAAGGTCATCGGGGAGTACGTGCGCCTGAGACGCGTGGGGGCGGGCCCGCGCTACATGGGGCTCTGCCCGTTCCACACCGAGAAGACACCGTCGTTTTCGGTTCATCAGGCGCACCAGTTCTATAAGTGCTTCGGATGCGGCGTGGGCGGCGACGTGCTGAAGTTCGTGATGGAAGTGGAGCGCCTCAGTTTCTATGAGGCGCTGAAGCTCGTCGCCGACCGCAACGGCATCCCGATGCCGAAACGGGCGGAGTACGCCGACGAAGACTCAAAGCTGCGGGCATCGCTGTATCAGATGCATGAAATCGCGGCACGCGCTTTCCAGACGAATCTCGGCGGCGCGCCGGGAGCGGAAGCGCGGCAGTACCTCGGCAGACGTGGCGTCCCGCCCTCACTCGCGGAGGAGTTCGGCATCGGTCTTTCGGAGCGTTCCGGGCAGGACCTTGTGCGGCGCTTTGAGCGCGAGGGTTTCAGCGCGGAGCAGATGGAGGCGTCAGGCTTGCTGCTGCGGCGGCAGGAGGGCGGAGGGTTCTTTGACCGTTTCCGCGGCCGCCTCATGTTCCCGATTCACAACGAGTCGGGGAAGATCATCGGATTCGGCGGCCGGGCGCTCGCGGCCAACGACGAGCCGAAGTACCTGAATTCGCCCGAGACCCCGATCTATCGGAAAAGCTACGTTCTGTACAATCTTCACCGAGCCAAAGAAACGATTCGCAAGCTTGATCGCACTATCCTCGTGGAAGGCTACATGGACGTCGTCGGAGTATTCGGCGCGGGCGTGCACGAGGTGGTGGCGAGCTGCGGAACGGCGCTGACGTCCACGCAGGTGCGCGCGCTGAAGCGGCATTCCGAGCGAATCGTGGTGAACTTCGACCCCGATACGGCGGGGGCAAGCGCCGCCGAGCGCTCCATCCAGATGCTCCTGGAAGAAGGCATGCACGTCCGGGTGCTGCACCTCGAAGGGGGCCTGGATCCGGACGAATACGTCAAAGAGCACGGCGCGGATGCGTACCGTAGCAGGATGGAAAAAGCGCCTGGATATTTCTACTGGCTGGCGGACCGGGCGCGGGCGCGGTTCGACATGCGGAATGCAGAGGGCCGTGTAGCGGCGCTTCAATTTCTGCTACCGGCGATCCAGCGGATGCCGGACAAGCTGGAGCGGGCCGCGATTGCGAGTGACGTCGCCACGTATCTGGGCGTCGAGCAGGGTCTTGTGCTGGAGCACTTCCGAAAGTCGGCCGCCAATCGCAGCGACAGGCCAATGCAGGTGGACCGCGAACCCATACGCGCGGTGGAACAGTTGTTACTGAATGCGCTGTTGGCGAACCGCGATATTCGCGGAGAGATCGTCCCGGCGCTTTCGCAAATCCCGCAATTAGAGAAGTCGCCGGCAAGCCGGATTTTCCGAACACTGTTCACGCTGCACGAGAGTCGGCCGGAGTTCGGCTTCTCAGAGCTGGAAGCCCGCCTGGACGACGGGGACAAGGCTCTACTCGCCTCGGTGGTGTTTGCCGATGAATTGGGTGAGGGGAGCTATACACGGGAGCAGGCGCTGGCGTGCGTCCGGGCATTGGAGGTCGAGGCCCGGGAGGGAAAACGGGCGGAGCTGAGATCCCGGGTCAAGGAGGCGGAGCGTGAGGGCAGAATGGAAGAGGCCCTGCGGCTGGCGGAGGAGCTGAGCCGGGCCGAACGCGTCTAGGGGTGGCGAGCGGCAGCATATTGTAGAATGTTGAGAGTTGGATTCAGGGTTGCTGGCGGGAAGGGGTTCTCTTGGTGATCGAAGAAAAATACGGCCAGCTCAAGCGGCTCATGGACACTGGGAAAGAGAAGGGCTTCGTCCTATACGACGAAGTCAATGAGCTGCTGCCGGACGAGATGGTTGGCGGGGCGGAACTGGACCAGCTTCTCGCCGACCTGGACAGCGCTGGCGTCGAGATCCTGGAAGAACCACGCCTCGACTTCGAGAAAAAGATCGAAGAAGGCGAGGAACTCGCCGAACTCGAGATCAGCACAGAGCTCTCCGAAAAGACCAACGACCCCGTGCGGATGTATCTACGCGAGATGGGTACGGTGCCCCTTCTCACGCGCGAGGGAGAAATTGAACTGGCTCGCAGGATTGAGCGTGGTCAGCGCAGTGTGCTCCGCGCTCTCTCGAGATCGGCCCTGGTGATCCGCGAGGTTCTTCACATTGGGGAAGAACTGGATCGTGACACGCTGCAATTGCGCGATCTGTTGATACTGCCGGACATGGTCGTCAGCGACGACTCGCTCGCGAAGCAAAAGAGTGAGCTCCATGCGCAGATCGCGGAAATCGGAAAACAGTACAAGAAATCTCAACAGTTTCGCCAAAAACTCCAGGCGATTTCCCGGGGGATGAAACCGAAGCAGCACCGCACTCTGCGCTTCGGGCTGGCAAGGAGTCTGGTGACGGTCTCGCGCATTAGCCGGCAGATTCAGTTTAGCCCGCTGGCGCTGAACCGATTCACCGACCTGGTGCGGCAGGCAGTGGAGGATTTCAGACCCGTCGAGCGGACGATCGCCCGTATTCAGCGGCGGTTGGAGGAGCACGGGCACGAGGGTGCGGCGGTTGTGCGCGAACTCCGGAAGGAACTGCGCCATGCCACCCAACGGCTCCAGCAGCTCGAAGAAGACTGCGGCGCCTCTGCCCTGGACCTGCGGCGCACACTCCAGATCATCGAGCGGGGCGAACTGGAGACGGAGACCGCAAAGAAGCAGCTCATCGAGGCGAATCTGCGCCTGGTGGTTTCGATCGCAAAGCGTTACACGAATCGTGGCCTTCAGTTTCTCGACCTGATCCAGGAAGGCAATATCGGCCTGATGAAAGCCGTGGACAAGTTCGACTACCGGCGCGGCTACAAGTTCTCGACGTACGCGACGTGGTGGGTTCGTCAGGCCATCACTCGAGCCATCGCCGACCAGGCGCGCACCATCCGGATCCCGGTGCACATGATCGAAACGATCAACAAGCTGGTACGGACGCAGCGGGAACTCCAGCAGGAGCTTCGGCGGGAGCCGACTACCGAAGAGTTGGCCCGGAAGATGGAGATGTCGGCAGGCAAGGTTCGCAAGGTATTGCGGATCGCGCAGGAACCGATCTCGCTCGAAACGCCGGTTGGCGAAGAGGAGGAGTCGCACCTCGGCGACTTCATCGTTGATCGTCAGGGCATCTCGCCATCCGAAGCGGTCATCAACCTGAATCTTCGTGAACAAACCGCGGAAGTCCTCAAGACGCTAAGCCCCCGCGAAGAAAAGATCGTGAAAATGCGATTCGGCCTCATGGACGGGAGCGAGCACACGTTGGAAGAAGTCGGACAGTACTTCGCGGTAACCCGCGAGCGCATCCGCCAGATCGAGGCAAAGGCGCTTCGCAAACTCCGCCACCCCAGCCGTAGCCATCGGTTGAGAGCGTTCCTGGAGCAGGGGCTTCGCGACTAGCTCGAACGACGATCAACCGCCGTAGAGTTCCCGCACCATAGCGACAATCCGTGATGGGACGAGATGTTCCCAGGCAAGGCCTTGCTTGATGCGTTTGCGAACTTCAGTGCCGGACACCTCATCCTGTCGCGTGAATTCGGGCAACATGTGGATACGGCCGCGCATTTCCGCGGGCGGCTCGTAGTTCCCGCCGCGAGGAGCTACCAGCAACTCGAATTCGCGGAGCTGTTCGAGAAACGCCCCGGGCCGCCCATAATCCCAGTTCACGAACCGCTCGGCGGCATCGCGGCCGCACAGGAATTTCAGCGAAACCTCGGGCCCGTATGCGTCCCGGCACTCGCGGGCAATCTCGATGAGCAAGCCGCCCGCGGTGGAAGCGATCGAGAAGCGCCGCTCGCCGCGCAACGCGGCTTTCAGCATCCGAAGCCGGTCTTCAAGCGTGACCTTCCCGTACGACTTGTGGGGCAGCACGGCAGGCAGGACGAACACCACTTCATCGACGAACTCGAGGGTTGCATGCGCCAGCGCGAGATGTGCACGCGTGGGCGGGTTGAACGTTCCCGGCAGAATGCCGAGGCTCCGTAGACGGCCCCTGGCGCGGCGATAGAACTTCATAGCAGCATTACAACGCACGAGACGCTTGATCGGCGACAATGACTGCGGGAGGAGTAACAGCTTGGTGCAAAAAAAGCTCCGCATCGGTATGGTAGGCGCGGGATTCATGGGGCGAGCCCACTCCAATGCGTACCGGCAGGTGCGGCACTTCTTTGACGTTCCTTTTGAGCTCGAATGCCGTGCCGTCTGCGCCCGGAACCGGGAGAACCTAACGAAGCTGGCGGCCAGGTGGGGTTGGGCGGAGACCACGACGGATTGGGAGGCGCTCATCGACCGGCCGGACATCGACGTGGTTGATATCGCGGCGCCGAACGCAATGCATGCGCCGGTTGCGATCCGGGCTGCGGAGGCGGGTAAGATCGTCTGGTGCGAGAAGCCTTTGTCGACGAACCTCGCTGAAGCCGAGCGGATTGTGGCCGCTGCCCGAGGCGTTCCATCGATGGTATGGTACAACTACCGCCGCGTACCTGCGATCTCCTTTGCGAAAAGACTGGTGGATGACGGACGCATCGGACGCGCCTTCCACTATCGCGCGACGTACCTACAGGAGTCGGGCAACGATCCCACGCGGCCGCCGAGCTGGAAGACCATCCGGGAACACGCCGGTTCCGGTGTGCTCGGCGATCTCCTCAGCCATGTGGTTGACAGCTCTCTCTGGCTAAACGGCGCTATCCGAGAGGTGTCCGGAATGATGCAAACCTTCGCCGACGGCCGCGACGTGGACGACGCTACGCTGGCACTCGTGCGTTTTGCGAACGGCAGCGTCGGCACTTTCGAGGCTACACGATACGCCACTGGCTGCCGCAACCGCAACGGCTTCGAGATGCATGGGCAACTCGGAATGCTGCGCTTCAACCTGGAAGACATGAACCACATCGAATTCTTCGACGCGACGGAGCCTCGGAATCTCCAGGCGCCGCGGCGGCTGCTCGTGACGGGACCCGATCATCCCTACGCGGCTAACTTCTGGAAACCGGGTCACATCATCGGGTACGAGCACACATTTATCGCGGCCCTCGGCGATTTTCTGGGCGCGCTGGCTGAAGGACGCCCGTTTCACCCGGACTTCGAAGACGGCCTCCACGTCGAGAAAGTGCTGGACGCTGTCCAGCGGTCGGCGCGGACGGGCCGCTGGATGGAGGTCGAGCAGGCGTAGAATAGAAAGGGAATGTTCACTTGGATCTGTCCGAAGTGCGGCCGTGAGGTCCCCCCGTCTTACAACGAGTGTCCCGACTGTGCGCGGGAGGCTCCTGTCGCGCAACAGCCCCCGGCTGAGCCTCCGCTGGCATTGCCCCCCACCAAACCGAGAGTCAACACGGAAGCAAAGCACCGAATGCCAGGGTGGCTGCTGGCGGTGATCTTCGCCGCGGGGTTCATAGTGGTCGGCGCCGTTGTGTTTTTCGCGTCGAGATACTTCCTGGGGACGAGGGACAACAAGGTGGCCGCAGAAATCGAATCGGCGCCAATGGGCCTGGACGCGCCACCGAAACCAAGTGGCTACTCGAAGTACATCGAAGTCACCGGTTTCCGGCTGACCGAAGACAAGACACAGAAGCTGGAGGTTCAGTTTCTGGTGGTGAATCACTCGGCGGCGGAGATTGCGAGCCTTTCCGGCGAAGTAACCCTGAAACCAAAGACCGGCAAGGCCGACGCCAAGCCGCTGGCGAAGTTCTCCTTCAAGATTCCGTCGCTGCGGCCGTACCAGTCACAGGAGTTGAAGGCATCGGCTCAAACCGGGCTTCGTGCGTATGAACTTCCCGACTGGCAGTTCCTTGAGGCCGACGTGCTGATCACGTCGCCATAAGTGGCGGGAGTATCGCCCGGAAACTCAGCGAGTCAGGAGAGACAATGCTACTGGTGACGACGCACAGCATCGAAGGAAAACAGATTGTGAAGTACCTTGGATTGGTGAGCGGCGAAGCCATTTTGGGCGCCAACGTTTTCAAGGATCTTTTTGCCGGCATCCGCGACATCGTAGGCGGCCGCTCGGCTGCATATGAACAGGAACTGCGGAAGGCGAAGGACATCGCTCTGAACGAGATGACCGAACAGGCGCGGCAGATGGGCGCCAACGCGGTCATCGGTATTGATCTCGATTATGAGAATCTTGGCGCCAGCGGCGGGATGCTGATGGTTACCGCCTGCGGTACCGCGGTGGTCTGCCAGTAACGCCGGGTTACTTGGCGGCTGCGAGCGGGTGCACTCCGCACAGCCTCCAGCCAGAGCGACCGATCGTCGCGCCACGCTTTCGCGCGTCCAAAACTCAAAAGCCCTAGGAGCGCGGCGAGCACCAGCACGTATCGAGTCTTGACGGCGCGCAACGCCAGGCCGGCCACGGCGGCGAACGCAATCATCGGCAGATACATCCGCCGGTCGGCGGCGAGGTCGGCCGCGGGAAAGATCGACGAACTCGGCAGTAACAACACGAGCCCACCAAGAAACCAGAACCCCTCTCGGGCGTGTGAGAATCGCCAGGCTGCCGCGATGGCGAGCGCCAGAACCACCAGCCAGGCGCCGACGGCAACCCAGGCGGAGGGAACTTGAAATTCGGGGCCGGCGGTAAATCCCCACGGAAAGACAAACAGCCGAAAATAGCGTAGGATCACCACTCCCTGACCCGCCAGATATGTTGACACCGGCACGCCGGCTTGCGGCCCCGCACCCAAGCCGGGATCGATCACCGTAGCGAACAGGACTCGCAGCCCGGCCACCAGAGACAGGCCGAGCATCGTCGCGATCTGACGGAACTCGGCGGCGTTCCGCGAAATCGAGAAGTGCAGGAGGAGCAAGAAGATTGGGAACGGCACGCACTCCTCGTTGGCTAACAGCGCGAGGCCGAACCACAGCACCGCGATCCAGCGCCGTCCTACCACCCACGAGCGTAACGACATCAGGCAGAGCAGCGTCGCCAGCAACGTACCGCGCGCAAGAACGTTGAGGACCGGTTCGCTCACCAGCGGGTGCAGCGCGAAGACCATGGACGCGATGAGCGCCGCCCGCCGTGGGATGATCCGCGGTAGAAGATCCCAGAGAAGCAGCACCGCGGCCAGGTGCAGAATCAGATTCACCGCGTGGTACCCGGCGGGCTCGCGTCCGCCGAGGCGGTGATTCAACCAGAAGGTTAACCATGTCAGCGGGCGGATCTGCCACGGCCGCCAGACGTCGAGCCAGCCCGAGTTCGATGTAATTGCGGGGTCGGAGAAGATCGCGTAGTCGTCAAAATGAAACGTGTCGGTGAGGCTGAGTCCGAACACGGCCAGGACCGCCAGCGCGAGGAGCAGCGAGTCACGCAATGTTACTATGTTAGATCAATTCAGCCCGAGGGGCCGGAGGTTTCACACATGCCAGCCGCGGCGCGAACGAAGGCCAAACGACCCAAGACGGCGGCCGAACGGAAGACCCGCATCGTGCGGATCATCGATGCGCTTGACCGGCTCTATCCCGCCGCCACTTGCGCGCTTCACCACCACAACGCATGGGAGCTGCTGGTGGCTACCATCCTGTCGGCGCAATGCACGGACAAGCGCGTAAATGAGGTAACGCCGGGGCTGTTTCGGAAGTACCCCACCATCAAGGATTTCGCATCCGTCAGCCAGGACGAGCTGGCTCAGGACATCCGCTCGACCGGGTTTTTCAACAACAAGGCGAAGTCGATTATCGGCGCCGCCCGCAAGATTCTCAGTGATTTCGGCGGCAAGGTCCCGAAGACGATGGAGGAGGCGCTCACCATCCCGGGCGCTGCACGGAAGACAGCGAACGTGGTACTCGGCACGGCGTACGGTATCGCATCCGGCGTCGTAGTAGATACCCACGTTCAGCGAATTGCCCAGCGGCTGGATCTGTCAAAGGAGAAGGATCCGGGAAAAATCGAGCAGGACCTTATGAGGGTCATCCCGCAGGAAAGGTGGATCCTCTTCTCTCACCAGATGATCCACCACGGCCGGAACTTGTGTGTGGCCCGGAAACCCCGCTGTGCGGAGTGCCCGATCGACCCGCTGTGCTATGCGAAGGACAAGACGTAATCCTTACCGAGCCGCGACCGGAGGGAACGGAATCTATAGCGAAATGCCGTCCGGTTTTTCAGCAGCACCCTCTTCAGCCTGTGCGAAGTGGCTGGTCGTGGCATCGCTCCTCTGGCTGTTTGGTTGTGCGCGCATTCCGGACATCTACGCGCCGCCCATCGAGCGCAAGCCGCTGACCGGACCCGAACAATTCGCTCTTGGCCCGCTTGTCCGCACGAGCGATTCGAACGCAGACGCTCACATTGTCCGCGACATCAGCAGGACAGTGGAGGGTGGGGGCTGGCGCTGGGCACATCAAAGGCCCGAACTCCGGTTCCGGCTGCAAACGACGGAGAACCTGAAGTTTGTGATGGATTTCGGGGTACCCGAGACAACCTATCGGGATACCGGTCCGCTCAAAGTCTCGGTCTTCGTCAACGGCCAGCTTCTCGACGTCATCCCGGTTGATAAGCCCGGTGACCGGCACTTTGAAAAGCCGGTGCCCGGATCATGGCTCCGAACCGACGCAGACACGAAGGTAGTCGCTGAGGTTGACAAGCCTTGGGTCGCGCCGGCCGACGGCGCGAAGCTCGGATTCACCCTGTCGCGCGCCGGCTTCGTCCAGTAATGCCGCAGGCCTTCTACGTTCTCTTTGGCGCCGTCTTCACCGCGTCCACCGCGCTGGCACTTGGTAAACTTCTGCTTCGCCAACTGGGCCTGAAGTTCCACCGTGTGGAGGAACACGTTTTCGCCTTCGCGACCGGCGCGGCGTGTTTGAGCCTTCTCGTGTTCCTGCTCACGGCCGCGCAGCTCGCGCGAAAGGGAGTGTTCCTGGCTCTCGGCCTGCTGGTGATCGGGATGGCTATCCGGCGCGGTGCGCACCGGCCTCTCGGCGAGTCGTTCCCTCCCCTGCCTCGCCTCTGGAGAATCCTCTTCGGTGCAATCTTTGTTTTTTTCACAGTGGTCTACTTCGCCAACGCCATGGCGCCCGAGATGAGCCCGGATGGAAGCTCGTACCATCTGGGCTTGGTAGCGAGGTACATGCGGGAGCGGGGATTCACGCGGATCACCACCAACATGTACGCCAACTTATCGCAGGGCGTCGAAATGCTGTTCCTGTACGCCTTCGCGTTCGGAAGGCACTCGGCGGCGGCGCTGGTGCATTTCTCGTTCCTTTTCACGCTGCCCCTGGCGATGCTGGCGTACGCGAAGCGCTTCGGGTTTCCGAAAGCGGGAGCGGCCGCGGCCCTGTTGTTCTATCTGAGCCCGGTTGTAGGCATCGACGGAATTAGTGCCTATATCGACGTCGCGACGGCTTGCGTTCTGTTTTGCCTCTTCTACCTCCTGCAGATCTGGGATAGCGAGCGGAACCCGGCGCTGCTCGTACCCATCGGCCTTTTGGCCGGCTTCGGATACGCAGCGAAGTATACAGCCTTCGTAGCCGTCCCTTATGCCGTGGTCTTCGTAGGATGGAAGCTCCTGCGCGCACGACGCCCCTGCCGCAAGCCGATGCTTGTAATCGTCTGCTGCGCGCTGCTGATGATGGTCCCTTGGATTGCCAAGAACTGGATAATCTTGGGCAATCCGGTGTCGCCGTTCTTCAATCGCCTGTTTCCGAACCCGTACGTTCACGTCTCCTTCGAGAAGGAATACGCCCAGGCGATGCGGAACTACCCGGGATTGAAGAGCCGGTGGGACATTCCTCTCGAAGTGACGTTGCGGGGCAATGTGCTGCATGGGCTACTCGGGCCGGTGTTTCTGCTGGCTCCGATCGGGCTTCTGGCGTTGCGGGAGCCGCAAGCGCGGCAGCTTCTGCTCGCAGCCGCCGTCTTCGGCTCCACCTATTTCGCCAACATCGGGACCCGTTTTCTGATTCCATCACTGCCGTACATCGCGCTGTTGATGGCGATGGCCATGGCGCGCTGGCGCGTCGTGATGCCGGTTCTGGTAGTGGCGCAAGCACTGGCCTCGTGGCCGCCGAACATCAAGAAGTACTCGGACGACCGGGCATGGCGTCTCGTCA
>DATIFQ010000465.1:0-4510 GCA_035455185.1 Bryobacteraceae bacterium | reverse complement strand
GCCCGCTTCGTCGAGCACATAGGGATCCTGGAGCATTTCTCGACGTTCTGCCATGACGCGTTGTGCATCGGGCTCTAACAGCCGGCTGCCAACCAAATTGTGACGCCGATCCACCGATCCCGATTCCTCGCCGTGCAAGCGCGCGCCGTAGCAGGCGAACGTAATGAAATACCTCTGGCGTACCACTACGCTCGGATTTCCTCGATTCGCCGGCATTGCTAAGAATTTATCCCTTTCATGTCGTGCACCCCGCGCCTATTCGCGTCCATTCGCAGCCTGCACCTTTTGATATCATGGAAAGTTAAGTTTTCTGTTCCCGCACTACCCCACAGGAGAATCTAAATCTATGGCAATCAAAGTTGGTATAAACGGCTTCGGCCGCATCGGACGGAACGTCGTCCGCGCGGCCCTCGGCAACCCGAACATCGACTTCGTCGCGGTCAATGATCTCACCGACACCAAGACGCTGGCGCACCTGTTGAAGTACGACTCCGTTCTCGGCCCCCTGTCGCAAGAGATCAAGGCCGGCGCCGACAGCATCTCCGTCAATGGCGAGTCGATGAAGGTCTTCGCCACCAAGGACCCGAACGAGCTCGACTGGAGCTCTCTCGGCGCTCAGATCGTCATCGAGTCCACCGGAAAGTTCACGGACGCCAAAGCCGCCGCCGCTCACCTCAAGGGCACGGTGAAAAAAGTCATCATCTCCGCTCCCGCCAAGAACGAGGACCTCACCATCGTCCTCGGCGTCAACGACGGCGCCTACGATCCGGCCAAGCACAACATCATCTCTAACGCTTCCTGCACCACCAACTGCCTGGCGCCCTTCGTGAAGGTGCTGCACCAGAAGTTCGGCGTTCTCAAGGGGTCGATGACCACCATTCACAGCTACACCAACGACCAGAACGTCCTCGACTTCCCGCACAAGGACCTCCGCCGCGCCCGTGCCGCCGCCATCAACATGATCCCCACCACCACCGGCGCCGCCAAGGCGATCGGCCTCGTGATGCCGGAACTGAAGGGCAAGCTCGACGGGTACGCCATGCGCGTTCCGACCCCGAACGTGTCGGTCGTTGACCTCGTGGCCGTCCTCGGCAAGAATACCTCCGCCGAGGAAATCAACGCCGCGTTCAAGGCCGCCGCTGCCGGAGAACTGAAGGGCATTCTCGCTTACACCGAGGACCCGGTCGTTTCCACCGACATGCTGCACAACTCCAACAGCTCGATCGTGGACGGCCAGTTGACCAAGGTGCTCGACGGCAACCTCGCGAAGGTCGTCTCCTGGTACGACAACGAGTGGGGCTATTCCTGCCGTGTCGTCGACCTCGTCGAGTTTCTGGCGAAGAAGGGTCTGTAGTTTTTCCCGCGCGCTGAGCCGCCGCCGTTCGGCGGCGGCTCGCCTGCGAGCGATCCGTTCCCCGGTCTAGCCCGCATTTCTCACCACCGTCGTGGACGAGGCGCGGGAGAGGGCCGGAAATGCAAGGCGCGCGACGGGAGGAGCCCGCAGGCGTACTTGACAGTACGTCGAGGACTCCGACCGAGCGCAACGCCGCAGTTTCGGCCCTATCGCGCGCCGCAGTAGATCGCTGGTGAGTAATGCGGGCTAGTGGCTGCCCGCGATGTTCGCCACAATCGCCTCGGTGAACTCCCTCGTCGTCGCCTTTCCGCCCACGTCCCCCGTGAGGTGCTTACCCTCCGTATAGACGCGGGTGATTCCCGACTGTAGTTTCGCCGAGGCCGCCTGCTCGCCGAGGTGCGCCAGCATCAGCACCGCCGACTGCATGAGCGCCGTCGGATTGGCGATCCCCTTCCCTGCGATGTCCGGCGCGCTGCCGTGCACCGCCTCGAATACTGCGTGCCGCTCGCCCATGTTCGAGCCGGGGACAATCCCTAGCCCGCCTACCAGCCCCGCCGCGAGGTCCGACACGATGTCGCCGTACAGGTTCGGCATCACCAGAATGTCGAATGTCTCCGGCCGCAGCACGAGCTGCATCGCGGCGTTATCGACGATCAGTTCTTTGTACTCGATGCCCGGGTATTCCTGCGCCACCTCGCGGCAGCACCGCAGGAACAACCCATCGCCGAGTTTCATGATGTTCGCCTTGTGAACGGCGGTAATTGTCCGCCGGCCCACCCGCTGCGCGAACTCGAATGCGTACCGGGCAATTCGCTCGGAGGCGCGGCGGGTGATCACCTTCAGGCTGGTCACCACATCCGTAACCACCTCATGTTCCAGTCCGGCGTACAGGTCTTCCGTGTTCTCGCGGAAGATAATCAGGTCGATGTTCGCGTCCTGAAACCTCGTCTTGAGCCCGGGTAGCGTGCGCACGGGGCGAACGTTGGCGAACAGATCAAGCCTCTTGCGGAGAGCCACGTTGACGCTCTGGAAACCTCCCGCAACCGGTGTCGTAACTGGGCCTTTCAATCCCACTCGCGTGCGGTGTACGGACTCCAGAACATAGTCCGGAATCGATTCGCCGGATTTCTCGATGATTTCCCGGGTTAGTTCGACCCGTTCCCACCGGATAGGTACCCCAGTGGCCTCGACCGCTTGAACCGTGGCGTCAGCAACCTCCGGACCAATACCGTCTCCTGGAATCAGAGTAACTGTGTGGTGCACAGAGGCATTATAGCCGCATCCCCGGAATCCATCGGCCTCTGCCCGGTCCCGTCACTCCGCATTGGCTCGGGGAAGCCGCGGGCTGCGTGTCTTTCGGCGGCAACCCCACGTCCACCTCTAGCGCGAATCCGCAGCCTCCCAGTCGGAAATATAATCGAATTTCGGCCGGAGTTAAACTCCGCATACTACCGTTTCCACTGTCTTTTTATGGGGTGATCGCTCTCCTCCAACGCGGGGTAATGTAGACGTACCTTCTATAGTACCAAACGTACCGCTCACACTTGGGTGCCGTCTTCCCAACGACTTACGGCTCCTACTCTCCCGCCGCGTCCCGCAACAGCGCCGCGCACCGCGCCGCCCCATACTCCCGCTCAAAGCCATCCGCCAACACCCTCAGCGCCTCCGCATCCGCCCGCCCGGGACGCAGCGCCTCGTAGGCCTCGAGAATTCGTTCCTCCGGCACTCCCACCAGTTCCGCCGCCCGCCGCAGGTTCTCCGCGAGTTGCCGTCGTCCTGCATCCTCCGCGATCCGCGCCTGCATCTCCAGCGCGTCCGCCGTCACCCGCAGGTCCGCCATCGTCACGCGCCCATCCAGCACCGCCTCCAGCGTGATCTCCAGATACGGAAGACCCGAAGGCGTCTTCAGCCGCTCCGCTTGCTTCTCCGAAAGTGGATACTCATTCTTCATCGCAGCCTCACCTCCCTCGGAGCGCCGCCCTTCACCACCTGCTCCGTCTCCCGCAGGTGCAGAATCGTCGTCTTCACGATGTACTTCAGCCGCGCCATGTTGTCGATCTGAACCGGCACCGGCAGCACCGGCTCGCCTTTGGCATACTTCGCTGCGTTTCGCCCGATCACCCGGTAAGACTCCAGCGTCAGATTCGGCGCCTGCGGGAACAGTTCCAGGTTGTTCAATGGCTCCAGGTCCTTCCGGTGAATCACCGTGGTCCCCTTGGACTGAATCCCCACCGCGATCCCCGACCCGCTCAGCTTCGCCCCTGCGTGCCCGATAAAGCCACAGTCCGACGTGTGCCGGATCTTCACCACCCGCGCCCGCAGCCCTTCTTCCTCCACGCCGCGGATCAGCGCACCCAGCACCTCCGCGTGCGCCAGCCCGAGCAGCGTCTCTCCGAGCGCCGTCCCGAACGCCGGCCCGACAGCGATCACAATCTCCCGCGCATCGTCGCCCGCGTCCGCGTCGCCAAGTTCCTCCAGAATCGGCTCTCCCGACTCCCTCACCCCGACCGTCTTCGGGTCCAACGCCTGCGGAATGTTGCCGATCTCCCGCTGACGCTCCCCGCTCAGCCGGTAGCCCGTGCCCGGCCCATTGTAATCGTTCGGATCGTTCACCGCGCTCAACACCCGCCCGCCCGGCAGCACGATCGCCGACGTTTGCAGGATATCCCCCGACACACGCAGCTTCTGAATCGTCAGGATCTTCTCCGCGATGTCCCGGAACCCCCTCGCCGCCAGCGCCCGGATTACGTCCACGCCGTTCCGCCCGCGCCTCAGGAACTCCTCAGCCGCCTCGAGATCGGCCACCACGTCCCGCGCGGGCATGTCCACGCTTGCCCGCGCCGCCACCGCGCATTCGATCTCGTCATCGGTCACCGGCGGCAGCCCCAGCTCGTGAAACACCGCCTGTACCCCTTGTGCCGCGCGCCGCCGCACCGCCAGAATCTCCGGCTCACGCGCCGGGCGCACACCGCCGTCCACTTGCATATCGCGCTGCAACACGCCGTAATCGTCCATGTCTTCGGTGTCGAAGTTGCCGCCGCCGAACAGGTTGTCCTCCCGCGGCATCGAGCTGTAACCCGAGAAGATGAAGTCCGTCCCCGGAAGAAACTGAAGCATCAGCTTCGCCGTCTTCCGGATCTCGGAATGCGACGCCAT
>DATIFQ010000464.1:0-6444 GCA_035455185.1 Bryobacteraceae bacterium | reverse complement strand
CCTTCTCCCAACTCCGGCTGCCAGTGGTTCATCAGATGGTGGACAAAGTCGAAGCCAAACCGGATCTCGTGGGAGCCCTTCATCCAGCTCGCATTGACGTTTACGGTGTAGGACTGGTCGTTGCGGAACAGGGGGTTCCATCCTTCCGGGTTGCCAAGGGCCGAGTAGTCGTCCATGTAAAAAGCAGGCAGGCCGCTTTCCCGCGGGTCCGGGCCGTTGGTCCCTGGAATGCCCAGCACGTCCGACCCGTAGTTGGTGCCGAGGTCCGGCGGCTCCACACTCTGACCAAATCGGGTCCAGCCGAGTGTCCCGTCAATCAGGAACGTGGGCGAGACGGTATACGTTTGCCCGATGCCAGCTATTTGCACGAGCGTTTTGCCGTCGCCGAGGCCGCCACCTTGACACAAACACTCGCCCCCTGCTTCGCCCAAGCCGAAGTCGCCGTGAACCAGAGCAGTCATGACGCCGTACTTGAACCAGAGTTGGTGCTTATCATTCCGGTTCCAATTGACCTTGGCGTCAATGTTGTTGCGGTTAAAGCGCGTCGTGCCGGAGTTGAAGTAGTTGTTCAGATCCCCCGCTTGGTTGGGGTGAGGAACCAGGTCCAGCAGTCTCGTCATGGGGCCGTTCAGCCGGGAAGTGGGAATGACGTTGAGCCGCCCGTTGTTGGAAAACACCGAGCGGCCTGTGCCATCTAAGTTGCCCGTATAGGGATCAAAGACCATCCCTTCCTGGAGCGGAACGAGACCGCCTTCGGTGGTGGGTATCATAATGGAATTGCCGCTGGCATCCAGAATTTGATCCCCGAGTTCTTTGCTGAAGTCACCCGTGCGGACATCATCCGTTGGGACGGAAAAGAGCCTGGCGCTATTTACACGCTCAAAAGTACCTTCCCAGTCAGTGAAGAAGAACAGCTTGTTCCTCTTGATGGGTCCGCCGATACTACCCCCCACGATGTTTCGGATACCTTTTGGTTTCTTCGTTACGCCCGCGCGATTCTCATCCCACAGAAGGGACCGAAGGGCGCTGTTGTTGTGCATGCCGAAAGCGCTGCCGTGGAAGTCGTTGGTCCCGGACTTCGTCGTCACGGTGATGGCTGCGCCACCTGTCATCCCCTGCTCGGAATCGAAGTTATTGGTGGAGATGTTGACTTCCTCGATGCTTTCCACCGGAGGCACATAGACCGTGTGGTGGGGCATAGTGACCAGAATGTCGGCCGAACCGTCCACACGAGTGTTGTTTGCCCCGCGTTCCTGGCCGTTGACGTTCGTTGTCAGGGCGCGCTGTGGCGTGTCGGTGACGGCGTTTTGGTATCGCGTTGGTGTCGCCCCTGGAACCAGATTGATGAGGCTTTGGTAGTTGCGATAGCCGGGCAGCGGCAGATTCTCGATTGCTCGCGATCCCAGGTTCACGTTGACGTCGGCCTTCGTCGTTTGAAGAAGAGCGCCGCTGGCCTCCACGGTGATGGCCTCAGTGACCGCACCCACCTCCAAGGTGACGTCCACGCGGGCGACGGTATTGATGACAATATCGACGCCCTTTTGGGTGACAGGCTTGAACCCGCTTGCGCTGACCGAAACATCGTACGCACCATCAGGCAGGTTTGGAATCGAATAGTAACCAGCGTCGTCCGTAGTAGCCTGACGGGAGAAGCCGGTCGCCGTGTTCGTGACCGTCACGGTGGCCTTCGCGACCATACCCCTTGACGGGTCAGTAACAGTCCCGACGATTGAACCGTAAAGGACTTGAGCTGAAGCCACAGTTGCTTCAGAGCCCATGAACATGAGGCTGGCGGCCAAACAAGACACAATGACCCCCGCCCGAGCAGACCAACACCCTTGTTTCATGATCCCCTCCGTCCTCGCGCCGTCCCAGATTTCCCGTGCGAGGGACACTTTTGCTATTGCATCGAGAATTACCTCATTTTCTTCCTGGAGTCAAGCCAAAAATCTTGACAGCCCGAACTTTTTACATAGCGGCCGATATCATTTCGGCGGACAAAGTTGAAGAACCTGGCGGGCAGTAGCTACAATCCAGGTGCCCGCTTCTCCTTCGACACGGGCCCGACTTACCTCCTGGTTAGCGCCTTCGCAACACTGGCGCTCATGGAGGCCTGCTGAGGAATCAAGGCGATCAGAGACCCTAGCGCGGCGGGCCTCCGCCCTGCTTGAACGTCGCCGTGTAAGTCGTGTTCGTTGCCGGCGTCGCGATTGTGTGCGTTGCAGCGCCGCCGTCCGACCATGTCTGGAATGTGTACTTGATCTTGCCGAGTCTCTGCGGCGTGACCGCCCCGATGCTGCGCAGGATCCCGACGACGCCCGTGACGGCGAACGGTGCAGTGACCGGCTGGCCGTCAAGGGTGAGTTGCAGGCCCGTTGGATTCGAGGCGAGCGTGATGATCACTGTGCGTGGGAGGATGTCACGGAACGTCGAGTGCGTCAGCCCGCCCGAGTCCCTCACTGTCAGATGGATGCGGTAGAAGACGTTGGCCGAGGTTTCGCCGGTGTTCGGGATCTGGAATGAGCCGCCGGCCGCTCCGATCGTAGGCGGGATAAAGGGATGCGTGTGCGTGTCGTGGTGAAAATCCACTTGCCAGGTGAAAGCGCTCCCGGGAAGCGCGCCGTCCTGAGCATCCGTTCCGGAACCCGAGTACAGGATCGTCTGGCCGCCGCTGTACACCGTTCCCAGGGCCGGGGCGATGATTGTGGCCGTGGGCGGCGTGTTGGACGTGACCGTCAGAGTCGCCGGGCTGCTCGTGTCGTTGCCGAACGGGTTCGTTACTACACAGTGAAACTGAGCGCCGTTGTCGGCCAAAGCAGCCGGGGGCGTGGTGTAGCTGGGTGACGTCGCGCCAGGGATCACCCCTCCGTTCCGATACCACTGATAGCTCAGTGGCGGCGAGCCGGACGCGCCGACGGAGAACGTCGCCGTCTGCCCGACCGCTACCGTTTGGTTCGCAGGCTGCGTTGTGATCTGCGGCGGCTGGTTGGCCGTGTACCAGACCTTGTAGACCTGCCCGCCGTTTCCCCGAGCCAGATAGTAGAGATAGCCCTCCGGGCCGACCTGCAGGTCGACCGGGGACGAGATACCCGAGGCGAGATCGCTGGCGGTGAAGCCGCCAGTCTCCAGCACCCGGATCCATCCGCTGCAATAGTCCGCAAAGAAATACTTTCCGGTGTAGCCGGCGGGGAAATTCTGTGTCGCCGGGTTGTAGAACGCACCGCCGGTGATTGCGCAGCCGACCGTGGGCCCGCCGCCGTGGCCGTAGTAAAAAAGCGGCGCCCGGTATAGCGGGTTGCTGGTCGGGCCCTCGGTCGCGGGCCACCCGTAATTCGACCCGGCGATGCCGTCGTTGATCTCCTCCCAGGTGGTCTCGCCAACGTCGTTGATGAACATCCGGGTCGTCCCGTTCTGGAAAGCGAAAGTGAAAGGGTTGCGCAAGCCAAGGGCCCAGATCATGCGGTTGTTGCCGCTCGCCTGGTTGAAGAACGGATTGTCAGACGGCACGGTGCCATCGGCATTGAGCCGCAGCACCTTACCGAGCAGGTTTGTGAGCGTCTGTGAGTTCGAGCCGGTGGCATTGTCACCAACGGCGGCGTAGAGCTTGCCGTCCGGACCGAAGTGAATCGCACCGCCGTTGTGGTTGGTGGCGGTGGTGAGGTCGTTTAACTCGAGGATGACCGTCTCACTGAAGGGAACCGCGACATCCCCGTTCGCCGTGAACCGACTGATCCGGTTGTGCCTCGGCGTGCTGGGCACCGTGTAGTAGACGTATACGTAGTGGTTGACGGCGAAATTCGGATCGAACGCAACGCCCAGCAAGCCGCGTTCTCCGACCGAGTCCACCGAGACAGTCAGAAAGGGAGTCGCCAGCAGCGAGCCGTTCTTGATGACACGCAACTGTCCTCCCTGCTGGCAGACGAACAGCCTGCCGTCAGGGGCGAACGACATGGCGGTGGGGGAGGAGATACCGGTAGCGACCAGCGCTTCGGTGAAGTTCAGCGGAAGGCCGGCCGCGTGAGCCGTGCCGGCGATCAATAGAAGAAACGCTCCTCCGGGCAAGATTGACCGTTTCATATGCAGGAACCCAGGTTTGCGGCGACTGACGCTTTGCGCTTCTTTGGTACCCCGATGCTAACCGAACACGGCGATCCTGGCAATAGTACTCGGTTAACTGGTTAACATTGCCCGACTGTAGGGCCGGGGTTGTCGGTCATTCCACGAGCTTTGACATGATATGGGCCAATACCGCGTCTGTCTTGCAGGGCGCCGAGGCCCGTGCGGGAATCGCTATTTGGCGACGACGGTTGCCGGCAGGGGAGTTTGCTTGCCCGCGATCGTGATTTCGCCGCCGACACGATCCTTGGCGAAAGTAAGGTTGATGCCGGGCAGCGTGACGGTGACTTTGTCGCTTCCCACTGTCACAGCTGCCCGCGGTACCGAGGACACCGAGGCGTCCGTCGCGGTCAAGACATGCAGGAAGTAGTCCACGGTTCGAGGTGAGGACGGGGAAATTTCGACCCGGCATTCCGAGGCTGGTCCCGTCGCGTGGTCCGGCGGGTAATCCCGACCGCCGATGCGGTACAGTTCCGCGCCGGACACTTGCTTCACCTCGGCGCCGTCCGGCAGCAACGACTGTACGAACAACCGGCCCTTCCCGTTCGTGATCGTGAAACTCCGACCCGTCCCCTCCGGCTTCTTCATCGCCTGCAGAAGAAACGTCTTGCGGAACGCCGGCTCCGTCGTGTTCACACGATCGAAAATCACAAATGTTCCCGGCCGGATGTACACAATCTGGCGCGTGAAAGACTTTAGCTTTTTCGGCGAATACGCCCGCGAGCAGTCTCCGGCCACATACAGATAGCCTCCGCGATCCTCGAAAGCCAGGATGTCCGCGATGTCGTAAAGTTTCCGCGCCTTCTCCCAGGCGGCCGCATCTTCCACCGAGCCGTTGTGGTGCGGCCAGTCATGCATCTGCCCGCCATCGTTGCTGGTCACCTTGCCGCCGCGAATGGCAGGCCAGACCTCCCGTGGATCCATTGTCAGGATCGTGTTGTGAGCTATGGTTCTCACCAGGTAGTTGACTTCATGGTCCGAGGCAAAGGAATAGAAATGTCCGCCGTTGCCGATCAGTTCGTCGTACTTGTAGATCAGAAAATTGCCTGCGTCCAGTTGCTGGTGGGAAGTAAATCGGTCCCCGCACTGGAAGAAGAAGTAGGTGGCGTCGTCTTCCCACGAACTGCGCGCGAAAACGAAGCCCGGGCCTGCGCTTAGGTGAGACAGTTTGAAGCTCTTCAGATCGCCTTTGCGGACGCTGGTGTCCCGCCAGAGGAAGTCCTTATAGGCATTCACGTCCGAGCCTGATACCGGTGTGGTCTCGTTGAACGCGTGGACTACCTGGTGAACCGGGTCGTCACGGAAGCGATTCACCAGGATCCGCCGGGCGGAGAGAGCTTTGTCCCGTTCTCCGGTGAACACACGCCCGCCGCTGTCCCCGATCGGGACCGGCCGCCGGGAGTTGCGTTCGCCGATGCCGGGATAACTCTCGAACATACTCGCCAGCGCACGTTTCCCCATAAACTCAGGAGACATTGCGAAGTAATCCACTCCCTCGCAGCGCAGGGCGACGTCGCAGAACACCAGCCAATCGTGCGACCAGTAGTTGACGTAATAGCCCTCCGCCCAGCCGCCGCCATCGCCCGCCAGTTTGAACGCCGGAATCACGCGTGAACGGAATTCTTTCTCCAGGGCTGCCAGAATCTCCGGAGCACGTTTGTTCTCATAGTAAGTTGCGTAAGCGGCCAACCCGATGCCCCACTGTTTGTACGAGTACCAGCCGTTGTGAAACACGGACGTTTCGGATTTGAGGTTGGCGTCCACTGTGCGGTTCATGTAGCTGTGGAACCGGTTCCGCTGTTCCGGCGTCCACAGGGGCCAGCACAGATCGTAGACGATCGCGCATCGCGCGAGATCCCGCCCGAAGGTCTCGTGACCCGTGCGGATGGGACCGTCCACGTACTTCTGCGTGAGTTCCAGGGCCTGCCGGCCGATCCCCTCGTCCCCCGAGATCGCGTACACGAGCGCCGAAGAGATCATCTGCTCGTGGTTGCCGCCCTCGCGTTCCAGAGCCACCCCAAGCACGCGCTGGTAGGCCCCGGGTTTGCGTTTGGCCAGGTCGCGAAGCTCGTTTTTCGACCCGAACAGGCGGGGATGTTCCCCCGGAACCGCATGGCGGTTCTCGGCACAAGCCGGCAGCGCCACCCAGACGAAGCAGACGGCGAGTAGTCCCTCGGCCGCGGAGCGCATGCTGCTGTGATTTCCCCGGGTCATCGGCAAACCAGTAGCATAGCCAAAGCGGGGACGGGGTTCCTGGCTGGCGGTTGGCGCTAATTGAAGACGAGCGTCACATCGACCGTGTGCGCGGTCTCATTGATGTCCGGAAAC
>DATIFQ010000463.1:0-8199 GCA_035455185.1 Bryobacteraceae bacterium | reverse complement strand
CCGGTAGTAGTGACGTCGTTCATCGTCGAGATGTGGGTCTGGCCGGGTATCGGACTCTTCTATCAGCCCCTGTGAGAGCACGCGCTTAATCGCGCCGTACAAGGTGCCAGGTCCAAGTTTGACCTTGCCATCGGTTCGTCGAGCGACCTCGCGCTTGATCGCATATCCATGCCGCTCACCATCGGCCAGCGCCAGGAGAATTTCGAACACGACTGGAGCCAGCGGCAACAGGCTCTCAATCTCGTTGCGCCCCGGCATCTTCACAGCGCTTTACTCCATAATCCTGTATGCGGACTACTAGTACGTATCATGATACAATACATCGCGCCGCGATTGCAAGGCCGTAGTGGATGTCATGGATGTCCGTGGATGTCCGCCAAGTGTGCCACTAGATCCCCGCTAACGCTAGAACCGATCGAGCGGATAATGCTACTTGTTTGCATCACATAGGGCCCCAGGTGTCCCTCGTCAAGGTCCTGTGGCACAACGGAGTGGCGAATTGATGATCCGCGGGTTCACATTTCGGTTTCGTCGGAGTGGAGTATAGTTTTGAGGCAGCCGGGGAACAGTCGGTAAAGTTCCGGCCGGGAAGAAAGGTGACGAACATGGCGAATCGAGTCGGCGCAGTGGCCGTATTCACGCTGCTGGCGGCCGTGAGTGTATTCTCCCAACAGGTCCAGGAGGTTCCTGGGAATCTGCGTTCCATGATCCAGAAGTCGCAATCATTCGGGCTGGATTCCTACCCGGTCAGCCTTTGGAGCTACACGAATCTCGCGGAGCACGGGAAACACATGGACGAAGCGGAGGTCGAGGAATGGGCGGAAGCAGGCTTCACCGTGCCGCAGAGTCCGACCTTCAATCCCGACGATCCGGAGCAGAAAGCGCACATGCTGCGACTGCTCGACTGGGCGCAGAAACGCAAAATGAAGCTGATTGTTTGTGATCCTAGGGGTTACGCGAGGAAGGGCAAGTCCGGCGGCGTAGCTCCGGGCTATGCTGACGGGGTGCGAGCCGCGGCCCGCGACTTCGGGAGTCACCCGGCCACGTTCGGCTTCCACGTAGGGGACGAGCCGGGAGCCGAGATGAAGGAACCCTTCTTCGAGAGCTACCGCATTCAGAAGCAGGCTGCACCGAACCTGCATCCGTTCGCCAACCTGCTTCCGCTCTATCCCGGGGCAACCGCCCGCGCCGGCGCGAATACGTGGGCAGAGTATCTGGACGAGTACGTCCGCAAGAGCAACGCCGATCTCATCAGCTACGACTGCTACACGCAAATGAACCCCGGCACCGAAGGACATCACCGTTACTACGAGAACCTCAAGGAGTACCGGGCGGCGGCGGTCCGTAACGGCGTGCCGTTCTGGAATACGATCCTGTCCGTCGGGCATTTCCGCTACCGGTGTCCAAACTTGGACGATATCCGGTGGCAGTTCAACACCACACTTGCATTCGGAGCACACGGGATCTCGTGGTTCTTCTACTACATGCGGCATCCTCACGAAAACTACCGGCGCTCACCCGTGGACGAACACTGGAACCGCACTCAGACGTACGAAGACCTTCGTGTCGTGCAGAAAAGCTTTCACCGCCATTACGGGGATCTCTTTACGCGACTGGCCACGACGCGGGCCTCGTTCTACCCCGAAGCGTTCGGCGGGGGCGAAGTATTCGCACCGAACGGCCTGGTATCCCGGCTGGTGCCGGACCGGGAGGGCCATCCGCTCCTTGTTGGCGAATTCGTCGACTTACGCGGACAGCGATACTTCATGATCGTGAACAACAGCGTGAGCGAAAGTGTACGGGTTGCGGTCACGTTCCCGGGTGAAGACGTGAAGGTGTTCTCGTGGAACTGGTCCGGAAAAGAGGTCGAGGGCGGCGCGCATTCGGCGACAGGCCACCCGACGCGCGACGAGCGCGGTTTGACGATCTCTCATTGGCTGGCACCGGGGCAGGAAGCGGTCTACCGGGTGGAATCCGCGTCCGCCGCTCGCGAACCTATCACGGCCAGGTAATCCAGTTAGGGGTTGGCAAGAGAGATGCGTCGCGAACTGTCCCGGCGACGCAGAGGTGCCGTTCCAATCACAGGCGCTTGACGAGAGCCACTGATGGCGGTCCAATGGTTTTGGTTTCAACCATATTCCCGGGCAAGCCCTCCTATGGAGCGTGCCAACTCGGTGACAAGACCGTACTGGACGTGGTGGAGGTCGTGCGGGCGGTAAGGTCGGAGTCCGTAAAGGCGGCGGCGATGCTGTCGGATTTACGGAACGCGATGTGGAGGTCTTGGGACGCATGCGGAACTGCCCGCCAGGCAGGGGGCGCGCGGAGTTTCGGCGACAAGAGTATCGGGCGCGACGACCCTGGTAGGGTGGTCTTCCAGCGTATCGTCGAAGCGCTTTCGGGATAAGACATGGATCGATTCGCTGTGATGGCTTTCTCCATACTCCTCTGCGGGGCTCTCCAGGCGGCTCCAGACGTTGTGTTGGCGATCACGGCCGCCCGGCTGCTGGATGGGGTGCGAAGCGCCGCCATCCCGTCGAGCGTCGTGCTCATCGGCGCGGATGGAGGGATCGCCGCCGCCGGACCGGCGGGCGAAGTGGCGGTTCCATCGGGAGTGCGCGTCATCCGTGCCGAAGGGATGACTCTGCTGCCGGGCCTGATCGATGGGCACGTACACCTGGCGTGGGACAAGACGCTTTACACGACATTCTCCGCCGAAGACTACAAGGCGCGGCACAAGCGATGGAACCCGGACCGGGCGCTGGTTCGCGCCGGCCACCACGCCCAACTGGCACTGGCCGCGGGTGTGACGACGGTGCGGGATTGCGGCGCCGACGACTTCACGATTCTGGCGCTGAGAGACGCGATCAACGCCGGGGACTTTAGCGGACCGCGCATCCTAGCGTCGGGGCGGCCGGTGACCACGACTGCGGGCCATACGTACTCCGGATGGGGCGTGGACGGCATTACTGAAGTCCGCGAGGCGATCCGGCATCTCGCCGGCGAGCGAGTGGACTTCATCAAGATGATTGTCAGCGGCGGAACGACCACGCCGGGGACAAACATCTCGCAGTCGCAGTACACGCTCGAAGAAGTCCGTGCGGCGGTTCAGGAAGCGCACCGGCTCGGGCTTCAGGTGGCGGCCCACGCGATCGCGACAGAGAGTATCCGCCTGGCAGCCGAAGCGGGGGTGGATACGATCGAACACTGCTCGTGGATCGGGCGCGATCCGAAGACGACGGTCACCGACGAAGTCGCGGTGGATTTCATGGTGAAGAATGGTGTGCGGGTGGACCATGCGATCATTCCGCGAGCGTACATGTTCCCGGACGAGAGCGCCGCCCCGCTGACCGCTGAAGAGGACTGGTGGCTCAAGATGCTCAAGATCCGCTGGCCGTTCCTCCACCACATGCGCAAACGGGGAGTGACGGTGTTCCTGGCGACCGATGCAGGCTTCCGCCCCTGGCCGGGCACCCAGAACTGGCCGGGGTTCCAGGAACTTGCCCGCGCAGTCGAGATTGTGGTTCGCCATGGCGGGTTCAGTCCGGCGGACGCAATCGCCATGGTGACCCGGGAGCCGGCAAAGGCGCTGCGGCTCGACCGCGAGGTCGGCACGATCGAAAGCGGCAAACGGGCGGACCTGATCCTCGTGGCGGGCGATCCGCTCCAGGATATCCGGGCACTTCGGAATGTCGAGATGGTCTTCCGCGATGGCCGGCTTGTCGCGCAGCAAGGACACATCGTGCTGCCGGGGAGCGGCCGGTGACGTCGGACGAGCTTTTTGCGTCGGCGCAAAGACACCTGATCGGCGGCGCCGGGGCCGGTGGGAGGTACCATCCGCTGCTCGGGCGTCCGCTCTATGTCGCCTGCGGTCGCGGATCCCGTTTTTGGGACGTCGATGGGAATGAGTACATCGACTTCTTCACCGGCAGTGGGGCTAATTTCCTCGGGCACGGGCACCCCGCAATCTGCGACGCCGTGCGGAAGGCGCTGGAGCTCGGTGTTGTCTGCAACGGCGAGACGGAGTACCACTCGAAACTGGCGGAGATGGTGGCAGATGCGGTGCCGTGCGCGGAAAAAGTCCGCTTCGCCAATAGCGGGACTGAGGCGACGATGGCGGCGATCCGCATTGCCCGCGGTTACACAGGCAAGCCGGGAATCCTCAAGTTTGAAGGCCACTTCCACGGCATGCACGACTATCTCTGGTACAACTGCTCCGGCCGCGCGGGCGAGGTCCGCGCGGATGGAACGGTGGCCCCGCTGCCCGAATCCGACGGAATGCCGGAGGCGCTGGCCGGGTTGGTGCATGTGGCGCCGTTCAACGATCTCGACGCTTTCGAGCGTGCAATGCGGGCCCACGGTGGCGAACTAGCAGCCGTGATCATGGAGCCGGTCTCCTACAACATGGGCTGCGTGCCTTCCGACCCGGAGTATTTGCGCGCGGTCCGGCGGATCTGCACGGAACGGGAGGTCGTGCTGATTTTCGATGAAGTCCTCTCGGGATTCCGGATGTGCCGCGGCGGCGCACAGGAGTACTACGGGGTCACGCCGGACCTGTGCACGCTGGCTAAAGCCTTAGGGGGAGGCGTTCCGATCGCGGCGGTCTGCGGAAAATCGGAGATCATGTCGGTGCTGAATCCCGCGGGCCGGACCGTCATGAGCGGCACCTACACCGGCCACCTCACCGCCGTGATGGGAGCAATCGCCTGCCAGACAGAGCTCGCAAGACCCGGATTCTTCGGGCACGTCAACGGGCTGGCAGATCGCCTGTATACGGGCCTCGGCGAAGCGATGAGAACAGCGGGCGTTCAAGGGGTCGTGCAAGGCTTGGGTGCGCGGTTCGGGATCTACTTCGGCGCGATTGGCCCGGTCAAGAACTACTCACAGGTCGTGACAACCGACCGGGCGGTCGAGGTGCGCTTTCTTCGCGGCTGTCTGAGCCGGGGTCTCTATTTTCACGACTACGGCCACACGATGCACCACGGGTTCTCCTCGCAGCACACCGCCTCCGACATCGACGAGGCGCTGAACATGATCGAGGATTCGCTGCGAGGGCATTAGATCCGCTTCGAATATGAATTGCGTTAATAAGCGCCGTGGGCGCATAGGATCACGCCAACCGTCATCCAGATGACAGGGACCTGCTCCGGAAGGAACGCGAGATGAGTTCCTGGCCGAACGAGTTGCTGACGCTCGAGGACTCCGGCGGCCGGTTCACCGGCGCGCAAGCCCGGCGCACCTGACCGGTCGGTCGCGCTTATCCCACTTCCAGCGGTTTGCGCGTCTTCCACTTCCCTTTGGTGAAATCCGGAAACTCGACCGGACGGCTCCGGTTGGCGACGGAAGTCTCCGTCAACGCCGTGATGACGCTCGACGTAACTGAATCGTAGACATCGAAGTACGGCTCGCTTCCCTCCCGCAGCGCCTTGATGAGCAGGTGCCAGGTAAGGGGCGTGCCTCTTCCCTGGCCGCCATGACCACGGATGCTCTTTCGCGGGGGAGGGTTGTAGCTCTTGAGCAAGGCGGGCCTATATTCGTCGAGGTATTTCGCGGCCGGCTCCCACTGGTGCTCCGGCTCGGTGATTCCGTCGAGATAGATCCAAGGGCCCTTGATGCCCCGGGAGTCCATATATACGCCCTTTGTACCCTGGAGCCGGTAGAGTTCGCGCGGATGCGGCGTATTCGTGTCGTAGTTCAGGGTGACGACCTTGCCATCCTCTGTGTGAAGCAGTGTCGCGTTGTAATCCCCCTGCGCCATTTTGGTTCTCGCCAGCTCGTGGTCCTTGCCGAGGGTCGCTATGGCATATTCATTCAGCGTCCCGGAGCGTGAACTCGAGGATACGAGGAAGTCGAACCGGTCTCCGTGATTGATGTCCATCATCGGCATGATTCGGTTCATCGGATGATCCGGATAGAGGTTGCCGTTCCGCTTGGTCGAATGCGCGAGGCGCCAGGGTTCGGTGCCTCCGGGGAATTTCACTTTCCTGAGGTCGTGGAGGTATCCGCTTTCCGCATGGATGGTGTCGCCGAGCACGCCTTGCCGGATCATGTTCAGAAGGCTGAGGTACGTGCCGCCGCCGCTCTCCATCAACACTTGCTCGAGAGCCAGCGTGGACCACTTGCCGGTCTTTTCATACGACTCGACCAGCGCCCAGGCTTCCTCCACAGTTAGAACGATCGGAACCTCGCTCACCGCATGTTTGCCGTTGCGGTTGGCCGAGAGACACACTGGGGCATGCCATTCCCACGAGGTCGCGCAGATGACGCAATCCAACTGCTCCTCGGCGCACAGCCGCTCGAAATCCTTCACGCCACCCCCGTAAGCGCGCGGCGCGGGCCGGCCGGACTCCTCGACCCATTTCTTCGCCCGCTGGAGGCGCGCATCCACGATCTCGCAGAGCGCGGGCACTTCGACGCCGGGGATGCCGAGCGCACAGTCCAGATGATACGAGCCGCGTCCGCCCAGCCCTACAAATCCAAGTCTCACCGTTTTGTCTGCCATTTCCGACGTCCTCCTATGCCTTTTTGCCCTTGTAGTATTCGACTTCGAACGGCAGCCGCGTCTTCCACTTCCCGCGCGTGAAGTCGGGGAAGTCGATGGGCTGGCACCTCTTCGCCACCGACATTTCGGTGAGCGGGATGATCGCGCTCGATGTCACGGAATCGTAGACGTCGTAGTCGGTCACTCTTTGCTCGTGGAGAGCCAGAATCAGACGGTTCCAGAAAAGCGGTGTCGTCCGCTCGCCGCCGCCGTGTCCGCGAATCGCTTTCCGAGGCTTGGGGTTGTATTCCTTCTCGAGTGGATGGCGGTACTGCTCAAGGAACTTGTCGGCCGGTTGCCACTCGTGCGCCGGTTCCATTCCATCGACGTAGATGAATCTGCCAAGCTCACGGCCGGGCATGAAGAGAACGCCCTTCGAACCCTGAATGCGGGTGAACTCACGGGGGTGCGGGGTGTTGGTGTCGTGGTTCAACGTGTACAGTTTTCCATTGACCGTCCGAAGCAACGTGGCGTTGTAGTCCCCGAGCTTCATCGGCCGCGTGGCGTATGGATGTTTCGGGCCGTACAACAGATCCGCGTACCGGTTCAGCATCACGGATTTCGAGCTCATCGAGACCAGAAAGTCGAAGCGGTCGCCGTGGTTGACGTCCATGATTGGCGCCAGCGCGCATGTCGGATGATCCGGGTAGAGATTCCCGTTTCGGTCCACCGAGTGCTGAAGGCGCCAGGGCTCTTCCTTCGGATCGAATTTCACGAGCCGCAAGTCATGGACATACCCGCCCTCGCAGTGCAGGATGTCGCCGATCACTCCGTGGTAGACGAGGTTCGTCAGCGTGGTGTGGGGGGACTTGAAGCCCATGGTCGCCCATTTGCCGGTCTTCTCGTGCGTCTCGACGATCTCCCACGCCTCGTCGAGCGTTTGGATCAGTGGAACTTCGCAGCAGGCATTCTTCCCGTTGCGCATCGCCGCCAGCAGAACAGGGGCGTGCCACTCCCAGGACGTGCAACAGATGACGCAGTCCAGTTCTTCCTTCTCGCACAGCCTCAGAAAGTCGGTGCGACTTCGCCCGTAGGTGCGTGGAGCGGGCTTGCCGGCATCCTGAATCCATTTCGCCGCGCTGTGCAGCCGGGCGGGGTTGATGTCGCAGATGGCCGGGACTTCCAGTCCGTCGATTCCTAGCGCGATGTCAAGGTGGTAGGAACCGCGGTTGCCCACGCCGACGAACCCCATGCGGATCGGCCGGCCGCCGATCGAGGCCTGGGCAGCGGCCTGTTCCGGTAGAGCGAGGCCGCCGAGCGCTCCGCTGGCCGCACCGGCCGCGGAAACACCGAGGAACTCGCGTCGCTTAAGATGATTGCTCATAGGTAGATTTTGACGCGGTACGGGCAATATAGCCAGCCAATTTTCAACAAACTCCTTTCAGACCGTGCGTGCGGTTTTCCCGCACATGGCTTAACGATGATCCGACTGATGCGGCTTGCGCAGGGTAGCGCACGGTACCGGGCAATCGATGCAGTTCCATTCCGCGAAACTGTTCGGCTGTCCATGGAACCCGCCGCGCCGCTCGCTAAGCCGATGATTGTTCCGGGCGTCTGCAAGCAGCAGGGGTAAAAGAACGCGATCGCAAGCGCCTGAGCGCCCTGGCGGCGATCAGCGATCCTGAGCCGTGGCGTCAGGCCGCCACCAGATCGGAAGAGCA
>DATIFQ010000462.1:0-16333 GCA_035455185.1 Bryobacteraceae bacterium | reverse complement strand
GGTGAGCCACATGAGCCATTCCGTGTGGTACGACGAGTCGCTCACCGACATCATTGCGAGGCAACCAACGTTCGGCGGGCTCGTCAAGTCCGCCATGGATTTGAAAGCGTACCCGACCGGCCTTCTTCGCTGTGGTCCGCTGGGTGTATTCGATCGATGACAGCCCGGCCGGTATGCGGCTGCCGTCGGCGGTCTTTGGCTTTCTGGTGACGCTCGCCGTCTTCGCTCTCGGAAGGATTGCCGGCGGTCCGGCGGTGGGAGCACTCGCCAGCGCCTTCTTCGTTCTTACTCCCGGCGCGCTCCGCTATTTCTCCGACGGAAACGCCTACACACTCCTGATGCTTGCTTCGGCAGTCTCCACAGTCTGTCTGTACCGCGCTTTTCAAACGGACCGGCGGCTGCACTGGATGCTCTACGGCGCTTCCGCCGCGCTGGGTCTCGCTACACACACCATCTTCGTGTTCCATCTTGGCGGGCAAATTCTGGCCGCCCTTTGGTACCGCTTCGTTTTGAAACCCAACGGCACGCACAGGCCTGCCACCCGACCGATGCGAATGATGTTGACGATGTCCGTCCTCCTTGTTCTGTGGCTCGCATGGGTCGTCTTCTACATGATCTCGGGCGGTATGACCCGCGCGGTGAGTCTTTCCGCCATCTGGTCGCCGGCAATGCTGTTCGCCGTGCCGGGCATGTATGCCGGCCCGCTATCCTTCGGAACATTGCTTCCCCTGGCTCTTTGGCTCCCACTGCAAGTGACGGGGGCCGTCGCTTTGTTCCTGGAGCGCCGCACGGTATTCCTGTTTCTAGTCATTCTCACCGCATCATCACTGCTGGCGATCTCTCTGTTCATCAAGGCCACCCTCTCGTACTTCGCCTACCGCTACGGACTGGGCTTGTTTCCGGTTGCCTGTGTGATTGCCGCCTGTTTGATCGGCCTGTGACCGACTCGTCTTGGTAGGTCGCCGCGGATGATCAAAACGGTCACGTTCACGGTCGCCGCAGCGTACCTCGCGGCAGGAGGATGGTTCCTCGCGAGGGCCGGTCCGGAGGTGTGGGACTACCAGGCGTGGGACGAAGTATCGGCACTTCTCGCACGGGAGACGCGGGCCGGCGACGCGGTCGTTGTTCAGCCCTCCATCTGTGTCGCGGCCCTCCAGTATTACTACAAGGGCCCGGCGGTCACTTATCCACCGAAATGGATTGAGGGATGGTCTCCTGCCCCGGAGGAACTCGCCGCTTCCATCGCAAAGAAGCACGGAACCGTGTGGCTCGTTCTCTCATCTTTCGAAAACCCAAGTTCCTTTGTCAGTTCCTTCACGGAGCGGCCCGAACGGAGGCGACGAGTAGCTACTGCTGACTACGCCGCGCGGATCGAAAGGGCGGGATGCCTCATCCGCGAGGCCAAGCGTTTCCTCAGGGCGACAGTGATTGGCTTCGAGTGCCTCCGGTAGGCCGGGGGTAAAATGGCCGAACCGCCATGAATACCAGACTCGTGATCTGTCTCGCGGTGGTCGCACTCTGTCCGGGAATGTCCGGCGACAACCGTTTCGTCCCTGGCCGTCCCGTCCACACGTATTCCATAGTTGCCCGGGATCCGGCCACCGGCGAGCTCGGCGCCGCCGTGCAGTCGCATTGGTTTTCGGTCGGATCGTTGGTGATCTGGGCCGAGGCGGGTGTCGGGGCGGTCGCTACTCAGTCGTTCGTCGATCCCGCCTACGGGCCGCTCGGCCTCGAACTGATGCGCGGCGGCAAGACCGCCGGGCAGGCGCTGGCCGGGCTCGTCTCCACCGATCCGAGTCGCGACGTCCGGCAGGTCGCGATGATCGACGCGAACGGTAATGTCGCTGCGCACACCGGCACAAAGTGCATCCAGTCCGCCGGGCACATCATCGGAAAAGGCTACTCCGTGCAGGCGAATCTCATGCGAAACGACAGGATCTGGCCGGCCATGTCGGCTGCGTTCGAGAATGCGAAGGGCGACCTCGCCGAGCGAATGTTAGCGGCGCTCGAGGCAGCAGAATCCGCCGGCGGCGACATTCGAGGGCGGCAGTCCGCAGCGATCGTGATCGTCAAAGCGAAATCCAGCGGGCGTCCGTGGGCGGATCGCATGATGGACCTTCGCGTGGAAGATCATCCTCAGCCACTGGTCGAGTTACGCCGGCTCGTGAAACTCCACTGCGCCTACGAGCATATGAACCAGGGTGATCTTGCCGTCGAGCACAACCAGGCGGAGCGTGCCCTGAAGGAATACGCGGCTGCCGAGACGTTGTTTCCGGACAGTCTGGAGATGAAGTTCTGGCACGCGGTCGCGCTCGTAAACATGAAGCGCGTCGACGAATCGCTGCCGCTGTTCCGCGAGATCTTCACGCACGATCGCAGTTGGGCGGAGCTGGTACCACGCCTCCCAAAATCCGGACTATTGAAAGACGATCCGGTGCTCGTCCGCCGGATCCTCTCGGTCGCCCCCAAACAGTAACGGCGGGTTCCGTGGGAGAGAATCCGCTGAATCTCGTCGCAGGAAGTCCGGATGTCCGCCGCCCTACACCTCGTGCATCACCTGGAAGCCGGTCAGCCGCCCCAGCCGCTCGATCATTTCCACGTGGTCCCCGTAGAAGACCACCCTGTGCAACAGGTCGCGCGTATTGGAAGGCTGCACGCCGGAAGTTCGGACCAGCGCGTAGTTGCGGAGGAACTTCCGCGCGTCGGTGACCTTCGTGCGGATCTTCGTCCTGCAACCGCGCTCGTCGTCGACGTTGCCGGCCGCTTCGCCGGTCGAAACCAGCAGTTTGTCCGGTCCCGTAAACCGCGCAACCGTCACCGGCCCTTTCGCGTCCAGCAGCACCTGCATCGACACGCCCTTGTGGTCCTCCAGGTGGGTACGCACCATGTACGGCGCTCCGGGCATGCCAACGCCCTCCATCGCTGTCGCCGAGACACAGTGCGCATGGATCACTTCATTGCGGCTTGTGTCGAACACCGGGTCCGAGACAAAGCCGGGCTTGGCGGAGAACGACGTCACCAGAAGCTGGGTCATGGTCGACTCGAGGTCGCATTCGCAAACACCGTACTGGCCGGTGTCGTTCAGCTTCGAGAACGCGATGCAGGGATACGCCGGCAGCTCGCGCCTGCCGAACCCACCCAGGCAGTCGATCGTGATCGCATTCGCGTTCTCGTGCTGCATCATGTTCTGAATGGCGAGATACAACCGCATCGAGTCAACGATGTCTTCCCGCGGAGGCTCCACGACTTTCGCTGCGTCGCGAATGAACTCGTCCGCCAGCTTCTGCGCCTCCTTCACGTCGGCAGCCTCGTAGCCGGCCTTGAGGTCGAGGTAGGTCGGAGACTGGAACGTGGTCCCGAACTGCTGGCGGTAACCATCTCCGTTCGGACGCCACCGCTCCGGCGCCATCACAAGCACTTTGCTGTGGCGCAAGTGGTGAATCGTCTGGAAGGCGTCGACATAGGGATCAAGTTCCGCGTAATCGCTCGACGCGATCACGTCCGCCTTCTTCCCCATCTGGCCGAAGGCAGAGCAGTGCGTCCAATCGTGCCCGGCATAGGGCCTCGCGAACAACAGCATCGGCCTGCCCGAGTCGACCACCTTTTCGAGCATCCGAAGAACGCCGTTCGTCATGTTGAACGCGAGAACGGCGTCCGCGTCACCCATGTTTCCCGCCCAGGCCGCCACGTCGTTGGGGTCGCGCAGCACCTCTCCGCCGGTGAATCGAATCCGTCCCGGATACCGGCGCTCCACCTCCGCCAAGTTGGCCTCGATCTCACGGATTTCCTGATCGAGGTTCATGTCAGGTCGAGGCCAACTGGCTTGGCGCGCCGTGAGATAGACCTTGCGGACGACCGCAGCGCCGCTCCAGGGAGCGTCCGGCGCGTTACCGGCTGCCGCGAGCGGTGTTGCCCGAGTCATGCTCAAAGCGGCCCCTGACGCCGCCATAAACTGCCGGCGAGTGAAAGAATGCTGCCTTCCAGACATTTCGACCTCCTTGCCCGAAATCCTCCGAGCGCTCGGATTCTATCACGGCGTCAAGCGGGCCTGCCCTTTACAAGCTGGCTGCAGGTCATTTGATACCCGGCAGCAGGCCCGGTCGCGTTATTCAACCCGCACTGTGAATGAGATCTCCTGCACGCCCGCGCCATAGGCCTGCCCGGAAGGCCTGTTCGCCTGAATGGGCACGGAGACAACGGCGACAGCGTTCCTCAGGCTCTTCTCGGGACCGTTCCCGTACGGATTGAAAGGGTAAACCGGCCAGGACAGGCGCGCCCCCGGGTCGAGCTTCAGCGTCCAGCTGCGATGCCGGATCCAGCCGCCCAGTTCCGCCGCCCCTAGTTCGATATTGTCCGTGCCGACGGTGAGCTGTTTGCCGGATCCCGTCTCCAGCGTCTCCCCGGCCTTGAGGCATACCTGAAGGTTTAGGGATCCGTCGTCGCGGCGGCCCTTCGGAGTCACACGGAATTTCAACTCGACGTCCGGTCCCTTCGGAGCGGGGACATAGAGGTCACTGAAGAATGAGTTGTACGCCAGTGAGAGGCGGTCCTCCGTTCCAGCCATGCGCAGGCGCGCCGCTTGCGGCATGTGGTAGGTCTCTCCCTCCAATTTCTCCCAAAACGTGGCCAGCTCCGGCTGACGTTTCGAATTTGCGCCGGTGATGATCAGGCCGGCCTTCTCGTGGAATACGCTGACATGCCCTTGCCGGTCCAGGTAGAACTGGTTGGTCGGCGCCTGGGTGCTGATCAGTCCCGAGAGGCAAACCACCCACGGGCCGCTCTTTCGGATGCCCGCCGTGGCTCGCTTCATCCGGTAGACGTCGCTCTTCGAGTCTTGTGGAATCGGCGACGACGGCCCGTTGTGGTAGTACAGAGCGCTCTGCGCGACCCTGCCCAGATCTTCGATGTCGAGGTGATCTTCCTCAAAATGCGACGCAAGAAAGGCGGCGAACCGCCGGCCATCCGGGAAATGAGAGAACCCGAAGTGCCCCCACGCATTCACTTCCCAGTAGCGGTTCCGGTCGTTGACGACCTCTACCGGCCTCCCGTCGGGATAGGTGAAGTGCGTATGGAAGTCGTTGGAGCGCCGCAGGGCCTCGAGCGCCGCGGGGTCCTTGCTGTTCTCGTAGTACAGGGCGGCAGCGGTCATCGTCAGGTTATCGTACCCGGTGGTGGGACCGGTGATATCGTGCTCGCCCCAATAGCCGTCAGGCGCCTGCTCCTCGGCTACGAACCGGTGCATGACGCGCGCGCCGAGGTCTCGCCAGGCACGGTTTCCGAACACGATACCGCCCATGTGCAGTGTCGAGGACCAGAGCGAGTAATGATTCGGAGAGGTTCCGATAAACGGTGAGATATAAGCGCCGAAGTCAACTCGCGGCGCCACGTCGGCCGAAAGCTCCTCGAGGTTCTTCTCGATCTCGCTGCGCCATGCCGCCCGCCGGTCGGGCTCCAGATCTTTTTCGAGCACCCGGTAAGCCTCCAGCCACATGTAGAGGTCCCGGTGATGGTCAAGGCGCTTGGTGAAGGCGCCTGTCTGGTTCTCCTTGGCCACCAAGTCTCCGATCTTCTTCGCCAGAGCCAGCATCTTTGCGTCGTGATAGCGCGTGTTTGCGGGATTTCGCTTCGTGTAAAGCACCGCTGCGACGAGCAGCGCGTGCGGGAAATGACGCCAGCCGGGCTGCTTCTCGAGCATCGCCAGGTCGCCGGGGTCACCTTCGGCGAATCGGTTCTCCACGGGTGCGATTCCCGCCTGCATCAGTTGGAAGTATTTGCCGGGTAGTTCCGCGGCACTCGCGCCGGCGCAAAGCCAGAATCCCGTAACCGCAACGAATAGTGATCTCATGCGTGCCTTTGAACCTATGTCTTTCTCAGGTCGGCGACCGGCTGCGCAAAACCTTCGATAATGTTTCCGGACAGGCGGATGTCGGTGGCGTCGGCTTCGATCAGAATACCCACACGCTCGGCCTGCTGGCGGTTTTCCCGAATCTCGTTGCGCGCAATCTCGACCGACTGCGTCTGTCCCTCGACCTTGACGCCGATGCCTTTCTCCGCGCCGCTGTCGATGATCCGGTTCTCTTCGAGACGGTTGCGGTTCGGCGAAAACGTGGGACCGTGCTCCTGCCGGAAAAGCACCCCCACCTGGCCGCTCCGCTGGATATCGTTCTTGCAGATCAGATTGTCGGTATCGTTGTGGCCCACCGAGACGCCGAATTTTCGGTTGTCGAGTATGGTGTTCCCTTCACACAGTCCCCATCTGACTCCCCAGCAGAAAAAGAAGCCGATTTCATTGCGCTCGAGTCGGTTATTCACCACTACGGTCCGCTGCGATCCGGACCCGGGATGCACGCCGTAACCGCCGTTGTCGTGGCTGTGGCAGTTCTCGACCCGCACGTCGTGGCAGACCTGCCAACTGATCGCGTCGCCGTTGAAATTGCGGGCCGCCACCCTGCGCATGTGAATGCGGTTGCTCTCCCGGAGGAAGATACACCCCACGTAGTTGCCGTTCAGGAACTCGTTCGCGCTCTTGTTGCCGTCGAGCGTGATGTTCTCGATCGTCACGTCCGAGACGTGCATCCCGTCGAACAGGGCGAACAGTGTTGCGGCAGTTGCGCCTTCCCGAACCCAGAAGTTCTCCACCAGCATCTCGTTTAGCTTGAATCGGTTACCGCTGCGCGCGATGAGCGTGCGCTTGTAAGTATCGAAGCTGCCGTTGTGCGGGTTGCGCGTCCTAAGGACCACGCCGTCGCCGATTTCGAAGCCCGCGGCGTCTTCCAGCGTCACCTCCTGGTCGTACCAGTCGGAGTTGGAGGCGAGATTCGTCTTGACCGACGGTTCCTTGATCAGCACGGACTCGTCGCCGCTACCGAGAATCCGCACGCGGGATTGCAGGTATACGGCGTTCCTCATCCGGTAGGTTCCCGGCAGGATGTGAACCGTTCCTCCGCCGAGCCGTGCGACGTAATCCACAGCCGCCTGGATCACTTTGTGATCCGATCCGGTGAGGTCCGCCTTCTGCGGCCCAACCGTGAGGGTGATGGCGGACTCCCACTTCGGCTCCACCGGATCGCCTGCGGTGGCCCGGGGATTCGTCACCACGGGCGCTTTCGGTTCAACTTCGGCCCGCATCGCACCGCCGGCGGCGATTGCCAGCGGAAGGCTTCCAAGAAAATGTCGTCTCTGCATGGTACTTGGCTCCAGTTGCAACCGTGATTCTATCCCAAACCATCGGCCTCGTGACCACAGTCACAGACGAATTCGGACCCCGGCCTCAAAGTCCTAGGAAGGTGAAGGAAGACATGAAACTTGGAATCAGGTTGGTGAAAATCGCATCTCTCTACATGCTGCTCGGACTCGTGATGGGCGTCGCGATGGCGGTGTCACACGACTTCACCCTTTCCTCCGTGCATGCCCACATCACCTTGCTGGGGTGGGCCACCATGGCAATTACGGGCATTGTGTACACCGTGCTCCCGCGTTGCGGCGAGAGCAGGCTGTCGGCTTGGCATTTCTGGGGCCACAACATCGGTTTGCCCGTGATGATGATCAGTCTCGGACTCTTCACTTACGGGTACACGGGAGCGGAGAAGGTAATCGGCGTGGGGTCGATCCTTGTGTTGCTGTCACTGATTACGTTCACCATCAATCTGTACCTTCACGGCGCGACCGGTCGGGCGTCCCAAGGGTGATCGGGCATCAACGCTGCGCCCGTTCAACGAAGCGCAGAGATCCTCGAAGTCCTCCTGTAACTCCATGGTGACGGGCACATTGCGGCCGCTCAACGTACTCTCGTGAGCCTGCCGCTTGAAGCGCAAGTCGTGCGTGAGGGATACTCAAGCTCTTCCGGAGACAAGAATGGAGACTTCGCCTGCTTTGAGTCGCGAGCATGGTGAGAGGGCGGCCGCACTTTTGCTGCAACCGGCATCGTTTCTCACGCTCGTTCTCGCAGTGGTCTTGATTGCGTGCGGGCGGTCCCCCGCGAACGTCGAGCAAGCCTCCCCTGCGCCTCAATTGTCCGGGTCGGCGCCTCCCCGCAGCGCCGCTGACGACCTGGGCCGATTCCTTGCCGGCCTGCCGGGCGACAAGGCTAGCCAGTTCACGAGCCTGGAGCGCAAGGATGGGTGGAATGTCCACCGCCGGGAACTGGACTCGCTCTGGAGGAAAGTTGAGAACGAGTGGCTTCCGGCGATGCGCCAATTCCAGAAGAAGGAACTAAGCGGTCTACCGGCCGGGACCTCCCTTGTCTTCTACCCCTTCAGCGGTCCGGACGTCCTGATGGCAACGGTATTCTTCCCGGACAGCCCGGTGTACGTGATGGTGGGACTCGAGCCCGCGGGCACGCTGCCCACGCCAAAGCAAGTCGCCAAGGGAGACCTGTCCAAATATCTGACGGAGGTGCGGGATTCCGTATCTTCCGAACTAGAGCGCAGCTTCTTTATTACCCGAGAGATGGACCGGGAGTTCCGAGGCCAGGTGACCGACGGGTTGTTGCCGCCCATTCTCCTTTTGCTCGCACGGACGCACCATACAATCCTCGGATACCAGTATGTGCGCCTGGATGCGGATGGGCGCGTTGTTGAACGCGCCGCTGACTATAAGGCGCCAGGCAGAATCGGCGACAAGGGAGTGGAGATCGACTTCCGTTCGGATGCGAACGGCCCGGCGCAGAAGCTCTTTTACTTCTCGGTCAACTTGTCCGACGAGCGGCTCAGAGAGAACAAGCCGTTTCTCGCGTATTTGGAGGAGTTGCGGGGAATGACAACATTCCTCAAGGCGACGTCCTACATGCCGCACGACCCGGCGTTTTCAATTATTCGTGACCGGGTCCTGGTGGGCAGCAGCGTAATCCTGCAAGATGATTCAGGTATTCCGTATCGCTTCTTCGATACGGCGGGCTGGCAGGTCCAACTGTACGGCGAGTATACCCGCCCATATGGCAGCTTCCGCTGGCGGGAAGAGCCGGATTTGAGGAAGGCGTACGAGAGCGGCGGAGCGAAGCCACTCGGCTTTCACATTGGCTACGGCTTCTCGCGAGTCCCTTCAAACCTCCTGCTCGCCAGGCGCAAGCCGGCCGGCTCGCAGTAGTAAGATTCCGCTCGGCACAATAGGAGCCTGTTGAAAATCCTAGCGGTAAGTGCGCCGACGCAGGACAGGACTCCTTCGCCACACTGTCGATCAACGATTCCCTACTTGACGATCGGGTAGGTCTCCGGACCTGCCAACCAGGTTTCGCGCCGGTGCGCTGAGAAAAGAGTGGTTCTCTGAGAGCAGGTGTAACGAAAACTGATCTACAATCACATCATAAGTAGGGAGGGGCAGATGACCAGGTTGACACTCGCTGGGCTACTCGCCCTCACCGCCTTGCCCGTGGGCATGGCGCAGACACTCTCCCTCGTCTCCGCCAGGGACGGGATCGAAGGGAGTTTCACCACACCTCAGGCGGTCTACGCCGACCACCAGCAGGTTTATCTTGCTTCCAATGATGGAAGGTTGTTCATCCTGGAACACAATGATGCCAAGGGCTTTCCGCTCGTCGCCATCGTCAATGTGAGTTGGGCTCCGCTCACAGCCGTCCGCGGTGACAATAAGTATCTTTTCGTCGCTTCGGCAGACGGCACTCTCTACGTATTCAACAAGCGGCAACCCTTCTCGCTCGTGAAGGTTCTGACCCTGTCAAGTTTTGGACTGAGCGCGCTGGAAGTGCGCCAGAAGCAAACCAGAGGCGAGCTCCTTGTTGCACACGGGCAAGGCCAGTTGGCGGCTGACGAACAGCGGGTCTACCTCTCGGAGCTGAATCAAGGAGAACTAGGATTCCGGATGGACAAGAATACATTCGCAATCCTTCAGCAATACGGACAAACGCTGGAATCCGCCTTGACGGTGGTGTTCGACCGCGCCAGCGGCGCGCGTATTGGAGCTATCCCCAACCCTGACGATCTGCTCGGCAGGGTGTCGCAGGTTGCTCTATACGCCGACATTCAGATGCTCTTCCAGACGACGCCGGGTTGCTGCGGCCGGGGCATCTGGATTTACGACGATGCGCTGAACCTGGTACAGTTCATCGACCGTCCCTCCACCAACACCGTTGCCCTTTCCGCCGACAAGCGGTGGCTGATTGCCGGAAACGAAAATGGCACAGTGGATGTCTTCGACTTGAGCCCGAATGCACCGGTCCTGGCGGCCAGTATCAACCTGCGTGAGGTGACCAGTCACCCTGAGCCCGAGGCCATCGAGATTCGCTCGCTATGGGTGGACGACAGTGGTTGGATTCTCGCGGCGTCCAGTTGGGGGAACGATCTCAACCGAAGCCCGGCGCTCCCCTCGTTCTTCGTGTTGCGATTGCAGTAGCGATCGATCGTGCGGGTGGCTTACTCGATGAGCAGGGGCCGGTCCAGGATCACGTCGAGAGTCGCTCCCTGCCGCAGTTCCACTTCCCGCCCCCTCGTGAGCAGAACAGTCGCCAGTCCCACAGCGCCGCCGGCGCCTGACCCAATTGCGGCCCCCTGCACCGTCTGGTCAACCACCGCTCCCAGGGCGGCTCCGGTTCCGGCCGTGATCAAGATTCTGGCGGCGTCGCGGCCATGATCCGGCCCTTGGTCGATGGCTCCCTCTGGTTCGGCTCTCTGACTCGATCCCTGAGCATCGACCGACTGAAGCCCACAGGAAAGCCGGAAGCTCCTCCCCGCCGGAAGGGTCAATGTGTCCAGCCGAAGGCCCAGTTCCGCCCGGCCGGAGACTCGCCCACCGCGCCTGGAGGACGTGACGACGCCCTGCACGTAGCTGTTCACCGGCACGACGATCCTGTCAGAGACTCCCATGGGGCTTGCCGTTCTCATGTAGACTTGATCGCCCACCCGGGCGGTCCGGGTGGTGACGGAGTTCACCATCCGCAGCAGGACGTGAGTACCTTTTGGAATTTCCGCCGCACTCAGGATTAGCGAGGCTTGCGCAAGCAGGAGAACCGCTACGAATGCTGTTCGCAGCGGCGGGTGGAAGGCGTTCTTCCGAGGCATAACCGTTCCCCCTCTGAACTCATTCTAGGCCTGCCGTTGACATAGCCGACCAAGCACGGCACCCCGATCTTCTAAGTTACGAACGGGAATTTCTGGAGCGTCGGGTCCTTTTGAGCGCCTGAGCTAGCTGGCCTGCGGCGGTCTGAGCGAGTAGAGATCGGTCTCTAACTGGTCCAGTTCGCAATCCACAATGCAGCGTTCAATGCCCCAGGCAAACCCGGAATCCCCCGCGGCCAGCCGCTGTTCCAGAATAGACTGCAAGAGTGCGAAGCCGGTCTCAAGCCGTTCTTTGGTTGAGGGCGCTTCGAAGATCCTCTCGGAAATCATTGGGTGTCTCCCCCCGGTGAGAGATTAAGTTCTACGGATGATAGAGCAGGGCTCAGGCCAAATGCGGGGAGAACCTTAGCATGTTGAGAATGGGAGACTTGTTTTCGTTCAGGTCTGTTGGGGAAACGTATGAGACACAACCTGAAACACTTTGGTGTCTCACCGGCGTGTCAACCTGAAACAGGCTGGATCCGCGCATCCCGGTTCGAACACCGCGTGGCAGCCCGGACGAGCACACCGAAGGTGGAAGGCGAACACTGTATGCGGTACCAAAGGCAAGGGCGAGAAGCACGCCGGTGACTGGCTCTACAAGGGCGGGCGAACCCAGTACTACCTGCCGGCACTCGCTGGGCAGGCGGCGGCCGAGTTGATCCCAGACTCGCCTCACTTGCTCAGAGCGTGCACCGACGTGAACGAAAAGCGGGGATTGAACCGGATTCCTAAGGCGGAGACTCCCCGAACGCTTGTAAATTCAATCACGCCATTCTTGTCAGCGGTTGCGGAAAATCTCTGAATAGTTGAAAACGGAAGATGCTCAAGCGGCTGCAACGTAATCGTCTCTTGAAGGATTCGCTGTCCCTTCAAGTCCCGGAACTCAATGAATACCTCAGCCACATCGTGCGACGAGGGATTTACGATTGCAATCGAGGTGACGAACCCGGCTCGGTTGTCAAATGGAATGTAGAAGTCAGTATCGTATTTGTTCGCAAACGGCACGACGGCTTCCGTGTCCTGGAGGCCTTCGGGGGAAAATCGAAAGACGGCCATGCCCGCAACGCGATCGTAGTTGTCTTCAAGCTCTGCCCAGCCTACGGATGTCGCGCCAGGTGGGTTGGTAGTCTCGAAGAACACAGATCCGCCGATCGGGATGGTTCCGGAGATCGTGCTGACAGCACCGAGCCCGGCAATGTTCAATTTCCACGGTTGACCCGCCGGACTGGAATGGAACGCCAGAGTGTACTGAACGTCCACAGAACGCGTGTTGACCAATGTGATGAGCGTTTTCCAACCGTTGCCGTCGGCAATGTGCGGAAGTATGGAATCTGAAGTTGAGACGTAAATTCCTTTCTGTCGATCGCTCGCTGAAAGCGGAAGCGAGAGGATCATCGCAAGCAACGCAGCCCGCCTGAACGACCACACGTACGATCTCATAGTGAAAACCCTTCCAGAAGTTCCCGCCAAGTCATTATGGTGCTGGAGGGGGTTGAACCCCCATGACCAGTAAAAGATCGCGGGATTTTGAGTCCCATCTCGGGGTGATTGGACGCGGCTCCGGCCGGTGGCAAAGCCCCATTTTCAGCGGCTTGTAGAACACAGAGAATCACGGCGCCACCCGGCTTCGGGTACACCGGGAGGCACACCGCCGCCGAGACGTTGTCGATGGCAGACGAGATCAAGGCGTTCATCGTGCAGAATCAGGCCCGCCTGAAGTCGAAGGAACAGAATCCTCCCGGCGATAGCCGAAAGGGCCGACACCGGTGTCACCTTCTTCGGACATCGACATAGCCCCACTTCGCCGAGGGCATCGACATAGCCCTGCTTCGTCAAGGGCATTGACAAGCCGCTCTAGGCGGATGCCCAGCATCTTGGCGACCTCTTCATCACTGAGGCCCATCGACCGCGCTGTTCTCGGTTTCTGATTTGTCATCTTCACCGCCACTCTCATTGGTGATCCCCTCCGCCTGCGCCCATACGGCGTCCTTTCCTATTCATCGTTAACCGGCAGGCTGGGTTCGCAAATGGGCCTAGAACACGGTTAGGGATAGTACCGGGCGTGCTCGGTACTGGAGCAGTAGTTCCGAATGAATGCACAACGCTGCGGGTTTCTACGGGGCTCATCGGACGCTGCGGGCTGCGAGACGTGGCGGGTTGGATCGACAACTCCCCCAATATCGTGAGCGACCGGCATCTAGACCCCGCTGCCGAGTGGGTACAGCACCACTTGGAGCATCTGGGCACACTTCCGGGCACACTGGCCCCTTCCGAAGTCCAGAACGAGGAGCGTCAGGATCGTACAACTCCCTTACAATGATGGTGCTGGAGGAGGGGGTCGAATTACTGAACCCGATTGAAAACACGCAAGTTATTGACCGGCTAAGGGCGCAGAAATGCCAGAAAAGGCAAAAAAGCAGACCCGTGGTACATAATTGGTACACGGCAGTCCTAACAATCAGGGTGGCGTGAGGCTGGTAAGCGAACAGAGGGAGGCCGTAGCGGACCGCAGCCCCCCGCCAGCCCGGTCCCCCAGGTCTTGGCCGCAGGTGTGCGTTGCTGCCGGGTCTCTGGAGCGACAGAACGGGTAGAGAGGGCTTTTCTTGCGCCGCGATCCAGGGCATAATCGGATCTAGAAATCAAATCCCAGTGAGACTCGGGCGGCGGGAGGGCCAACCGGACGGAATTCGGGACGAATTGCGCCGGACCGGGTCATGGCGGGTGTGGCCGTGAGCGAAGAGAAGCAGGCGCGGCCTTGGCTGCGCATGAAGAACGAAAGTGCCAAAACCTACAGCCATTTCCAGGTCTACTTGCGCCTCGGGCCGAATAATCGGAGCTTCGGTAAAACTTCGGAGGAAGTTCGGTGCTCGGTCAGGAACATCGAGCGGATCGCCTCTCGCTGGAACTGGGTTGAGCGCGCCGACGCCTGGGACCGGCACAATGAGGAGCTAAACCTCGCCCGCTTCGAGAAGCTGCGCGCGAGAGCGGCCCAGCGTCGTCTTGAACGCGAGTTACAGCGGCGCGAAGAGGCCGAACAGGTTAAGAATCTGCTGCTGGAACGCGCTCAGCGCATGCTGACGTGGCCGCTGGAAGAAGAGATGGTCACCGAGAAAACGGAGATCACGGCAGACGGCCAGCGTCTTCACATCACCAACCGAGTCGTCAAGCCGGTGAAGTGGGACATGAATACGGCAGTGCGCGTGGTCGAGGCTCTGGACCGTATGCAGCACGCCTCGGTCGAGGATGCGCTCAAGGCCCAGGAGACTGCAGGCATCCCGGCAGAGCAGATCGCCGAGCGGCACTTCACGCTACACTCAGCGGAGCAAGTGCAACAACCGACGGACACTTCGATGGACGATGCGCCGAGGGAAGGCAATTGGACCGTGGACGAGGGCGGGGATGGCGTCCACAGGCCGACAGAGCCGCGAATCCTCTGGTGAAGGCTTGGCGGCGCAGAAGAAGCGCGTGATCCTGCAGGATTCCAGTGCTGGGCGCTGGCACGCGTTGTCCTTCCAGCCCATTCAGCCGCCCGCGCCCCGGTCCCGGAGCGAAATAAAGTTGACTTGACAAACAGAGTTTAGGAGCGTAATATCCTTTCCACGCCAATTTTGGCGCAACTTGGGTAGGGTGGATCATAGAGAGACTCAGCAGGTCCGCTAATTCCTACACCTTGCCCTCACGAGGCCATCGGGCACCAACCCGCTGACCGAAGATTATGATTGCGAGCGGGCCAGTGAACGCCTCCGATTCACTGGCCTTTTTCGTGTTCAGCCGCCGTGGTGATTGCCGCATCCCTAGATGTGAAAAATGAGCTTGACAGAAGAAACGGAACAGTAGGATCATTTCCGAGACTGTACGAAGATACGAAACTCCTCCACATTAGGCCACCGGTCGACCAGCGGTGGCCTTTTTCTGTCTTGAAGCCGCCGCCCAATCGCCTCAACGCGAGCCGCCCGTGCAACGGTGCCGGATCGAAAGAAACTTGCTCGACTGTTCCAAAAGCACTTGAAAACAGGATTGCAGGAGCGTAACATCTCCTCGGCAGCTACGGGTAGGGCGCGTCGCACAAGCCCAAGAGTGTCGAGACCGCCTAACCCGGAGACAAGACCAAATCGGAAGACTCAGGATAGGCCATCGAATCTCAGAAGTTCGGTGGCCATTTTTTGTGAGAGAAAATCGCGGTTCACTGCACGACCCTTGCGAAACGAGGCTGCCTTTCAATTCAACCGTTCCTGATCGACGGCAGGATGGCCCTCTTCCAAACCTTCCAGTCGCGCTCATGCCGCCCCGACGTGTGCCGCCCGCCCCGGAACAAAAAAAAGCCGGTTGGACTGTTCAAAAAGAGACATCAAGACGGGATTTAGGAGCGTAGCATTTTTGATACGCGAACCGGCGCGCGCCAGAGGTAGGGCGCATCATAGTAAAGCCGTCCTGTTCGCCGGTAAATCTTCTGCTCCCAGAGAGGCCATCGGGACGCCAAGCCGGTGGCCTTTTTTTTGCCCTGCTAGCCATCGCCGCACGGCCCCTTCCCATCCTCGCTTCACTGAAGAAATTTGGTGATGGGATCTCCGTCTACCAGCCCACCGTTCCGCTCGCGAACGCGGGTGCGAACAATCTCGAAGGCGGCTGTCGGGCCTGTGGGATCTTCGTCGCCAATGCGAACGACCCTGCACATGCATTCGAGTTGCCGTGGAGTGAAGTAAGGACTATGCGGCAGGTCCACCAGAACGCAAGCAGTTTCTCCAATGTGCAACATCGGCAGCGCGACTTCGTCCGGGAAGACGACCCGCACACCCGTTCGGCTGATGTCGGCGGTGGTTCCCTGCATTTCCTCGAAGTGCCCGTCCCAAGAGGTAACTCGGCAGGCGAGTCGCAGCAGGTAGCGCTTTCCTCTGCGCCTTTCAATGGCGGTCGCAACGGCGGTCGCAACGGCGGTCGAAGAGAGCATACCCAAGAATAAATCACTGACTTCGAGAACGCGCCCTATCTTTCGGTCAGCGATTTGGTACAGGGTTATCGGCTTGTATGATAACCAATCTGTGCAACAAGAAACCTTCTTGCTGTCTCGGAATTTCCCGAGATTTGGTCGGCACGCACCCAGCCGCTCGTGGTTGACCTTCCAGCCCATACGCTGACGCAGGGCGCGAGGCCCGGACGGAGCGGCACAAGCGCGTGGCGAGGCTGGGAGGCGCAGGAACGGCCACGTTGGGCGGTAGTGCTGTCGCTCGCAGGCTGATCGTTCGTGGCGCTTCGTCCATCCTAGGTCGAGGTAGTTGGAGAAG
>DATIFQ010000461.1:0-37625 GCA_035455185.1 Bryobacteraceae bacterium | reverse complement strand
GCCTTCTTCGGAGCTCCGATGACCGTAACCGCCCACATGTGGCTGAGAAATGCATCCAGCGCGTCGTAGCCCGGTTGAAGAATTCCTTCCACATGATCGACGGTGTGGAAAACGCCGGCGTAGGATTCGATCAGCCTCCGGCCGATGACTTTTACCGAGCCCGGCGCACAAACCCGCGACTTGTCATTGCGATCCACGTCGGTGCACATCGTCAGCTCAGATTCTTCCTTGGCGGAATTGAGCAACTGCCGGATGCTGTCGGCGTCGTGCATCGGATCGCCGGTCCTTCGGGCGGTGCCTGAGATTGGGCAAGTCTCGACGCGGTCCCCCTCGATCCGAACGAACATCTCAGGCGACGCGCCGATCAGTTGCTCATCGCCGAACTGGAGAAAGAACTCGTACGGGCTCGGGCTGGTCTCCTGCATGCGCCGGAACAGCTCGGACTGGCTGCCATCATAAGGCGCGCGGAACGTCTGGCGCAGCACGACCTCGTAGTAGTCGCCCTGCTTCATGCCTTGGCGAACCTTCTCGACATTCGCCATGTACTCCTCCGGCGCGTGATCGGAGGCGATGCCTTCAATCGATGATCGCCCAGGCGGGGAAACCGGCTCCGCCGAATGATCGAGCGCCAGTGTGGAGAGTCCGTCCTTCTCGAAATCGTACTGGTAACGTTCGATCTGCTCCTTCTTGCGATCCATGAAATAGATGTCGTCGCAAAGGAACAGGTGGAGGTCCTTTTGCCCGCTCCGCGGCAGCCGCAGCCGGATCGGGTCGAACTGGAAGAGCAAATCGTAGCCGAAGGCGCCAATCAGCGCCAGGCGCGAGTCCTCTTCGTTCCGAAATTCTTCGATCAGAGCCCGCAGGATCGAGAAAGCCGAGGGCTGCTTGCTGCGCTCCTCCTCCGGGAACAACTCGGGCAGCGGTTTCAGCCGGCCTACCAGAGAACCCCCACAAGGCTCCAGCGACTCCCAGTGTGGGTGGCCGGCAAGAGCCGGGTACAGCATCTGGGTCAGGATTTCGCCGCGGACGTTCAGCGCCCGGAACTCGATCCGCCGGCCATATGCCACGATCTCCAGCGGCGGCCTCGTCGAGGCGATGTCCCAACGTGAATAGCGGCCGGGATATTCGTAGCCGGAAGAAAGATAAATGCCGCGGAATGAATCGAGTTCGCGCAGAAGGTGGTCAAGACCCTTGCGGAAGGGCACTCGCGAGACGGTGCGGACCACATCGATGCCGCTCCGCGTGGTGTACCTCAACTGGCGCATGCGAAACCCCGGGGATGGCTGATGATTCTCTAGAATAGCATGTATGGATCGCAGGACCTTTGTGGCCGCTTCCGGAGCGGCCCTGGCAGGCCGGACGGCCTCGGGACAGACCACGGCGCCGCCGAAAAAGGCGAAGATCACCTCTTCGGTGATGCTTTGGACGCTCAAGGGGACCTTTGACGAAAAAATGGAGGCCGCCGCGCGCTCCGGCGTCCAGTCCGTCGAACTCGTCGGCGAACACATCAACTGGTCCGAAACGGAAGTCGATCGTGTGAAGAAGCTGGCTCGGTCATTCGGGTTGGGCATGGACACGATCATCGCCACGCCGAACTGGAAGAACCGGCCGGTTTCGATGGTGGATCCGGCACAGCGTGAGAATTTTCTCAATGACGTCAGGCAAGCCATCACTTTCGCGCAGAAGCTTGAAATCCCTCAGATTATTCTCATGAGCGGGGACGAGATCCCGGGCCGTTCGAGGGAGGAACAGTACGCCAGTTTGCTCGAAGGGACCCGGCGCGCGGGAGAACTGGCGGCGAAGGCGAACGTCACGCTGATCGTCGAACCACTCAACGCGAAGGTCAACCACAAGGGCTTCTTCCTGACCACCTGCGCCGAAGGGCTGAAGCTCGTTCGCGAGGTCGACAACCAAAACGTCAGGCTGCTGTTCGACATCTATCACGAGCAGGTGCAAGTGGGGAACGTCATCCGCACAGCCGTCGAAGCGGCGCCCTACGTCGCGGTCTATCACGTCGCGGACAATCCCGGGCGTAATGATCCCGGAACAGGCGAGCTAAACTACGCAAATATCTATAAATCGATCCAGAAGGCCGGGTATGGCGGGTACATCACGATGGAGTACTTGCCGGTTGGCGAGCAGGTGGGGAGTTTGACGAAAGCCCTCAACGAGATGCGGGCGGCGCTGTCGACGACGTAGCGCCGGGAACGAACCGAGGCTCGTCCCCGGCCAAGATCCCCTAGCCCTGGAAAACCCCGACCACAATCAGACCGACCGCTGTGTCACCAATCTTGGTGTGCAGCACCCAGTCGGATTCACCTTCCTGGGCCAGACCCGGCTCGTGTCCGGCTTCGTCTTTCCACAGGCTCAGGCTTGCGGGATGCGAACCACCGGTCGTCTTGGCGCTCATCGCGACGACTTCCTTGAACGAAGGCGTCGAGTTGACATCAGTATCCGCGGCAGCAGGGACAAGCAGCAGGAAGTCCCGCTGTGCGGCGACTCCCTGATGGTTGCCGTCCGGCGGAAAGAGGCTGTAGCGAAGTGTGTAGACGCCCTCGGGAATCGTCAAGCCGCGGCGGTCCTGCCCGCGCTTGGGAAAGCGGATGACACCGAGCATTGCTCCGTGCGGGACGGTCTTCAGACTCACCCCTTGCTCGGTAGAGGCGGGACCAGACGGGAGCGACTTGCGGAACCAGATCTCACAGAGCGCGGATCCGTCGGCTCCAACGATTTTCGCTCCGCTCGCTTGTAAAGCTTCCTTGACGGCTGGCGCCAATTCGTCGGGCGGCGCTCCGGTGGACTCGAGCTTATATTGACCGAAGAGTGCGGTCGTGGCCAGCAGAGCAGTCAGAAGAAGTTTTGACATCAGCAGATAGATCCTCCGTTTCATTATCTTCTCTTTAGATGTCAACATGCCGGAGAACGTTGCACGTCACGTGAGTATTCGTCAGGCGGCCGCCTGCACGAAGTCGCGGAGGCGATCCGCAATCTGGTCGCGAATTCGCCGGAACGCTTCCAACCTCACTGCCTGGTCACCGACGGCCGCCGCCGGATCCTCGAAGCTCCAGTGAATCCGTCGCGCGTTTCCGGGGAATACCGGGCAGCTTTCCCTGGCGTTGTCGCAGACGGTAATCACGTAGTCGAAGGCTTGCAATCGAAACTCGTCGACGGACTTTGACCGATGGCCCGATATGTCGATCCCCAGTTCGTGCATCGCGGCAATCGCCTCGGTGCGGACGAAACTCGGGTGTGTCCCGGCGCTAAACACCTCATAGCGGCCGCCGGCCAGATGACGAAGGAGACCCTCCGCCATCTGGCTTCGGGCGGAATTGCCAGTACACAGAATCAGCACTCTCGCCGTACTCATTGCGCCGTTGCGCGGCCTGCCTCCGCCGGCTTCACAGCGCGGACGAATGCGCTCATGAATTTGCCGTCCACGGCGGCGGCTGCTGCTTCCACGTCGATTCCCGACGCCGTGAGAAACTCCCGGGCGTCATCAACCCGGTAAACGCGCGTCGGTTCGACGGCGACGTCGCCGAAACCGGCGGCGGTCAGTTTCGCCCGGTACTCGTTCTCCTCGAGGGCTCCGGCGATACAGCCCGCCCACAGCTCGATGTTGCGGCGCACCGCGGACGGCACCTCCCCGCGCATCACCACGTCCGACACGGCGAAACGGCCTCCCGGCTTCAGCACTCGAAACGCCTCTCGCAGGACGCGGTCCTTGTCCGCCGAGAGATTGATGACACAATTCGAAATGATCACGTCGACGCTCGCGTCCGGCAGGGGGATGTTCTCGATCTCCCCTTTGAGAAACTCGACATTCGTGACACCGGCCTTGCGCTGGTTTTCCCGGGCAAGAGCGAGCATCTCGTCGGTCATGTCGAGACCGTAAGCTTTTCCGGCCGGTCCGACGCGCTTCGCCGAAAGCAGCACATCGATCCCGCCCCCGGAGCCGAGGTCGAGGACCGTCTCGCCGGGGTTCAATTGGGCGAGCGCCGTCGGATTGCCGCATCCGAGGGACGCCAACACAGCCGTCTCCGGCAGCTCTCCTGTCTGCTTTTCGTCGTAGAGGTTCGACGTAATCGGGTCACCGCATCCCGCACCGGAGGAATTCCCACCGCAGCAGGGCGCGCCGCCGCCAGTCACCTGCAAGGCGGCTTTTCCGTATCTCTCTTTCACTGCTTGCTTGATATCCATGATGTTTTTCTCGCTCAGTTTTCGGGTTCTCGCGGCGCAAGAGCCGCTTGTTTTAGGGGTTTCGTCGAAACGAGGTCCTCGATGTTCACTGTCTGTGTCCGGCCACAGCATTCGGCGTACAGGAAGTTGAGCAATTCCTGGAGCGCATCGGTGTTGGCCGTGTGCCAAAGGAACGTGCCCTGGCGGCGCACACGAATCAGTCCCTCGTTCTTCAGTTTCTCGAGGTGGTACGACAAGGTGGATGCGGAAGTGCCCAACTCCGTCTGAATGTCCCCTACAACCATGCCGCCCGGGTGAGCGGACAGCAGCAGGCGCATGATTCGAAGGCGGGGTTCCGTCCCCATGGCCGCCAGCATGGCGGCGTAACGGCTCACGTCGTTCCCGGAGACCTTTTTCATATTTCTAAAATAATGGAATTATCGAAGGATGTCAAGAGAAAAAATCACGGAAGCATCGCTTTCCTAGATTGCAGAAAACACTAGAGTTCGAGCTTGCCCTGGTAAACCATCTCCGACAGCTTGAATTTGCGCTTGATCTCGATGGCGAACAATTTGACTCCCAACTCGACCTCGCGATGCTCAAGAGTAATGCCGGCGGCGTCTCTCTGCGGTTTCGGAAAGTACAGAAGCAGGTTGACCATGTCGCCTTCCGCTCTTACACGTGCTTCCCGCGCCGGAATTGAGGGACCGTTTCGCACTCTGAGTACGGCGCCGGACTTGATGCTCTCAAGATCCTCGGGCAGCACCTGGCGCGGCAGCGACGAAAGCCCGAGGACATAGGAGTCGTCCTCCCGGGAGAGCAACTCGGCGGCAGCCGCAGACGTGCTCACCTCGTCACCGAAGAGCAACTTAGCCAAGGCCTGCTTCAGGGGTAAGGCACTGTGCCATCGGACCGTCACGGTGAGCGGGTGGGCCAACTCCGGAATGTCGCTGGATTGGAGCTGCACCGGAGTGCCCCCGACCGAGCATTGGTGGCAGGCACCCTTTGCCTGCGTGTGGGGCATAGAGGTGGCTTGCTGTCCGCGCAGCGTCTCCAACGGAACAAGAACGGGCCGCGCCCAAGGAGAATCGGTGAGGAGCTTCCGGATTTCCTTCGCACTCCAGTCAGGAAACCTCTTCTTCTCCCAGAAGTCCGCTGCGAAGAGCCTGGCTCCCAGCAGGGCCACCAGAACAACGATGGAGCGCCGAGCCTTCATGACCCAAACTTCCCCATGTGCAGGATACTGCCGGCCGGACCGGAATACAAGGATAACCACCTCCTGATATCGCTTGAACCGGACACGGCTGATGCGCTATATTGGAATCGTCAATCGACGATTAACGATGAAAGCTCCGAGAAAAGACCCCATCGCCTGCTGCGACACACCGGAACTCGAACTGGAAGCCGACCTGCGGCCGGTGGAAGGCGCCGCGGCGGACGAGGAACTCGCGACGCTCGCCAAGGCGGTTGCGCATCCGGCCCGTGTACGAATTCTCCGCCTTCTGTCTCACAAGGAGGCCCGCGTGTGCAGTCAAATTGTCGGCGAGCTGCCACTGGCCCAATCCACAGTCTCAGAACACCTGCGAATTCTGAAGGAAGCCGGCTTGATACGCAGCCGGGAGGAGGGCTCGCGTGTCGGGTACTGCATCAATTTCCCGGCGCTCCGGCGTCTTAAGGCGCTGGTCGCAATCCTATAACTATCGCCGAACGACGATAAGAGAGGAACTCATACCCACGATGAAAAAGCTGGAGGTCTTCGATCCCCCGATGTGCTGTTCGACCGGTGTCTGCGGGCCGAATGTCGACCCCGCGCTGGTACAGTTTGGCTCGGACTTCCTATGGATAGCCGGCCAGGGCGTTCACGTGGAGCGATACAACCTGGCGCAGCAACCCCAAGCCTTTGCCTTCAACGAAGTGGTGAAAGCCCTTCTGCACGAGCATGGAAATACCTGCCTCCCGCTCGTACTGCTCGACGGCGAAGTGATCAGCATTGGCCGCTACCCCAGTCGCGAGGAACTCGCCAACGCTGCCGGCCTCGACCTGGGTATCCGGAAGCCGGACGCCGCCGGCCTGCGGATCGTCCAGCGACGCTGCTGCGGTTGAGGGGATTCGGCGTGCGTACCGCGGAGTTCCTTCAAACTGCCACACGAATCCTGTTCTTCACCGGCAAGGGTGGCGTAGGTAAGACGTCACTTGCCTGTGCCACGGCGGTCGCGCTGGCAGGGTGCGAAAGGCGAGTGTTGCTCGTCAGCACGGACCCGGCCTCGAACCTGGATGAGGTTCTGGGAGTCACACTATCGGGAGCACCTGTGGCCGTGCCTGGAGCCGATGGCCTGTTCGCGCTCAACATCGACCCGGAAGCGGCAGCGGCTGCGTATCGCGACCGCGTCGTGGGTCCATATCGCGACATCTTGCCCGAAGCTGCGATCAACAGCATGGAAGAGCAGCTCTCGGGAGCATGCACTGTTGAAATCGCAGCTTTCGACGAATTCACCAAGCTGCTAGGAGATCCTGACGCGACCCAAGGCTTCGACCACATCATCTTCGACACGGCCCCCACCGGGCATACGCTGCGGCTCTTGAAACTCCCGGCAGCGTGGACCGGTTTCATCGCTACGAACACGACGGGGACATCGTGCCTGGGTCCGCTGGCCGGCCTTCAGGCGCAGAAGGCGCTATACGACGCAAGCCTGAAGACACTCAGCGACGCTACTTCCACGACGTTTGTGCTTATCAGCCGTCCGGAGACCTCGGCGCTGGCCGAGGCGGAACGGACACGGACGGAATTAGCCGACATCGGCGTCAGCAACCAATACTTGTTTCTCAATGGAGTCTTCATTGCGCGCGACCAATCTGATCCTGCGGCCCGAGCGCTTGAGCAGAGGGGTCGCGAGGCGCTGGCAAAAACCCCCGATGGACTTCGCCTTCTGCCGACCTTTGAGGTTCCCCTGCTGCCCTATGCCCCCATGGGGATTCAGAACCTACGCGCGGTCTTCACTGTGGGTGGAGCAGGATACGCTCCTGTGGAACACAGTAGCGGGCTCACGGCGTCGCCGTCTCCTCCGCTCGCTGATCTCGTGGACCAGATCGAAAAGGCCGGTCACGGCGTCGTGATGACCATGGGAAAGGGCGGGGTGGGCAAGACCACGGTGGCGTCCGCGATCGCCGTTGAGTTGGCGCACCGTGGACATCGGGTCCACCTGAGCACCACCGATCCCGCGGCCCACCTTATGTACACCATCGGCACAGCAGTCCGAGGTCTTTCCGTCAGCCGGATCGATCCGGCTGTGGAGACGCGCATGTACTCGGAGCAGGTGATGGCGAAGTCGGCACCGAATCTTGACGAGCAGGGAATCGCACTCCTCGAAGAGGACCTCCGGTCGCCTTGCACAGAGGAAATTGCCGTTTTCAGCGCGTTCGCACAAACCGTGGCCCGCGGAGAGGATGAGTTTGTCGTTCTCGACACGGCGCCGACCGGCCACACTCTATTGCTGTTGGATGCCGCGGAGTCGTATCACCGCGAGGTGTCCCGGACCATGAGTGACACGCCTGACACCGTCCGCCGCTTGTTGCCGCGGCTCCGGGATGATTCGTTCACTCGCGTTCTGCTCGTCACGCTCCCCGAGGCGACACCGGTTCATGAAGCCGCGCGGCTCCAGGATGACCTCCTCCGGGCCGGCATCACGCCGTTTGCATGGGTGATCAACCAGAGCTTCTTCCAGGACGGATTCCGCGATCCCGTGCTGGTGGATCGAGGTACGCGCGAGTTGCCGTTTATCGCGGAGGTCAGGGATCACTTGGCTGGCCGATTTGCGTTGGTGTCATGGAAGCCTGAAGCACCCTTGGGTCCAGAACGGCTGAGGGAACTGGCGAGCGAGCGGCCGGTGTGCGCGGCCCAGTGAAGAAGTTCGTGTTGGAGGCGCCTGTATGGAACAGACAATAGCCCAACCTCAGGCTGTCGAGAAGAGACTGAGCCTTTTCGAGCGGTATCTCACGTTGTGGGTGGGAGTCTGCATGCTGGCTGGCGTGCTCCTCGGCAAGCTGACACCGGGGCTCGTGGACACGTTGCGGCGGATGGAATTCGGGTCGGGAAGCCAGATCAATGTTCCGATCGCGGTCCTGATCTGGCTGATGATCATCCCGATGATGATGAAAGTCGACTTCACTTCCATCCGGAACGTGGGCCGGCGCCCTCGGGGGCTGCTGGTGACGCTCTTTGTCAACTGGCTGGTTAAGCCTTTCTCCATGGCGCTGATCGGCTGGATTTTCTTTCGTGTCGTGTTTTCGGGCTGGATCAGCCCGGCAGAAGCGGACCAGTACATCGCGGGTGTGATCATCCTGGCCGCCGCGCCGTGCACCGCCATGGTCTTCGTTTGGAGCTACCTGACAGACGGCGATCCGGCCTACACACTGGTGCAGGTATCGGTGAATGACCTGATCATGCTGGTGCTGTTCGCGCCGATCGTGCGGTTTCTTGTCGCCGGCGCGTCGTCGCTGTCGGTACCCTTCCTGGTGTTGCTGTACTCGGTCATCGCCTTCATCGTCATCCCGCTCACCGTGGGCACCCTGCTGCGGGCGTGGCTGATCCGCAGGCACGGCAAAGAATGGTTTGAGACGAGTCTGCTGCCGCGATTCGCACCGGTGACCATCGCCGCCCTGCTCGCCACCCTGGTCTTCATCTTCGCCTTCCAGGCCGACAACATCACCGGGAAATCCTTTCACGTTGTGCTGATCGCCATCCCGATCCTTATTCAGGTCTACTTCAACTCATCGCTAACCTACGGTCTCATGCGGCTGTTCCGGGTGGAATATTCCGTAGCCGCGCCCGGAGCGCTGATCGGGGCCAGCAACTTCTTTGAACTCGCCGTGGCTACGGCGATCGCGCTGTTCGGGCCGGGGTCGGGCGCCGCGCTGGCAACGGTGGTGGGGGTGCTTGTCGAAGTTCCCGTTATGCTCTCCGTGTGCGCCGCCTGCAATCGGACACAACACTGGTTCGATTTCAGATCGAGGCCGGCCGATGGGTAGCGCGCGGGTTCTGAGTGGCGGGAAAGGATCAGCTACAATCGAAACGGGTTCATGCAGACTGTCCTCGTCATCGACGACGACGAAAATCTCCGCGAAACAATTGCGGTGATGCTCGAGCAGGAAGGATTCCGTCCCGTACCCGCGGCCGACGGGAAGGACGGCTTCGAGAAGGCTCTGACGCTTAAGCCCGACATGATCCTCGTAGACCTGCGCCTGCCCCTAATGACAGGCACGGAGATCTGCAAGCAATTGCGGGCAGCCAAGATCCAGACCCCGATCATCGTGATGAGCGCTGTCGGCGACGAGATCGACAAGGTACTTCTCCTCGAGATCGGCGCCGACGACTACGTGGTCAAGCCGTTTGGAACCCGGGAACTGCTGGCAAGAATTCGCGCCGTGCTCCGGCGAACTGTCGCCGACGCCCGCAAGGTGCTCCACTTCAGCGACGTTGAGGTGGACGTCGAGCGGCGGATCGTGACCCGTAAAGGCGAGGAGGTCAAGATGACTCCGGCCGAATACAACCTGCTGGCGTATTTCCTTCATAATCCGGATCGAGCCCTGACGCGGGACATGATTCTCAACTCCGTCTGGGGCTACGAATCGTTCCCGAACACGCGCACCGTGGACGTCCACGTCGTCAAGCTCCGGCAGAAACTCGAGCCCGATGCGAGCGTGCCGAAACACTTCCTAACTGTCCACGGCGTCGGCTACCGATTCATTCCCTGACCGCACTGCTACGATAAATTTAACATCCGTTCCGCAGTTACCTAAGTAATACTCGGAAAAGGCGAGGGGATGCCAAGAAAGGTACTGATCGTCGAGGACACGCCATACTACGCCTCGGCGCTGGAGATCGCGTTATCGAGCCTGCCCGACGTGGTGGTTTCGCACGCCCCCACGGGAGGCGCGGCGCTGGAGCAACTGGAAGCTCTAGAGCCGGGGACAGCCTGCGTCATCCTGACCGATCTCCACATGCCGCTGATGGACGGCTTCGAGCTCATTGAGCGTTTGCGCTCCGGCGACCGGCACGAGCGTCTGCCGGTCATCGTGCTGAGCGGCGACACCGATCCGGAGACCCCGGGTCGAATCCGGAGGCTTGGCGCCGATGCGTTCTTCGCGAAACCTTACTCTCCCACCGAGGTGCGGAACAAAGTCGAGGAGTTACTGAATGCTTTCGCGCCGTAAATCGTTTCGCCCGCGAAAAGGGCGTCTATTCCTCGCCGTCTGCCTGTTGCTGCCCGGAGTTGCAGCGGCGCAGACACCGGCCGAGTGGAAAACGGTCCTGGAGCGACTGGACCGGCTCGAATCCGAAAACCGCTCGCTCCGCGAGGAGGTCGGCGAGCTGCGGCGGCTGGTTTCCGACGGCGGGCCGCAGTCCGGCGTCGAAGAGCGGCTGGCCATCCAGGAGGAGCGCATCCGCGAACAGGCGCAGACCAAAGTGGAGTCGTCGCAACGCCTGCCGCTGCGTGTCACCGGCATGGCCCTGTTCAACGCCTTCCTCAACGGCCGCGCGTCCGGCGGCGCGGACAACCCGCCGCTGGCGGCACGCATTTCCGGCAGCGCGGCGGGTGGTGCGAGCTTGCGGCAGTCTGTCGTCGGTTTGCAGTACGAGGGCACGTCCACGGTCTGGGGCGGCAAGGTTCGCGGCTCGCTCTACGCTGACTTCTTCGGCGGGACCGGCGACTCGCTCAACCAGCAGGCGCGAATCCGTACGGGTTCGATCGAGCTGGAGTGGAGGTCACGGAGCATCCTGGCCGGCCAGGAGAAGCCGATCTTCGCGCCGCGCGAGCCGAATTCTCTGGCCCAAGTTGGAATCTCGCCCTTGACCGGCGCGGGGAACCTCTGGCGGTGGCAACCGCAGATCCGGGTCGAGCAGCGGTTCCGGCTGGGCCAGCACGCCCGATTCAGCGCCCAGTTGGGAGTGCTCCAGACAAGCGAGGAGACGACGGCCGTGCCATCCGACTACGCCCCAACCGTCGCGAGACGGCGGCCAGGGTTCGAGGGCCGATTTCTGTTCTCGAAAGATCTTGACCACACGAGACGCCTGGAGATAGCCCCCGGTTTTCACACGAGCACCTCGCACGTCGCCGGCACGTCGATCCCGTCGAATCTCTTCTCGCTCGACTGGTTCGCCAACCCCTGGCGAAAGTTGGAGTTCACGGGGGCGTTCTTCAGCGGCCAGAACGTGGGCCATTTCGGCTCGCCACGGCAGGGGTTCACCGTCATCAGCGAATACTTGGTCATTCCGGTACACAGCCGCGGCGGCTGGGCCCAGCTCTCGCTGTTGGCCACGCAACGGCTTTCGTTTAACCTGATGGGCGGACGCCATGACGACCGGAACCGGGACCTGCTTCCGGGGCAGGTGGGAAAGAACACCGCAGGCGCGGCAAATGTCATGTACCGCCTTTCGCCGAACGTGATTGTGAGCCTGGAGGCATCGCAGGTACGAACGGACTATCTTGGAGTCGGAACGCGGATCAACAACCACTATGACCTGGCTCTGGCGTACCTGTTCTAGCCTTATCTTGAGCTTTTGTGCGCTGGCGGCAACAGTGGGCGGCCGCGTGGAGCTCGTCGATTCACGTGACCCGCAGGTGCGGCGGCATCGCAACTTCTCGGGCGTCGTCGTGTGGCTCGATCCCGTCCACGGAGACCCTCCGCGAACTGAGCCTCGAACCGCAAAGATGCTCCAGCAGGGCAAGCGGTTTGTTCCACACATCCTTGCGATTCCTGTGGGTACGACAGTAGAGTTTCCGAACCTGGACCCGATTTTCCACAACGCATTTTCAAACTTCAGCGGCCAGCCGTTCGACACCGGCCTTTACCCGCCCGGAATGACACAGAAAGTGACGTTCCGGCGAGACGGGGTTGTGCGTGTCTTTTGCAACATTCACTCGACGATGAGTGCGGTGATCGTGGTGACGAAGACGCCGTACGCGGCGGTGACGGACCGCCGCGGCGATTTCCAGATCGAAGGCGTGCCGGCCGGGGATTACCAGGTACGCGTGTTTCATGAGCGGGCAACCGAGGAGTCGCTGCGGGCGCTGGAGCGGAAGATCACGGTGGGAGGGGAGACGATCGGGCTTCCGCTGATTCGTGTGTCCGAGTCCGGATACCTCGAGGTACCGCACAAGAACAAGTACGGCCGGGACTACCCCGAGCCGCCGCCGGACCACATGGTCTACCCGGGAGTGCGCCGATGAACTTCCGCCGGCTCTCGTTGCTTTGGAAGATTTGGCTCTCCACTTCGGTGGCGCTGACAGCGTTGTTCGCGGTCACCGGGTGGGTGGTGCAACGGCACGTGCTCGAAACCAGCGCACGCAATCTCGAGGAGGAGGTGCAGGCAGGATTCCAGGCGTACGCTTCGCTGTGGAGGGCGCGCGCGGAGATGCTGCGGTCGGTGGCGTCGATCATCAGCAGCCTCCCCAATGTTCGCGCGGCGTTCGGCACGCGCGACCAAGCGACGATGCGCGACGCGGCGCAGGAGGTGTGGGCGCGCGTCTCGGAGGATCTGCGGGAGACGGCCTTCTTCGTGGTGACCGATCCGAAAGGGAACACCATCGCATCCCTGGGCGAAGGAGCGTCCGCCGCTCCACGTTCATGGCCGGTAGTACCAGACGCTCGATCCAAGTTCCCCGAACAGGTTTCGGGGTTCTTCCTGGAGAACAACGAATTGGTACAGCTCGTACTGACTCCGGTTTATGTCGACTCCGGCCGCGGTCCGGCGCTGATCAGCGTGCTGGTCACCGGCTACGCGGTGAACCACCCAGTGGCACAGCGGCTGAAAGCGGCGACAGGAGGCAGCGAGTTTGTCTTCCTTTCGCAGGGCCGTGTCTTTGCCTCAACGCTGAACGACCGCGCTTCACAGGAACTCGGGAAGGCGGTGGCGGTCCACACGCCGGGATCCAGGGTCAGTGACGGTGTCTACGAATACATGCCCGTGCGACGCGATCTGATCGACGTGCACGGGAAACCGATCGGTGCACTGTACATTCTGCGGTCGTTCGAAGGCGCCAGGCAGCGAGTGGCGGCTCTTCGCCGCGACGTTATTCTAATCTGGCTGCTGGCGGTGGTGGCGGGTCTTGTGCTGACCCACCTGTTCGCGCGGAAGATTGTGGAGCCGGTGAAGAAGCTGGACGAGGCGGCGGCTGAACTGGCCCGCGAGAATTACAGCTACCGGATCGGCGTGGAGAGCGAGGGCGAAGACGAGTTGGGCCGCCTCGCCGCGACGTTTAACAAAATGTGCCAGTCGCTCGAGTCCGCCCGGCAGGAACTGATCCGGCGAGAGCGGATTTCGACCATCGGCAGGCTGGCGGGTTCCATCGTCCACGACCTGCGCAATCCGCTGGCGGCGATTTACGGCGGCGCGGAGATGCTGGTGGACACCGAACTCGCGCCCCCCCAGGTGAAGCGGGTCGCCAGCAGCGTCTACAAGGCGTCCCGGCGCATTCAGGAACTGCTTCAGGACCTCGTCAACGTTACCCGCGGAAAGAGCGGGAGGGCGGAGATGTGTGTGCTGCGGGAGGTCATCGTGGACGCTGCCGACCAGGTGCGGGCGGTCGCCGAGAGACAGGCGGTCTCGCTGGCAATTGACCTGCCCGGCGAGCTAGAGCTCCCGCTTGAGCGCGGCCGGATGGAACGGGTGTTCCTCAACCTGTTCTCCAACGCGCTCGAAGCGATGCCGGGCGGAGGCACGATTACGGTGTCAGCATCACGCAACGGCGAAGTGGCACTCGTCGAGGTACGGGATACCGGGCCCGGCATCTCGCCTCAGATCCGGGACCAGTTATTCCAACCTTTCGTCACATTCGGCAAGAAGAACGGGCTTGGGCTCGGACTGGCGCTCTCACGACAGACGGTGCTGGACCAGGGAGGCGACCTGTGGGTGGAATCTGAACCAGGCCGGGGCGCGCGTTTCCTCATCCGGCTGCCGCTGGTGCGTAACTCGGCGGTCGAAACATTGGACAACGGCCAGAGTGGTCGGATCGGGTAGAGGTCATTCGACCAGCCGGCGGACCTCCTCCTGGAGCAGGCGGGTGACGGTCTCGTAGGGCGTTCCTGGAGCGGGCGGCTGGAGCGGCTGGCCGAATTCGAGCGAGACGGGATGAAGTCGTATCCGGCCAGATCCGCGGGCCCAGACCTCCCAAGCGCCTCGAATCCCGGCGGGGACCACCGGGACGCCGAACTCCGCCGCGAGAATGGAGGCGCCTGGACGGAACGGCTTCAGCTTGCCGTCGATCGAACGCTCGCCCTCCGGAAACACGCACAGCACCAGGCCGCGGCGAAGTCCCTCGGCGGCCAGGCGCAGGGACACTTGTGGTCCGCGGTCGGGATTCACGGGGATCACCTTACCAAGGCGCCCGACAAGGGCCGTGACGCCGCTGCTGAAGTACCTGCTGTCACCGAGAATACACAGCCGCCGCAACACGCGAAACGGAAGCGTACTCATCACCAGGAAGGCGTCGATGAAGCTGAGGTGGTTGGGGCAGATGAGAAACGGATACTGGTTCGGCAGACGCTCGACGCCGCGGACGCGGAATCGGAGAAGGACTCGGACCACGACGCGGGCGATCCGCGCGAGGAGGTAGTAGACAACTTCCACCACCGGCCGGCGCGCCAGTTGCGCACGGAGCATCCGCTCCTCGTCGGGGGTGAGGGGGGCGCGAAGCAGGTCGCTCCAGGAAGCGCGAGCCTGGCCGTCTTCGCGGAGCTCGCCCGAAAGGCGCCGCGTCACTGCACCGACGAGATCGTCGACGGTGAAGACCCCGGTAGCCTCTTCGTCGGGGATTCGCAAACCGAACGTTTCCTGAACGCCGAACATCAACTCGGCCCGCTCGAGCGAGGTGAAACCCAGATCAAGCTCGAGGTTCATCGCGCCGCGGATGGAAGGCGCATCCTTCATGCGGCGGATCAGATCACGCACTCTGCGCTCGACCGGGTCGTCCGGCTCCGGCTCCGGCGTCACGGCCGGCGCTGAAGCGGCCGCCGTCCGTTGGCCCAGCTCCTGCTGAACCTGGAATCGGCGCAGCTTGCGGGTGGTCGTGCGGGGTAGGGCCTCCGTGCGGATTTCCAGACTGCGAACACGTTTGTAGGGCGGTACCCGTTGCGACAGGCTCTCGATCTCGTAGCGAAGAGCCTCGAACACGTTCACCACCTGGCGGTCGCGGAGCGCGTCGAAATCGGGCACGATGACTGCGTGGAGGACCTCCTGTTCTTCGCCGGCTCCGGGATCGGGCACGCCGAGCACGCACATCTCCTTGATGAGCGGGCAATCTGACTGGTAGAAGTACTCGATCTCCTCGGGGTAGATGTTCTTGCCCGAGCTAAGCACGATGACGTCCTTCTTCCGGCCGGTGATGTACAGCCATCCGTGGGAGTCGATATAGCCGAGGTCGCCTGTGTAAAGCCAGCCGTCGCGAATGGCCTCGGCGGTGGCCTCGGTGTTTTTCCAGTAACCCAGCATCACATTCTCTCCACGGGTCAAAACCTCGCCGACGCCGTTCTCGTCCGGCTGGTCGATGCGAATCTCCACGTGCGGAAGCGGCTTTCCGACGGAACCGACAGCCTCGGCCACCGGGGGCGCGACGGTGATCAGCGCCGCAGTTTCGCTCATGCCATATGCCTGAGCCAGCTTGAAGCCGAGATCGCGAAAATCGCCAGCCACCTCGACGTCGAAGCGGGCCCCACCGACGCCAAACAGCCACAACGACGGACCGAACTTCTCATGGATTTGCCGGAAGAAAAACCGGCCGGGGTTCCATCCCAAATGGAGGTTGGCGAAACGCGAGAACGCGAGCAGGCGGCGAAACAGGAATCGCTTCACCCGCCTCTGGCGTTCCACTTCCTGGAAGATCCTGCGGTGCACGAGGTAGAAAAACTGCGGCACGCAAATGAAGATGGTGATGCCTTCCTCATTCAGTGCCTTGAAGACTTTCTGCGCCTCCAGCGCGCCAAGAAAAGTAACGCGCGCGCCGAGATACAACGGAATCACCAGATTAATGGCCAGCGCGAGGATGTGGTAGAGCGGCAGGACTGAAAGCAAGTGATCGCGGTGTGTCGGCCCGATCACCTGAAGGGCCTCGGCCACATTGCGATAGATGTTGCGGCCCGTCAGCACCACACCCTTAGGATTGCCGGTGGTGCCGCTAGTGTAGAGGATAACGAGTGGATCGTCGAGGTCCCGGGCGATGAGCGGGATCGGTGTCTCGTCCCCCGCGGGTGGCGCCTCGGACCATGAAGGGAAGCTACCCGCCGGCTCCCCACAAACCAGAACGGGCAGCGGCTCGGGCAGAAGCCCCTGAATCTGTTCGAGGAGCGGCACGAAGCGCGGCGCTATGAGCAGGAACCTGCATTCGGCATGTGCGATGAGCCCGGCGAGGGTTTGCGGCTGATGCAGAACGTCGAGCGGCACTACCACGGCTCCGGCGCTTTGAAGGGCAAGGAACGCCAGTCCCCACCGGGCGTCGTTTTCCATGAGGATGCCGGCGGCGTCTCCCGGGCGGAGGCCCTTCGCTTGAAGGTAGCGGCTGAGCCGCCTCGTTTCCGCAGCCGCCTGCTGGTAGGTAAACGTCTCCCGGCCGGCGTCGGAGAGCGTCTGGAGAGCGACAACACCAGGGAACCGCTCCAGGTTTTCCCGGAACCGCTCGAAAAAGTCCAGGGTCATAGAAGTCCGCGTGTCAATGTATCACGGCGCGGCGGTTTTCCCTTCCAGGAGGGCGGCCTCACGCGCGCGTCCTTCGTTGATCGAGTACATGAGGGCGAGTCCGAGCAGAAAGAACGGCAACAGGGACAGCACCGCCGCCCGTTGGCTTCCAGTGAACCTCGAGATCGAGCCGAAAACCAGCGGCCCGAACATCGATGCGAATTTCCCGGAGAGTACATAGAAGCCGAAGAACTCCGACTCCCGCGAAGGAGGCGAAATCTGCGCCATGAATGATCGCCCGACTGCCTGCGTGCTTCCCATTCCCAGGGCGGCGAGGAAGGCCATTACCCAGAAGACCGTTTTCGTTGCCGCGGAAGCGCCGAGCAAAACGACACCGATCCACAGGAAGAGCGTCAGGATGATGGTGCGCCTGGCGCCGAGGAAGTCGGCGAGGTATCCCGCCACGAGCGCGCCGGGGAACGCAACCACGTTCATCACCAGGAACAGGAAGACCATTTCCTCATTGGTGAAGCCGATGGTGGTGGTGGCGTAGATGGCGGCGAAGCTGACGACGGTGGTGATGCCGTCGGTGAAGAAAAGCGACGCGAGAATGTACTTCGCGGTCTCCCGGTAGCGCCTCAAGTGGGACAGTGTTTCTCCGACGCGACGGAAGCCGACAGCTGCGCTCTCCATCCAACTCACACCCCGGCCCTGCGGCTCAGACTCGCGGAGCCAGGTAAACGCCGGCAGCGCAAACAGAAGATAAAAGCCGGCGACGATGAGGAACGACGTCTGGTAAGCCTCGACGCCGGCTGTGCTGATCGCACCGGCCGCATCCCGGAGCGGCTGCGCGACCCACGGCCGGCAGGCGAGCAGACATAGCAACCCGCCCGCATAGCCGACGGCCCAACCCCAGCCGGAAATGCGTCCGATCGTCCTCGGAGTGGAGATGTCCGGAAGAAACGCGTTGTAGAACACGTAGCCGATTTCGAAACCGATAGTCCCGAGCACAAACAACAGCATGCCGGACGCGATGTCGCCGGGCCCGACGAAGAACATCAGTGCCGTCGCCGCAACCGCCAGCAGCGTACTGAGAATCAGAAAGCGTTTTTTCCAGCCCGACCAGTCGGCCAACGCCCCCACAACCGGAGAGGTCAGTGCGATCACCAGCATCGCCAGGAAGTTGGCAATGCCCCACAGTTGATCGCCGCGGTTGTCCTTCGCGTTCACCACCACGTCGCGAAAGTAGACAGCGTAAGCGACCGTGATGATGAGTGTCGTGTAGGAGGAGTTCGCAAAGTCGAACAGACACCACGATACTGTGGCGATACGCGAGCGGGCGGTCATGCAGGATTCCAGCGGCCCAATCATACCATCCTAAGTCCGTTCGATTCGGATCTGCGCAGGAACGGACCAGCACCGCACGGATGGAAACCATAAAATGTAGGTCTGCCATGCGTGAAATCAGAGTCGGCACGGCGCAGTTCGAAGCCAAAGACGGCGACAAAGACTACAACCTCGGCGTCATCGGGAAACTAGCCGGGCAGGCGGCGCGTGAGGGCGTGGAACTCGTTTCGTTTCACGAGTGTTGTATCTCCGGCTACACATTCCTGGAGAATCTGTCGCTGGAGGAGATCACGGCGTTGGCCGAGCCTGTGCCCGGCGGACCGTCCACGGGCCGGTTGATCGAGATGTCGCGCGAGCTCGGCTGCTGTTTAGCCGCCGGATTGGTGGAACGGGACGGGGACCGGCTTTACAACTGCTATGTTGTTGTCTCGCCGGACGGCTTCGTGGCGAAGCATCGCAAGATCCACGCTTTCGTCAGCCCGCACCTGACCTGCGGCGAACGCTACACAGTCTTTGAACTGCTCGGCTGCAAGTTCGGCGTGCTTACGTGCTACGACAACAACCTTCCCGAGAACGTGCGCATCACCGCCATGATGGGGGCCGAGATCATCCTCATGCCGCACGTCACCGGTTGCCTGCCCTCGCCGATGCCCGGGCGCGGCACGGTGGACCCGGAGATCTGGCGCAACCGGGAACATGATCCGGTACGGTGCAGGCAGGAATTCGACGGACCGAAGGGCCGTGGCTGGCTCATGCGATGGCTTCCGGCGCGCGCCTTCGAGAGCGGCGTCTTCGCCGTGTACAGCAACCCGATCGGCGTGGAAGGAGACACCATCAAGCCAGGTGGCGCCATGATTCTGGACTGCTTCGGCGAGACTCTGGCAGAGTGCCGCCGGCTGGCCGACGAGGTGGTCGTGGCGACACTCGACCCGGCCAAGCTGGCGGTGGCGCCTGGGCAAAGCTACATCCGGGCACGACGGCCGGAGCTGTATGGCCTCCTGGTGGAACCGAATCCGCACCTCGGTCCCGACAAGCGCCCGGAGATCTGGTGGCAGAAGCACAGAGCGGCCTCGAGGTGAGACCGCAGCCCCCCTGTTTCGCTATTCTCTTATCTTGATGTCCTGATACCGGAGAGAAATTTCTATGTCTTCTACCATCCAGATCTCCCCAAAAATAAAGCCTCCTCTCGACCCGGGTTTCGTTCCCGCTTCGCTGTGGTGCCGGGCCTACCAGACGAAAGTCGCGGAGAGCGGGCAGGGGAAACCACTGGCGATTGCGCTCGCGCGCACTGACGGCTCTGTGTCGGTATTTCGCACTACGGTATTCCCCCACGAGGGCGCGTTCGTGGCAGCGAACGAAGTCTACGTGGAACGCCTGGTGAAGTTCCTGCTCTGGCAGCGAGGCGGCTCGAAGGTCACCATCGCGGGCGACCCGCGCATTGCCGCTTACATCCGCGAGGTTTACTCTCCGTCGGGCAAGCAGTCCTTCGACTTCCACTTCATGGGAGAGAAGGTCTACGGCACGCCGATGGTGATCGAGGAAACAAGCTACGAGGCCGCGCCCGCCGAGCACGAAACCACGGCGGCGCTCGGCCGGCATCTTGACGGCTGCCGCATCGGGTTCGATCTCGGCGGCAGCGACCGAAAATATGCCGCGGTGATCGACGGCGAAGTGGTGTTCAGCGAGGAGGTCGTCTGGGATCCCTATTTCCAGAGAGACCCGCAGTATCATTTCGATGGTGTCAACGACACGCTGAAGCGCGCCGCCTCCCATCTGCCGCGCGTGGACGCCATCGGCGGAAGCGCCGCCGGCGTGTACGTGAACAACGAAGTGCGCGTCGCATCGCTGTTCCGCGGCGTGCCTCCGGATCTGTTCGACAGCCGGGTGCGGCGGCTTTTCTACGAACTGAAGGACGCGTGGGGCGGCATTCCGTTCGAGGTGGTGAACGACGGCGAGGTAACGGCTCTGGCCGGCTCGATGGCGCTCAACGACAACGGCGTGCTCGGCGTCTCGATGGGAACCAGCCAGGCAGGCGGCTACGTCACACCGCAGGGCAATATCACCAATTGGCTGAACGAGCTTGCGTTTGTTCCCGTTGATTACCGCCCGAATGGGCCGATGGACGAATGGTCGAAAGACTACGGCGTCGGCGCGCAGTATTTCTCGCAGCAGGCGGTGGCGAGGCTGATTCCAGCCGCCGGCATCGAAGTCTCCGCGGACATGCCGTTGGCGGAACGGCTCAACACGGTTCAGAAACTGATGGCAGGGGGCGACGCCCGCGCGCGCGGAATCTTCGAGTCGATCGGCGTCTATTTCGGCTACGCCATCGCCCACTATGCATCGTTTTATGACCTCCGGCACCTGTTGGTGCTCGGCAGGGTCATGTCGGGCGAGGGCGGTGATCTGATCCTCGCGACGGCTCACAAGGTTCTGAAAGCGGAGTTCCCCGAGCTCGAAGAATCAATCCAAGTTCACACCCCAGGCGAGAAAGAAAAGCGGCATGGCCAGGCGGTGGCCGCCGCCAGCCTGCCCCAGGTCAGGAAGTGAGCGGCTGAGGTACACATGGAGAAGCGAACATGAAATTCTACAAGCCCAACGCGGACTTTTACGTACCCGACGGAATCAGTGAGGCAGCGGCGCTTGCGCGCACAACGCACATCGCCATCTGCGCCCACCAAGACGACATCGAGATCATGGCGTACCACGGCATCGCCGAGTGCTTCGGCCAGGACGACAAGTGGTTTGCCGGCGTGGTGGTGACCAACGGCGCGGGCAGCCCCCGCGCGGGCATCTATGAGAAGTACACAGATGAAGAGATGCAGAAGGTTCGGCGGCGTGAGCAACAGAAGGCCGCTTTTGTCGGCGATTACGCCTGCCAGATTCAACTGGACTACACTAGTTCCGAAGTGAAGGACCCGAAGGTCGCCGCGGTGCGCGACGACCTGCTCGCAATCCTCAAAGCAGCGAAGCCGAAAGTCGTCTACCTGCACAACCCGGCCGACAAACACGACACGCACGTGGGAACTATGCTACGCGCGATCGACGCTCTGCGCTCGCTCCCTCCCGCAGAGCGTCCGGAGAAGGTCTACGGCTGCGAGGTCTGGCGAGACCTCGACTGGCTGCCCGACGAGGACAAGCAATCGCTGCCGGTCTCCGCACGTTCAAACGTCGCTGCAGCGCTCGTCGGTGTGTTCGACTCACAGGTGACCGGTGGCAAACGCTACGACCTGGCGACGGCCGGCCGCCGGCTTGCCAACGCGACGTATTTCGCCTCGCACGGCGTCGACGTGGAAACAGCGCTCACGTTCGCCTTAGACCTGACTCCACTGGTCAACGACGCCTCGCTCTCTGTGGCCGGCTACACCACGCAGTTCATCGAAAAGCTGAAGGCGGACGTCGAGGGCCGTCTGAAGAAACTCGGCGGCTGATTACGAACCACGTTCAACGCGCGGCCACGAGGTCCAGCGCTGCCTTCCAGCCGCCTGCGCGTTGGATGCCAGGCACGAAGAAACGGTCGAGGAACTCCTGGTCTGTGCCGCTGAACGAATCCGTCGCGGCGGTGAGCTTCACCTTTTCGGGGGCCAAAGCAGCCGCGAAAACGCTCCAGATTGCTGCCTTGTCAAGCCCTACGAGTTCAATCTCGCCGGGTTTCTTCGACTTCAGGAACGCCAACGCGGTCAAGATGTCCTGCACCCGGTTCGCGTCATCGCTCCGGTTGAAGGTTAGGAAAAAGCGATGCGACCTGTCTCGGGGCGCAACGGCCGAACCGGTCTGAAAGGCGTCGATCAGAAGTATTGCCCGTCCGGATGCTTTCAGTTCGCGAACTTCCCGGGAGTTGCGGGCGGCGTCGGCGCCGTCCGGATGTACGACGAGAGCGGCCGGCGCACGGCCATCCATCCAGATACCCGGCACACGATCGCCTTTGCCGGCGCGGCTCAACACCACCTGCTCACCTTGCACGCTGTCCAGGACCTCTTTCGGCCACTGGACGCCGATCGTCAACCGCAGCCGTTCCCGAATGGTATCGCGGTCCCTGACGCCCTCGGCCTGCCTGCGCGACATCGCCTGCCATTGTTCGAAGATCTGCCCGAAGCTCAGTGCGCCCGCAGGCAAGGTGCGGTTGTGAAGCACCATCAGGTCTTGCAGCTTCTCTTCACGAACTTCTTTCTCGGCGAAGCTGCTGTCTTCCTGCGCGCCGAGTACGTGCTTGCCGAAAAAGCGATAGACCGCTTCGCGGCTGGCCTGGTTGTAGTTATGAGGCGCGTCGATCTGGATGACGTCCGTATTCCCTGTCTTGCCGTACAGTTCGTAGATCCGGCGGATGGCTGGGAACTCCTCTTTCGGAACGTTGCGCGTCCAGTCTCCGGTAGCCGAGACGACCATCATCGGCCGTGGCGCCATTATCGAGGCGATCTCGACGTTAAACGCCCCGACGCGCAACCCCGGGGCGTTCTCGCACGGCGAGCCGCCCTGCATGATCGCCGAGATCATGTTCACCGGCGCGGAGAAAGCGAGGCGATCGTCCACCGCCGTCAGAAGGAACGTTTGAGTGCCGCCTCCGGAGGCGCCCGTCACACCGATGCGTTTCGCGTCAACGTCAGGGAGCGATTCCAGAAAATCGACCGCGCGGATCGAGTTCCACAATTGTAATCCCAGCGGTCCGAACGACCACAATTGCTCGCGCGGGCTCCCAAAGGCGTGCGGTGTCTGAATGGTGTCGTTCCACCCGACCATGTCATACGCGAACACCACGTAGCCCTGCAGCGCGAAATTGACCGCGATCGCCTGGCCCGAGAACAACGGCTGGTTTTCCAGGCGGCCATAGTTCCAGTGACCGTGCGGCTTCAGCACCGCCGGTAATTTGCCCGTTCGGCCGCGAGGGCGATAGAGGTTCCCGGCGAGGTAGTAGCCCGGCATCGTTTCGAGCAGGACCTTTTCGATAGTGTAGCCATCGCGTCCGAGCCGTCCGAAGATCTGTGGATCAAGCGGCGTCTTCTCCGGCAGCGGCAGCAGACCGGCGGCGAGGAGAATTTGCCTTCTCAACTCCCCGCGGCGCGCTTCCCAATCCGCCAGGGTTTTGTACTCCGGCATCGCGAAGTGCGTGTCCGTATTCGGTGTGTATGTGTTTCGCAGATCCGTTGCGGGAATCTGCGCCGCAAGCGTGGAAGCGAAGACCAAGGTGACGACGATGCGCATAGCTCTGGATTATAACGGTTTCTGTTGATCAGAGAGAGTGGACAGTTCCTCCCATCTGGAGTACTATAACCGGATCAGTACTCATGGGACTGGCCGTAGGATGGTCTGGCCGGTACAGCACGATATAGTTATGGAAGCGATGGATGAACAGCCGGCCAGCTCCGAAGAGTTACTTGCCCAGTTCAACCGGCTCATTCGAGAACTGCTGCGGGGGAAGATTGTGCGCAATACGTTCCGGCCCTGGGAGATCGAAATCCTGCTCGACATTGAGAACTGCCAGATCCGCGAGTCGGCGCGAGAGAACACTCTGCGCCGGTACCAGAGAGCCGTACAGCGCCAGCTCGAGAAGGGTACCGGCCAACTGATGAAGCTCTCCGAATTCCTCGAAAAGAAGCGCTGATTCCCGCGCCGCCGGTCCGCCTGCGCTATCCTGAGATCGAAGCCTTATCATTCCAGGAGGAGCGACGAATGGGCAGCGGTAGCGTGCCCCCGGTGGGCGGTGAAGCGCGCTCGGGCGCGAGAAAGATCTTCTGCGTGAAGTTCCAGCGTGAGATGGAGGGGCTCGCGGAGCCGCCCTTCGACAATCATCCGCTCGGCCAGCGCATCTATGAGAACGTTTCGAAAGAGGCGTGGAGGCTGTGGGTCGAGCACATGAAGATGATCATGAACGAGTACCGCCTGAACCTTGGTACTCGCGAAGCGCAGGAGTTCCTTCTCAAACAAATGGAGGAATACTTCTTCGGCGAGGGCGCAGCGTTCCCGCCCGATTACGTTCCCCCCGGTTCCACCCACTGAGCCACCAGGGCGTAGCCGGCCTGTCGCAAGCTGGACGGCCCCAGGCCTACGCCCGCGCGAAGTAGAGGTTGACCGCGCGTTCAAGGTCGGAGCGGGTCATCTGGGCCGCCCGCCCTTCATACAGACTGATCGAGACAAGGATGCGGCAGATGTCGCCCGGGTAGCAGGCGCGCAGAACGGTGCGTCCGTCGCGCAGGCACAGCGAACGCAAGTACTCCGCCTTGTCCTGCTCGAACGGAATGCCTTTGGTGATGGCATACCGCCGCAGGATCTCGTCGAACACCCCGGCGGAGACCTCTTCCACCAGGATCTTGTTCTGGATTCGACGCAGGAACGCTTCGTCGGCCAGGCTCGACGGCTCCAGGTTGGTTGCGAACACCACCATCAACTCGAACGGAATCTGGAACTTTACACCGTAGCGGAGCATGAGGTAGTCCACACGGCGGTCGAGCGGCACGATCCAGCGGTTCAGCAGATCGCGTGGCGGAATCAACTGGCGGCCAAAGTCGTCAATCACCAGGATGCCATTATTCGCCTTCATCTGAAGTGGAGCTGCGTAGGTGCCCGACGCCTCGTCCATGCGCAGGTCCAGCATGCTCGGTACGAGTTCGCCGCCGGTAATGATGCACGGCCGCTGGCAACGAACCCAACGCGGGTCGTAATCCATCTCATCTTCATTGTCGGGAATACGGTGGTGGACGACCGGGTCGTAGAGAATGATGATCTGGTTGTCCACCTCGACTGCGTACGGCAGCACGACGTCGTCTTCGTAAAGGCGGATAAGCCGTTCGGCAAGAGAGGTTTTGCCGTTTCCGGTCGAGCCGTAGAGAAACAACGCTGCTTGCGAAATGACCGACGGCCCAAGCTGATCGAGCAAAACATCCGTCAGCACCAGGTCCGAAAACGCGCGCCGGAGCTTATCGCGGTTGACTTCGACTTGGGCGGACTGGGAGCGGACACCCGCGAGGTACTCGTTCAGGGACACGGGGCACGGCCCGGCGTACTGCGACATTTGGAAGCGCTCGGTCGCGAGCTGGCGGCCGGGACCGGAGAGCATGAACGTATAGTCGTTTCCGACCATCCCCAGTACTTCCACAAGCTGGCGGTGACGCATTTGCCGGAAAACCGCTTCCACCACGGGTGGCGCGAGCTTTAGCGACCTGCTCAGGGACTGAAGAGTACTGGTCCGCTCGATCATGACGCGGCGCAGCACGATGTCCTGTACCAAAACGTCTGGAATCCCCAGTTTCTCCAGACCGTCAGGCACGGACGGGCGGAAGGATGGCCGTTGCGCCGTGGGAGTCGAAATACTCATAATGACAATCTACATCAGATCTTATGAGTTTGGGTCAGGAAATGCGTGGGAATTATCCATAGCCAGACCAGTACGAACCGACGAATTTAGACAGTACTTGCACGCTTTCTGTTGGCTGCACGTCAATTCTTTCGTGAGGTTTCTTCTCGCGGCGGCTGTTGTGTTTGTCACCGCGACCTCCCTTCCCGGAGCTGAAAAGAGCGCCGAGCAACTCTACAGGGAGGGGCAGCACGCCGAGCGCTCCGGCGAGGTCGTCCGTGCCTATCTTCTTTATTCTCAAGCGGCTGCAAAGAATCCGGCGGAACCGAAATACTGGCTTCGCAGCCAGACGTTGCGAAGCCGGGCCGTTACGGTAGCTAAGTCACTTCCCAAATCCGACACCGCCCTGTCACCCGCCGGGAAGCAGGTTCTGGAAAATGGTGTACCAGCTAGGATTACCGATGACGAACTAGCTGAAGCGAGACAACCGCAAGCCCCCATGGAACTGAAGGCGTCAACGGATCGGAAGGACCTCGATTTTCGAGGGGACTCCCGGTTCCTATTCGAGCAGGTGGCCGCGGCGTATGGCTTGGGCGCGGTGTTTGATGGAGACTATCAGCCGGTTGCGCCGTTCCGGTTCCGGTTGGACGACGCGGACTATCGCGAAGCGCTGAACGCCCTCCAGGCGGCGACCGCTTCCTTCGTAGTTCCTGTCTCCGAACGTGTATTCCTGGTGGCCAAGGACAACACGCAGAAACGGGCCGATCTCGAGCCGACCGTCACTGTGATGGAAGAACTCGCGGCCCCCGTGACAATTCAGGAGGCACAGGAGGCCGCCCGCGCCGTCCAGCAGGCTCTGGCGATCACGCGGCTGACCGTCGATACGCAGCGGCGGTTGGTGCTCTTTCGTGATCGCGTTTCCAGGGTGCGGCCCGCTCAGCAGTTGTTCCGCCAGTTGATGCGTTACCCAGCGGTTGTATCGATCGAAGTCGAGTTTCTCGAACTGACCCGGGCGGAGGAGACGAGCTACGGCCTGTCGCTCCAGACCATGTTTCCTCTCGTCTATTTCGGTGACTGGTTTCATTCCACGCCATCAATACCGTCGGGCTTCACGAAGTTTCTTACGTTCGGCGGCGGCAAGACGCTGTTCGGAATTGGGGTGACGGACGCGGCCATGTTCGCGCGGATGAGCCGTTCGCTCGGCCGCGTCCTGCTCCGCACAGAAATTCGCTCCACCGACGGCCAGGCGGCGTCCATTCATGTCGGCGACAAGTACCCCATTGTGACCGGCGGGTTCCTGGGCTTCACCGAGGGCCAGACTTCTGGATTTCCGCCCCAGTTTAACTTTGAGGACCTTGGGCTGATGCTGAAAGTCACCCCGAAAGTCCACGGGATGGAGGAAGTCACACTCGATCTTGAGAGCGAATTCAAGGTGCTGACCGGCGAGAGCTTCAACGACATCCCCGTCATCGCAAACCGGCAAATGAAGTCGCAGATCCGGCTACGGAACGGCGAGTGGGCCGTTGTGGCCGGCATGCTCGTCGCGCAGGATACACGAAGCGTCACCGGACCGGCCGGTCTGTCCCAGGTTCCCGGTCTGGGCCACCTCTTCCGCGAACAAACCCACAACAACGATGAGCGGCGGATCCTGCTGGTGCTCAAACCCGCGCTGCTGAGTCTTCCACCGGACCAACTGCCCACGCAGGCGGTTTGGACAGGTTCGGAAAACCGACCGCCGGCTCCGCTCTGAACCATGCTGACACATCCACCTTCCAGTGGGTGGGTGACATGCCGCCAGCGGACCCCTCTGGTATCCTGATACCGATGTCCAAGATGCTCGACGAGATTCGACAACAGCCGGATGCCTTGGAACGGACCTTGAAGAGCGGGCTCGAGGCGGCGCGCCGCTTCCGCAAACGCCTCGGTGACCGGCGCCCCCGTTTCATTATCCTGACGGCTCGCGGCACGTCGGACAACGCCGCGCAACTCGGCCGCTACCTGCTTGAGATCACTACCGGCATCCCGGTGTCGCTTTCCGCGCCGTCGATCTACACGATGTACGGCGCGTCGGTCGACCTGAAGGATGCGCTGGTTGTTGCGGTGTCGCAATCCGGAGAGTCCACTGACATAAACCTCGTACTGGAGCGCGCCGTCGATCAGGGCGCCTTCACGGCAAGCATAACCAACGAATCCGAGAGTACTCTCGCCCAGCTCTCCAAAGATGTCTTCCTCGTCCGTGCAGGGAAGGAGAAGAGCGTGGCGGCTACCAAAACCTACACTGGCCAGGTGCTGATGTTCTACCTGCTGGCATATGCTCTTGGAGCGCCCATCGATCTGGAGGAACTGCACCGGATACCGGACTGGGTCATGGCGGCACTGAATGCGGAACCGGACGTCGCCAAAGTGGTCGAGCGCTATCGCTTCATGACCGACACGGTCGTGGTGGGACGTGGGCTGAACTACGCCAACGCGCTTGAGTTCGCGCTCAAGCTTAAGGAGACGTGCTACGTGGTAGCGGAAGGTTTCTCGGCCGCCGATTTCCTGCACGGCCCGATCGCGATGGTGGAAGAGTCCTTCCCTGTGCTGCTGTTCGGAGCGGGCGGCCCGACGTGGCCTTCGATGAAGCAGATGATTGAAAGACTGCACTCGCAGAAGGCCGAGACGCTCGTCATCACCGACAGGGCCAACACCGATGTGCCGGCGATCGCAAACAGATCCATCGTCCTGCCGGTGAAACTCGCTGACCGGAATACCTGGCCGGCCGACCTGTACACCCCCATTCCATACATCATCCCCGCACAGATTTTCGCGGCCCTGCTCGCCGTGGAGAAGGGCCACGACCCCGACCAGCCGAGGGCGCTGAGCAAAGTGACAAGGACGATGTGAGGCGGCAGAACGCGGGCCGAAAGAATTCAGAACTCAGGATGTCGAAATCACTCCTGAGTTCTGAATTTGAGGGACGCTGTATCTACAGGTATTCTTTGGCGTTGGCCGCCATGGAGAGCAGCACCTTGCGGTCGGCGACCCGGTCTTTCAGCATCTGCAATTCGTCGGCGGGTTCGGCCAGCGGCAACGCGACCTGACCACCTTCAGCGGCCGAACGACAGAGGGCCATCATGATCTCGAAGCCCTTCCATGCGCTTGCGAAATTGCACTCATGAACCTTTGCATCGTCGTCAAGCCATTCCGCCATCTGCCGGATGTACGGCGGCATGTCGAGGTCGTAGTTCATCGACCCTTCGCCGGAAAACGTTCCAGTCTTGGTTACCGCCCGCCAGCCTCCGCCGGTAAGCACTTCGGCAAAGCCATCCGGTCCCTGAGCGCCGATGCGGCACTTCCGCCACCAGTAGTCGACTTCCGGCACGTCCGGGGCGCCAGCTCCGCACTCGACGATGCCGCGGACGCCATTGGCAAACTGAACAAAGCCGCCAATGTAGTCCGGAGACGGATGGTTGTCGCCGAACTTGCCGCGTCCGGCGGCCTGCGCCATTACCCACTCGGCCGCGCCCTCGCCGTTGTACCAGCTCATGTAGTCGATGAGGTGCGAAAGCATGTGCATCAGCCAGCCGGTGGCCGTGCCATATACGGTGTGGACGCGGCCTAGAGCTCCGCTCTCGATGACTTCCTTGACTTTGCGGTAGTGGACGCCGTAACGATGCTGGTGGCTGACGACCGCCTTGACGCCGCTCTCGTCGAGCAGCGTCTTCACTTTCAGCCCCTCGATGCTGTTCATCGCCACCGGCTTCTCGAATGCGATCAGCTTCGCGCCGTTCTCGATGCCGATGCGGATGAGCTGGGAGCGGACGGTCGGCATAGTGCAGAAGCAGAACACGTCCGGCTTCACGGCGGCGGCCACCTGTGCGGCGTCGAGGCCCTTCACCGGGGCGCCGAGTTTCGCGGCAGCCGCGTCGAGGCGCGACTGGTCCACGTCACAGACGCCGGCGACCTCAAAGCGGCCGTCAGCCTGAAACGCGAGGGTATGGTGCATGCCGCGCTTACCCATGCCCACAACGACAACCTTGTACTTGTCGCTCATTCGCGCCCCTCAGGCCTGCGCCTTGTCCCACTCCAGGACCTTGGCAATCGTATAGTCCACTTCCTCGGCCGTGAGTTCGGGGAACATGGGCAGTGAGATGCAGCAGGCGGCGTTGCGCTCGGAGTTCGGAATCGGGCCGGCGATGCGCGCTTCCTTGCCCCACGGATAACCTTCCTGCTGGTGGATGGCGATGGGGTAGTGGCACTTGGCGTCGATGCCGTTGTCCTCGAGGAACTTGAGCAGTACGTCGCGGTCGGCGGCCTTCTTCGTCTCGATGACGTAGAGGTGGTAGACGTGATAGTTGCCCGGCGTTTCGGTGGGCAAGGTGAAGCTCTTGCCGCCTGCCAGGCCGGCGGTGTAGCGCGCGGCCCACTTGCGGCGCAGTTCGCTCCACTCCTTGATGTGCTTCAGCTTGGCGCTGAGTACGGCGGCGTGAATGTCGTCCAGCCGGCTGTTGAATCCGTAGCTGTGGACGGACCGCTTGAGCGAACCGTGGTTGCGGAGCCGGCGGACGCCCTGGTCGATCTTTTCGTTGTTGGTGACGACCGCTCCACCGTCGCCGAAGGTGCCGAGGTTCTTTTGGATGATGAAGCTGGTGCAGGCGGCATCGCTCAACTCGCCGATCTGGAATCCGTTGCCGCGGGCGCAAATGGCCTGGGCGTTGTCCTCGACGACGTGAAGGTTATGCTTGTCGGCGATCTTGCGGATGGCCTTCATGTCGGCGCACTGGCCGTACAGGTGAACCGGGACGATGCACTTCGTCTTCGGTGTGATGGCCGCCTCGATCTTGGAGGGATCGATACAGTTTGTCAACGGGTCGGAGTCTACGAAGACGGCCGTGGCGCCGGCGATCCAGATCGCTTCGGCGGTGGCGAAGAAGGTGTTGGCCGTAGTGATGCACTCGTCACCGGGACCGATGCCGAGGGCCATCAGCACCAGCCAGATGGCGTCCGTGCCGTTGCCGACGCCGACGGCGTACTTGGTGTTGTGAAACGCGGCGAACTCCTTCTCGAACCGCTTAAGCATCGGGCCCATCACGTACTGGCCGCTCATGAGGACTTCGTTTACGTTGGCGTCGATCTCCGTCTTGATGTTCTGATACTGACGGACGTGGCCGTAAAATGGCACAGTCATCGTACTTATCGTGCTCATCTGGATTGCGCTCTCCTTTGCTGTCACTGGCAGTATTCCATGAGGATTACATCTTTCCCGGGGCCTTCCGAGTGGAAAGGTTATCCACTTCACCGGAGTGGTGGTCGGGGTTGCTCGGGCCCCGGTATGCCGCACGAGGCCGAGGGACGAGGCTGCTCCCGTCCTGCAAAGACGCTCAAGGGTATGAGGGCCGCCGCAGCCTCAGACAAACCAGTGTACTCGAATTGATACACCGGATGAAAGTGGAGCTTCGCGCTCGCCGTTAGCGACGCCCCGGCAGCAATTCCAGCACCGCCAGGATCGGTCGATGGTCGGAAGCCACGGGTTCGTCCACAACGCGCGTGTCGATGACCTTCCAACGTTCATTCGGGCGGAACAGGACGTAGTCAATCTGCCGGCTCGGGCACGTGGCGGGGAAAGTGGGCAGTTCGCGGCCCGCGCCGGCGATTCCCCACGACGATGCGAGCGTCTTGAGCGGATCGCTGTCCGGCGCTGCATTGAGATCACCCGCCAGGATGCACGGAATAACCGGATTGACGCCCGCCAGTTCGACCAGCATCTTGGCGGATGCAAGCCGGTCGTCCGCACTGGCGTTGTCGAAGTGGGTTGCGTAGAAACGCAGAGGAATTGGCTCACCCGTGCTCTTGCTCCACTCCAGTTCCGCTTCAAGAACGATCCGGGTCTCATAGCCGCGGGTAAACGGCAACGCACGGGTTCGAAACCACCGGATTGGCAGCCGGGTGAGAATTGCCACACCGTACTCACCGCCCGTCGCGTCGATCCCAGGCTGGTCAAGGGCCTTGCCGAACGCCATGCGAAGGCCTGTCATCTTCGCCAGTTCGGCCGCCTGATCAACGCCTCCGGTCCGCCGGGCCATGCGATCGACTTCCTGCAATGAAACGAGGTCGGGAGAAACTGAACGAATGACTGCCGCAGTGCGCTGGAGCGCCGATTTCTCGTCGGTGCCAACGCCGATGTGGATGTTGTAGCTAAGAACGGTGATCAGCGGGCCCTGCCGCGGCTGCATGACCTGCTCCTGTTTCGATCGCGGTCTCCGCCGCGACCCTCACTGTGCCATTCCGGGGCGGGCGGCAGCGGTCCGGCCGGCTGCTGCCGGAGTGGCATAGTAACCGGTGCGGGTGCGGACTACCGGGCGCCCCGGACCGTCCACCGTGACTCGGATCTGACGGAAGCTGCCGTCGAGCGCTTCGTTTGTCGGCGTGTACGCGAGAATGTACTGGTTACGGATCTCGTGGGCGACTTGGAGAGCGATCTGCTCCACCTCGGCGAGTTCCTTGGGATAGTACGGCAGGCCGCCCGAGGCCACCGTCAGAGCGTCCATCGCGCGCTTGGCACGCTTTGCCTCGCGGCGCTCCTCCTCGTCCAGAAGGCCGATCGTGTAAATCAGCACCTCGCTTTGTTGCGCCTTTTGCACAAGCTTCTCGAGCGTGATGCTGCTCGTATTGTCGTTGCCGTCGGTGACCACTAGCAGGATCTTCTTGTCTTTCTTCGCCGCTTCCTTAACGTAGTCGATCGACATGCTGATGGCGTCGCGCATGGCGGTGCCGCCTCGCGAATCGATGCGCGCAAGACCCTCTTCGAGCTTCTTGATGTCATTTGTGAACGGCGTGTCGAGGAAAGCTTCGTCGTTGAAATTGACGATGAACACCTGATCCTGCCGGTTGGAAGCCTTTACGAGCTGAAGAGCGGCCGCCTCGACCTTTTGCCGCTTGTCGCGCATGCTGCCGCTGTTGTCTACGATGAGGCCCATCGACACGGGCACGTCCTCGCGGCGGAATACTCGAATCTGCTGCTCGACGCCGTTCTCGAAGACCTTGAACGCACCCTGCGGTAAGTTGGTGACCAGGCGGCCTTTCCGGTCGACGACGCTCGCGTGGAGCACGACGAGACGGGTGTCGGCGCGAAAGACGGGGTCCTCCTGCGCCGGCAAAACGATTGGAAGCAAAAGCACCCAAAAAGTCAGGGTGCAGAAGAATCTATTGAGACGGGGCATAATATCCCAGCCGCCAGAAAGCACGAAGCGGCGGCAGCCCGCGCGGCTGAACCAGTTTCACCTTCACGCGGCGGTACTTTCCGTCTCGTTCCTTGTTGGTCGGCGTATAACCGAGTACGTATTGGTTTCGGAGTTCGATCCCAATCTTTGCGGCGATATCAGGCAAGTCGTTAATATTATCCACCGGATAGTGACGCCCGCCAGTCTGCTCGGCGATCTCGCTGAGTAGACCGGGGCCCGCCATCTCTTCGGCCGTCCGTCCGCGGCCGGCCATCGGTTCGAAGATTCCGATCGCGTAGATCTGCACGTCGGCCTCGCGCACGAGGTTCTTGATCTCGCTTTCGGTATAGCGGCTGCTGTTGTCGCCGCCATCGGAAAGAATGAGCAGGGCCTTGCGCGGGTTCCGGGCCTTCTTCATCTCGTGCAGCGCGAGGTAGACGGCGTCGAGCAACGCGGTCCTTCCCTTGGACTGAGTGAAGGTCATGCGCGTCTGGATATCCTCAGTGTTGGTGGTGAAGGGCATACTGAGGTCGGGGCGGTCATTGAACTGCACCAGAAAGAACTCGTCGTCCGGATTCGAGGTTTTGAAGAATTGCGCCGCCGCCTGCCTGGATTTCTGGAGCTTGCTCCCCATGCTGCCGCTGGTATCGAAGACTAGACCCACCGAGAGGGCGGCGTCCTCGCTCGCGAAGTGGCTGATGTCCTGCGCGACCTTATCCTCCTCCAGTTTGAAATGTTCCCGGTCCAGGCCGGTCACAAAACGGTTCAGCGGGTCGGTGACAGTGACCGGGATCAGCACCAGCGTGCTGTCGACCCGGAGGTTGCTGCGCGGGCCGGAAGCCTCCGCTGCTTCCCGTGTCTTCACTCGTGGCTCGATGGAAACCCGCGGCTCGGGCCCTTGCGGCGTGGGCACGACCTGAGCGCCGCCATTGCCCTCCGGCAGCAAAGCCAGTCCCAAAATGGGGATGATCAGTCTGTTGAGCGCCCTCATGACCATGACGGCTCTCCAGTGTGTGGCGCGGCTACCATCAGTATAACATGCGAGTTGCTCGCTCTCCGGAATCGGCCTGAGAATTAACCTGATTCGACCCCGCGGAGGGCGGCCACACCCTCCCGGCGTTCATGGTATCATCGTCTGTGCCGCACAAGGTTCTGGGCGTCATTCCAGCGCGTTTTGCCTCTTCGAGATTCCCCGGAAAAGCTCTCGCCGCCATCGCCGGAAAGCCCATGATCCAGCACGTCTGGGAGCGGGCGTCGCAGGCCGGCAGCTTCTCGAAAATCATCATCGCCACCGACGACGAAAGAATCGCCGCGGCGGCGAAGAGGTTCGGGGCGGAGGTCCGGATGACACGGACGAATCATGCGTCGGGCACGGACCGCTCCGCCGAAGTGGCGGCGTCGGAAGACGCCGGCTTTGTGGTAAACATTCAAGGTGATGAGCCGCTGATCGACCCGACGGCGATCGACGCGGCTGTCCACGGGTTGGCGGGTGCGCTAGGTACACCGATGAGCACGCTCAAGAAGCGCATCGAGGACCCCTCTGAACTTTCCAACCCCAACGTGGTCAAGGTAGTTACGGATCTCTCCGGCCACGCGATCTATTTCTCACGGTCAGTCCTCCCGTACGTGCGGGGTGAACAGACGCCACACTACAAACACGTGGGACTCTACGTCTACCGGCGCGATTTCCTGCTCGGTTACTCGCTGATGCCTCCGGGTCCGCTGGAGCAGGCCGAGCGTCTGGAGCAGTTGCGCGCACTTGAGAACGGATACCGCATTCTGGTGGTGGAGACAGAATACGATTCACTCGGCGTGGATACGCCCGAGGACCTGGAACGCGTCTCGAAAGTAGTCGAGGCAAAACTTGCGATGAGTTAAGCGTACGACAGCGATGGCCAAGTTTATTTTCGTCACCGGCGGTGTTGTTTCCTCCCTGGGAAAGGGGATTGCGGCGGCTTCGATCGGGTGCCTTCTCGAAAGCCGCGGGCTGAAAGTGACGCTTCAGAAGTTCGACCCGTATCTGAACGTCGATCCGGGCACGATGAGCCCGTTCCAGCACGGCGAGGTGTTCGTCACCGACGACGGTGCCGAGACGGACCTCGATCTCGGCCACTACGAACGGTTCACACACAGCCCGCTGTCGCAGGCCAACAACGTCACCTCGGGCCGCATCTACGAACAGATCATCACCCGCGAGCGGCGCGGCGACTACCTCGGCAAGACGGTTCAAGTCATCCCGCACGTCACGAATGAAATCAAGGCGGCGATGAAGAAGCTGGCGCCCGATGCCGACGTTGTGATCGTGGAAATCGGCGGAACGGTGGGCGACATCGAGTCGCTCCCATTCCTCGAGGCGATTCGCCAGATGAGGCATGAGCTGGGCCGGGAGAACACGATGTTCCTTCACGTCACCCTGGTGCCGTGGATCGCGGCGGCTCACGAGCTGAAAACGAAGCCCACGCAGCACAGTGTGAAGGAACTACGGGCGATCGGTATCCAGCCGGACATGCTGCTGTGCCGGTCGGATCATTTCCTGTCTCAGGACTTGCGCGAGAAGATCGCCCTCTTCTGTGATGTCAACGTGGACGCTGTGATCAGCGTGCGCGACGTGGACTCCGTGTACGAGGTCCCGCTGGTCTTCACTGAACAGAAGGTCGACGAAATCATTCTCCGTCTGCTTCGGCAGGATGCGGGACCGCGGGACATGTCCTCCTGGTCGGAAATGGTGCGCCGGTTGAAAGATCCGGCAGGAGAGGTGAATATCGCGCTCGTCGGTAAGTACGTGGCCTACGAGGACTCCTACAAGAGCCTGAAGGAGGCGCTGCTGCACGGAGGCCTGGCGCACAATGTGCGGGTCAGTATGCAGTGGACTGATTCCGAATTGCTTGCCGAAAGAGGATGTGACGAGCTCAGCGCCTTCGACGGCATTCTCGTGCCGGGAGGTTTCGGAAAGCGCGGTGTGGAGGGCATGATCCAGGCCATCCGGTTCGCCCGCGAAGCCAAAGTGCCCTATTTCGGTATTTGTCTAGGAATGCAGACTTTGGTCATCGAGTATGCGCGGAATGTGTGCGGTCTCGAGCGAGCGGATTCGACCGAATTCGATCCGTCGACGCCGCACCGTGTGATCTTCAAACTGCGTGAATTGAAGGGCGTGGACGAGATGGGCGGGACGATGCGGCTGGGCGCTTACCGCTGTATGCTTGCCGAGGGGAGCTTCGCGCACCGCGCCTATGGCGAAAGAGAAATCAGCGAGCGCCACCGGCACCGCTACGAGTTCAACCGCGAGTACGAGCGAATCTTGACCGAAAACGGGCTTCGGCTCACCGGTCAGACTCCCGATGGGCTGTACGTCGAAATCTGCGAGATCCCGGACCATCCCTGGTTCCTCGGCTGCCAGTTCCACCCCGAATTCAAGTCGCGCCCACTCGAGCCGCACCCCCTGTTCCGGGCGTTCGTCGGGGCGGCGCTTGAATACCGCACCAAGCGGTTGGAGAATCAGGGCGCCCTCGTCGAACCCCGAGGATTCCTCCACGGTTGAGGGGGACAGAGCGTCAACGCTATTATGGGCCCAGGAGTGCCGATGGACTCCGCCGTCCTGCGGTCACGGCTAGCGCGCCGAGTCGCAGCCCGGCAACGAGCAGGAGGAGAGGCGCCATGAACTGCAGGAAGAGCCGCCGAGGTTTCACGCTGATCGAGTTGCTGATCGTGATCGCGATCATTGTGATTCTGATCAGCGCGGCGGCGCCCAAATTCAGCCAGATCCTGATGAACGCCAAGGAGACAGCGGCGATGCGTCACATCGCCACCATCCACACGGCGCAAGCCCAGTATTCATCGCAATTCGGAAAGTATGCGACGGTGCTCTCCGAGCTCGGCGCGCCGACTAGCGGTTCGGAGGGACCGGCGGGGGCAAACCTCATTCCCGACGACCTGGCGAAGGGCGTCAAGGGCGGCTACAAGTTTACGTTGGAGGGTACGCCCACCGGGTACAAGGTCACTGCCGTGCCCGAGGCGTTCGGGAACACTGGCCGCCGGACCTTCTTCTCCGATCAGACGATGGTGATCCGCGAGAACTGGGGACAAGAACCCGCGTCAGCCAACAGCCCACAAGTGAAGTAAGGCGGTCAGTTCGGCCGCTGGTTCTTACCGGCCGCGGATCTGCCGCAGTAGGCGGTCGGCCTGTACGTTCAAGCCGTTCAATTGCCGCAGATCGTCTTCGGCCATGGAGATCGTACTCTGGATCCGGGATAGTTCCGTACCGGTGGGAGCGGAGCCTTCGCCTGGGTTCTCCAGGCGGGCTGCAAGAGCGCGGTACTGATCGGTCACGTCACGATACCGCCGCAGGATGCTGGTCAGGAAGGCGTCGCGCCGCCGGTTGATATCCTCAAGCTGGCTGACCGATTGAGTAACCCGGGAGATCTTTTCGTTCGCCGTCTGGTTCTCTTCCCGGAGCTGTTTGTTGGCCATCTGCAAGGGCACCACCCTGTCATTCTTGCCCTTCAGCTCGGCTTGCATTGCCTCCACCACGGAATTTGCGCCGTGCAGCTTCTCTGCCAGCTCGGACTGGCGGGTGTCGAGCGTGCGGTTCTCGTCCTTCACGCGCTCCAACTCTCCTTCGAGTTCAGCCACGCGAGTGCGCAATTGCTCGGCCGCTACGTTCGCTGAAGCGAGACTCTCTTTGAGCTGGCCAATCATCCGGATGGCATCCAGCGTGCCCGCGGGCAACTGACTTCGCTGGACGCCGCGCGAAGCAAGCTCGGCCAGGGACGACGACTCCACGCCGAGCTGTTGTTGGAGCTCCTGAACTTGGTGCTCGAACTGTGCTTTCCGCGCACGGAGTTCGAGGTTCTCCTGCTCCAGGCGCTTCAGCCTCCCGGACAGGCCGGCAGACTCCGCACTGCGCCGCTGAAGAATGAACAAAGCCGCGGCCAAGGCAAGGGAGCCGATC
>DATIFQ010000460.1:0-15344 GCA_035455185.1 Bryobacteraceae bacterium | reverse complement strand
AGAAAAATGCGGCCTACTACGCCTGAGATTGGGTGCTCGCTGATTCTTTCTTACACCTTATTTTTCAGTCAGTTGCACTTCCGTGACGCATCTGTCCTCAAGATGCGTCACGGTTGCTTCTTTGCTTTGTGGGGAAGGGTGATGTAGCTGGCGCCAAAGTAGCTGTAAACACAGCGGCCCGAATCAATCAACTGGTGGATGGCTCGGCGGCAGTTGTCCTTCGAGCACTCCTCTCCGAACCTCTCCATCATCATTTGCGTGAGATCCCCCGCCCTCAAGTAGCGCTTACCCTGCTGCTGGCCCACAACGCTATAGATTTCATCGGCAAGGGTTTCAATAGGGAGCTCTCGATTCATGGTATTCAGACCTTTTTATCTTTAATCACCATGGCCCTGTTGCAAACCGTGGGCCAAAAGCGCCGGTTAGGAGTGGCTCCACGGCCGAATTAGCGGTAAGCTGCAAGTGAGAGGGATCAACGGCGTGAAGCACGTTGTAGGCGCGGCGATGTTCGTAGCGGCCAGTGCATGCATGTTCGCCCAGCAGCGAGGCGCTGTGAACCCAGTCCGAACGTTTCCTTCTGAATCGTCACTTCCTCTGCTGTCTCCCATCCCGCCCATTGGAAACACGCCCCGGCCGCAAAACATCGTGCCGGGCTTTCAACGGCCGCGCTGGCAGCCGTATGGGTACCCGTCCATGTTCCCTTGGTACGGGGGGTACGGTGGTTATGTTGGCGGCGCCCAGCCGTCGCAAAATGTGGTCGTAGTCCAGACGCCACCGCCGGCGCCCGCCGAAGTGTACCGGCCTGAACCGCCGCCTCCACCAGCAAAACCCGAAGTTCGTGACTACCGGTGGGAAGAGGAAATCAGGAGCACGGCTTCCGAGTTTGTGATCGCGCTTCGGGATGGAACGGAGGAAGCTGCCGAGGCAGTCTGGGTTCACGGCGGAACACTACACTACGCAACGCCTCGCGCGATTGACCGAGCTGTGCCGCTCCGGTTGGTGGATCGCGAACGTACGGAAAGCCTCAACCGCCAGCGGGGACTCCGGCTGCGTCTACCGCCCGGCGACTAGAATCGATAGCTCAATTCGAGGTACCCGAGCGAGCCGTTCTTGCCGTTCGGGTAGATTTTCTCTATCACCGCTCCGCCGGTGGCGTATCCGTAGTAGGCGCTCAGCGTGGCCACCGGGCTTACCAGCCAGTCGATGCTCGCGTCATAGAGATTGGCGAGGCCTCGCTTGCCGTTGGAGGGCCGGCCCACGTAGCCGAAGGTCCAAGGTTGGAATGCGCCGCCGCCAAGAAGCCACAGGTCGTTCCGGCTGGCGAGCCGCAACCCGTGCACTTCGGTCTTGATGCTGACCGTCTTGTGCGGGCGCAGCGTCACCGATCCAAAAAGGTCCTCGCTGTTCATCAGGTTGAAGAACGGGAAACGGGCGTAGATGCGGGGGGTCGGCAGAACCTGGAAGAAGGTGCCGTGCGTAGTGTCGTTCGGGTCTCCGTCGCCGTGGCCGTGGAAGAAGCCCGCGCGGAGCCAGGGCTTCAAGGCGGGCACGGCTTTCGGCTGCCAGCCGGCTTCGGTACTGAGTGCGCCCGAACGGTGGTCGAGCACGCCCCACCGGCCCACCTGCAGTACACCCCAGAGTAGGATGTCCACCGTCCCGGACGGCGTCTCCCACGCGTGCAAATAGTGTCCGCCCAAGGTGCCGATGCGGATATTGCCCGTGTCACTCCGGCGTGTCGCCAGCGGCCGGTTGTCCGTCTTCAACACCCTCCGCCAGTCGTGGTAGTAGAGGCCCAGCACCCGCCATTCACCGCTGCTCTTCTTGCCCGCTACCTGGCCCGTGGCGGCGGCATAGACCAGGCCGGTCTTCAGGTTGCCCCAGCCATCCACCTGGAAGACGCCCCGGGTCGGCATCGCCGCCAGAATCGTGTAGTTGACCTTCGGCCGGTTGTTGCCGTATTGGATGCCATCGTAGCTCCGACCCACATGACTGAATCCGAAGTTGCCGAGCAGGCGGTGAGCAATGCGGTCCCGCTTCAGCGCAGCCAGCGTTGGGTTTCTCGGCGCTACCTCCGAGCCGTCAATGAACTCGAAGCGGCCCAGCCGCAGGCTCTGGCGCGGGTCGCCGAAGAGGCCCTTGAACCGGACGAAGGCCTGCTTCGCGAAAACCATACCCGCATTGCGCTTCGCATCGTTAGCGGCGTAATAACTTGCGCCCAGCCCGAACTGGCCCTGCGGCGCCGGCGCGATGGCGTTCTCCGGCAACCCGAGCAGGAACGGCGCGGCCAGCTCCAGTTGCCAGTCGATCTGCTTGCGCTGTTGGCCGAGGGTCAGCCGCAAAAGGTTTCCGGAGAACGCGTAGCTGTTGTCGGCGCTTCCCTCGAACCAGTCCCAGGCTTCGATGCGGGTCCGGAAACTTCCCTGGACGGTCAGTGGCGCGGACTTCACGGGCTGGGTCTGCGCGGTCAGGCAGACGACGGCAAGAAGTGGCAGGAGAACACGGGCGGAGATCAGGCGAGGTAGTTGCACAGAACAAGAGTAAAAGACCTGATGTTTGATTCTGGTGACTCTGATCACAAAAAATAGCTTCGGCTATGAATATACTGGAACAGGTCATGAGCGAGCACGGGTACATTACGCCGCTTCTGCTTGGTGTGCCGCTTGGCATTCTCCTTGGGTTGGGCTTCTACACGTTCGGCTACGCACGCGGCGCCGCCTACATGACGGATGACCCGGACGCCTGTACGAACTGTCACGTCATGCGCGGCCAGTACGAGAGCTGGATGAAATCCAGTCATCGCAAGGTGGCGGTGTGCAACGACTGCCACACGCCGGCGGGTTTAGCGCCGAAGTACTTCACGAAGGCGTTGAACGGATTCAACCATTCCATGGCGTTTACCACTGGCCGTTTCCCCGATGAGATCCGGATCACGGCCCGCAACCACCGAGTGGCGGAAGCATCTTGCGAGAAGTGCCACGCCGACATCGTGAGCGGCATCAACGGCGTTCGACACGACGGCGAGAAGGTCTCCTGCTCGACGTGCCACCGGGCCGTCGGGCACGCCTATTGATCCACATGTCTTCAAGATAAAGACAGAACTATGGCACAGAGCAATCCCTCGATCAAAAAGAAGATCGTCTGGACGGTCATCATTACGGCGCTCGCGACCATCGGGGTCAGCGCTTTGCTGATCAACATCCTCGAGCGGAAACAGGAGGCGCGAAACCCCTTCTTCCGAGTCGTCGAGCTAGCTGATGACACAATAGATCCCGCCGTATGGGGCAAGAATTTCCCGATGCAGTACGACCTCTACAAACGGACGGTCGACCAGGAGCGCACGCGCTACGGCGGCTCCGAAGCCTTGCCTCGCACCCCAACGCAGGCCGACCCGCGCTCGGTTGTCGCCCAGAGCAAACTGGAGGAGGATCCCAGGCTCGTCACCATGTGGAAGGGGTATGCGTTCTCGGTGGACTTCCGGGAGGAGCGTGGCCACGCCTACATGCTCATCGACCAGCGGATGACACGGCGCGTTCAGGAGTTCAAGCAGCCTGGAACCTGCCTCCAGTGTCACGCCTCAACGTATGTGGCAATGCAGAAACTGGGCGGCGGCGATCTGTTCAAGGGGTTTGAAGCCATGAACAAGATGCCGTATGCCGAGGCCACGAAGTTGGTGGAACATCCCGTGTCCTGCATCGATTGCCACGATCCGAAGACGATGAGGCTTCGCGTCACTCGCCCTGCCTTCATGGAGGGGATCCGAGCGTTGAAAGCCTCGCAGGGCGTAGCGGACTACGATGTGAACACAATGGCTTCCGCGCAGGAGATGCGAAGCTTCGTCTGCGGCCAATGTCACGTGGAGTACTATTTCAAGGGTGATGAGAAACGCCTGGTGTTCCCATGGTCGAAGGGCCTGAAAGCGGAGAACATGCTAGCGTACTACGACGAGGTCGGGCACAAGGACTGGGTCCATGCCGAAACTGGCGCCCCGGCGCTCAAGGCGCAGCATCCGGAGTTCGAAATGTGGAACCAGGGCGTCCACGCACGCTCCGGTGTGGCCTGTGCAGACTGCCACATGCCGTACAAGCGTGAGGGCGGATTGAAGATCAGCGACCATCACGTCCGCAGCCCGCTGCTCAACGTCAACCGCGCCTGCCAGGGCTGCCATCACTTCTCCGAACAGGAGATGAAGTCGCGCGTCGAAGAAATCCAAGGCCGTTTCCACATGGCGCGCAATGTAGCGATGGATGCGCTGATGGAACTGATCTCCGACCTCAAGAAGGCGAAGGAATCCGGTGCGAGCGAGGCTGCGCTGAAGCCGGCGCAGGAGTTTCACCGCAAAGCCACTTTCTTTCTCGATCTAGTGGAGGCGGACAATTCGAGTGGCTTCCACGCCCCGGGTGAAGAACTTCGGATCCTGACACAAGTGGTCGATTTCTGCCGCAAGGGCCAACTCGCACTGCGCGGCGCACAGCCCACACAGAAGGCCTCGCACGCAACTTCAACGGGACCGGTCGGCGACTAAGGCCGGCCGTACCAGCCACGGTCCCAGGGAAACGCGAAGGTCGGCTGGTTCTTGTAGCGGCTCATCCTGAAGACGAGGCGCGCGCCACAACCGGGCTCCAAACGGACCGTAAGAACAGGCGCCGCTACGGGTGCAGTCCGGCCCTCGGCGGTGACTTCGTCGAACTGGTGCTCGCCGTAGCCGCCGGCCTGCACGACGACTTCACGAACATCCACCGGATTCACGTTGACCAGCGTAAGGGTGGCCGAATCCGCGCTAAGTTTTTCGACCAAAGCTGCGACATCCTCCGGCACTCCGGCGCGGCGCTTCGCCGGGTCGAAGTACCGGAAGCGGCTGTGAAGCACCCAGATCCGCCCTCGCGCGAAGTAGCCGCCGAGCATCAGGTTCACCAGCGTGTCGGTGGCGGCCGGGTTAAAGGGAAGCAGATAGTCGGCGAGCCGGGTATCCGCTGAGGTCCCGTCTCCACGCATCCGTTCCAGCCGCTGGCGCACTTGCTCCAGATCGGCTCGCAGCTCTTTCTCCGGGAACTGGGGCTCGTCGCCTTCGAGGAAGCCGATCCACCCAGCCTTCGGGACCCGTTCCAGGTCCCGGCGGTCCATCGACCAAAGGTAGATCTCGGTGAGCCGGTCGGAATGCAGTTCCGGTGTGTAGTGGTACCAGGAGGGTGGGCCGTCGTGCTGGTAACCGCGGGGGTCGCCGTACATCTGCGGCAGCAGCACCTTTCCGCCTTCAACCTTCTTTTGGGCGTAGAAGTTGTCCATCTGCCGGCGCAACACATCCACATAGCCCTGGTCGCCGGTCAGCAGCAGTGCATTGCCGAATCCAGGCCAGGAGCCCGCGTGGACGTAGTTCCGGTGCGCGATCTGTTCGAGTTCGCCGTCGAAAATGGTGAAATTCCAGCCGTACGTTCCCTTCCACCACTGTCCGCCATACTCGCCGCCGGGCTTGCCGTCCAGCCCGACATTGGTCGGGATGTTGCCGCCGCAGGCCGCCGCACGCTCCTTCCAGGCATTGACGTACTCGAGCACCCACGCCTTATATTTCGCTTCGCCGGTAAGCATGTAGGCGTCGAGACCGAGTATCGTGGCGGCCAGGTTGAGGGAATTGTCGCCGACGCTGTCGAGATACTCTGTGCAATGCGCGAGCATCTTCGGGTAGTACGTCTTCATGTCGAGCAGCTTTGAGTAACCGGCCGGATTGTGGAGTAGATGGAAACTGCCCGGTACCGGATCGCCGACCCAGTCGTAGACGGTCGCCTTCCGCAGCATCGGACCTTTGCTGCCGTTCCAGATGCTTCGAATCACCTTGTGAACCGGATCGTAGTTAGGCGCCTCGGGATCTTCATTCATGTAGAGACCGGCGAAGCGTTTCATCCGTTCCCGGTACAGGCCGTTGTTGGGATCTGAGAGGCCGAGGAGCAGAAACGCACGCATCCCCTCCCCCGTATGAAACCAGTCAGACTGCGTGATGAACTCCTTGTAGTAGGCGCCGTTCTCGGCAAGCTCGGTCAGCGTGGTACGCAATTCGTTGTACTGCTTCCAGTGGCCTTCCTGGGCTTTCTTATAGAGCTGAAGCACTGAGTCTGATCCGCCTAGCGCGTGCAACAGGGTCCAGTTGAAGAACGTCTCGATAGCGTCATCCGGACCGTCGAGCGTACCCCACCTTGGCGTGTGGAGCAGGAAGCCGCGCTCATCGACGTACCGCTCGGCGAAGCGCTCACAGCCAATCGAGTTGAAACGAAGGAGATCACGCTCGAGCAACGCCCACTCGGGAGGGGCCATTGGGGTCTTCACGACGATGGTGGCGCTCTCTCCAGCGAGGACGGGTGAGAGAAGTACGGCAGGCAGAAAGGCGACAAAGATTAGATACTTCATGTCGCGTCTATTCTATCTCCGCGACTCGGTTATGCTTGTCACCATGCAAAAACGATGGGGGATCGCTATGTTCCTTGCAGCCGGCGCTCTGTTCGGGGATGAGGTGCCCACCCGGCAGCAAGTACTCGATGCCATGCGAAAGGCTGTGGGTTTTTATGTGGACCAAGTATCCAAAGAGGGCGGCTACCACTTCGTCTACGCCGAGGATCTCAGCTACGGCCGATCCGAGCAGGGCGATGGGCTGATGCAGATCGAGACGCAGCGCGAGGGGACGCCGCGCGTCGGCATGGCGTTTCTCGAGGCGTACGATGCCACCGGAGATCGATTTTTTCTGGAAGCGGCGCGCAAGGCGGCACAGGCGCTCGTCAAAGGACAGTTGTGCTCCGGAGGTTGGGACTATATCGTCGAGTTCGACCCGGAGAAGCGCCCGAAATACCCCTACCGCGCCGACAGACCGTGCGACGCGTCCACGCCCCAGCCTCCTCCCTCGACCCTCGACGACAACGTGACCCAGGCTGCTGTGCGGCTGCTGATGCGTGTGGATCGCGCGCTCGGGTTCCAGGACCGTGAGATCCACGACGCCGCGCAGTTCGCCCTCGAAAGCCTGCTCAAAGCGCAGTACCCGAACGGCGCCTGGCCGCAGCGGTATTCCAAGTTTCCCGACCCTTCACAGTTTCCGGTGAAAAAGGCGAGCTACCCGGAAGATTGGCCGAGGCAATGGCCGGGCGAAGTCTATAAGACGCACTACACGTTCAACGACAATTCGATTCAGGATGCCATCGACATGATGCTCGAAGCGGCGCGAGTCTACGGGGACCGCCGCTTCGTTGAATCGGCGCGCCGCGGAGGAGACTTCATCCTGTCGGCCCAAATGCCGGAGCCGCAGCCCGCATGGGCTCAACAGTACGACGCCGAAATGCATCCGGCGTGGGCGCGCATTTTCGAGCCGCCTTCGGTGACGGGTGGCGAGTCTCAATCGGTGATGAGAGCCCTTCTGCTGCTTTACCGCGAGACGGGCGACCGGAGGTATCTCGACGCCGTGCCGAAGGCCCTCAACTACCTGGAGCGTTCGGTTCTTCCTCCGGCTAGCGGGCCGGTCGAAGCGCGCCGCCGCTTTAAACCGGGCGAGCCAGTGCTGGCACGGTTTTATGAACTGAAGACGAACCGCCCGCTGTACATCACGAAGGGATCGAGGGTGTCGGCGAGGGGTATGGGTTCAAAGCTTCTCGACGGCTACGAGCTGAGTTACGCAGATGAATCGGTCATCACACACTACAACGTACTGACGAGCGGGGCGGGCCTGGCGGAGATTCGGCGGGAATACGAACGGCTGGCGGGGGCGGCTCCGTCCACACTCCGGCGGCCGGACAAACTGCACGGACTTTCCCCGTGGGAGCAGCGTGACACCGGCCCTTTGGCTGAACGTCCTGCGGTGGAGCGCGTGCGGATAATCATTGGAGCAATGGACCCACGAGGCGCTTGGCTGGAGGACGGCGTGATCGGCAAAGCCGACCGGATTGTCTCGGTCTACGCTGCACGTGACATGGTGTTGACCGTCAACGGTAAGGCCACGCCGATCCGCGAAAACGATCAGATCGAACTGTACCAGGGGGCCAAGCCGCCCCGCACGCGTATCATCCGCTCGACCACCTTCGCCGAAAACCTAGAAACCCTGGCGGCATGGGTGTCCAAGGAAGGCTCAGAGTGACTGGCCAGCCTGCCTCCAAGCGTTGAGTCGTTCGAGCGAAACGAAGGGGTGGAATTTTCCTCTCCGGCCGGTTGGGAGCTGATCAGTCAGTTCGGTCTCAACCTGAACCCTCGGTCCAAGAGCTTCTCGGATCGCCCCAGCCATCCGGTCGAGCGCGTCAGGCCCGGTTTCCGTGCGGGTCACAATCTTGACCCGGAAGGAATCCGCTCTCTCCTGGATCACCTGGAAACGCCGGACCCACGGGACCGACTCGACGAGCGGGCCGAATACCGCGTAGGGATGAATCGAACGGCCATCCGGCAGGCGAATCATGTCCAGCGTCCGGCCCTCAATAGAGAGCAGGGTCGAAAACGGCGCACCGCAGGGACAGGGCGCCGGCCCACGAACTACCAAGTCACCCAGGCGGTAACGGATGAACGGCATCGCATACGAGTGCAGCGCGGTGCCTACCACTTCCCCCTGCTCGCCCGGTTCGGCGGGGTGGCCGTCACGCAGAGCCTCGAGAATCAGTGTCCAGTCGGAGACGTGATACCCGTGGCGGTGCGGGCACTCCGAAGCTACTCCGACAAATTCGTGCGCGCCGTAGTTGTTAAAGACCTTGCCGCCGAAAGCGGCGGAGATCCGCTGCCGGACCGAATCACTGAGAGTCTCCTGGCTGCAACTAACGATCCGCGGGCGTATCAGACGTCGATCGGCGTCGGTCATCTCTTCGGCCAGCCAGGCGAGGAGGCTGGGTGTTCCGTGCAGCGCCTCGGGCTGAGTCACTCGAAGACGCTCGAGAATCTTCTTCGAGGGCAGAAGGCAGTCGATCCAGTCCTTCCAGAGCTGGGAAAGTCTTTCGTGAAGCGGCTCCTTCGGATGGCTTCGGCCGTCCCCCGCGTCGTGAATGTAACCGATCGAAGCCTCGCGGTCCGTCAGGTGCCTTCCCTGGGCGATGTGCCCTCTCCAGCGGTAGGCGAGCAGCAAGTACTCCTCGAATCGCTCGCGGCGGATCGTCAAAGGAGCGCCGCTCGATCCGCTGGTACGGTGGGTTAGCAGTGAGCTGGCATCGACACCCGAGACGATGAGGTCGCTAGCCGGCAGTTCCTGAAGGTCTTGGCGCGAAGTGATCGGAATCCGCGGCAGATCGTCGAGACCACGCACATCCTCGGGCTTCAGCCCCGCTCGAACGAATAGACGCCTGTAGTAAGGAACCCGCTCATACGCGTGCCGAACGACAGAGCGGAGCGCCCTGGTCTGGAAGGCCTCTATCTGGTCACGGCTGGCGTTCCGGCCCGCAACAAGGCCATACACGCCACGTACGAACTCGCTCCAAACAACCGGCATCTTCGAATTCTACCTTTGGTCCGACAGGCGGAATCCCGTCCGGCTGGTAGAATCGGCGAATGCAGCCGACGGCGTCCGATTTCCGCGGGCTTTTTGGAGATCGGCGAATCGTGTTCCATGCGATCCTCGGCTCGTACTGCGCGGGGCTTGCGCCGCTGTGTCCAATCGAGGTTGTCGCATGCGCCGACTGGGGAAGGGAATTCGCGCATTTCGGCGATGGTATCCGATTTCTTTCAAGGGAGCGCAAAACAAGCAGGCGGCTCCGCACCCATGACTACGACATCGAGGCGATTTTAGAGAGCGTGCGCGACGAATTGCTTCGGTTGCTTTTCGGTGATCCGTCCGGACGCTGGGTCATGGTGTGCCCCTATGCCAGTCCGGCGCTCGACGCCTTCGGGACCGCGACGGGTTATCCGGTCTTCACCCACCCAGTTGCGCTTGCCGAATGGCTCAACGACAAGTCGAACTTCTTCCGTGGCCTCGACGAACTCGGGCTCCCGCGGCTACCGGGCCGTTGGGTCCGCCTGACGGAAGCGCGTTACTCGGACTTGGCATCGGAACTCGGTTCGCGTTTCATTGCTCAAGAAGGCCGCGGGAGCGGCGGCTCGGGAACCGTCTGGATCAGCTCCCTCCCCGACTTCGTCACCGCCGGCGAGCGGTTCGGAGACGTTCTCGTTTGGGCGGCGCCAGACGCCGGCCCGCTGTCACTGAACATCAACGCGATCGCACTCTCACGCTCGGCCGTTGCCGGTTATCCGAGTGTGCAACTGGCAGGCATCCCGGAACTTGGGGCGGGACCAGGAGCGTACGCGGGAAACGACTACACCGCCATCGCCACACTCCCGTCCGACGTGGTCAGAGGCGTCAGGGAGCAAACCGAAAGAATCGGCGAATGGCTCGGATCGCTCGGTTACCGAGGGTTGTACGGGCTGGATTTCGTCGTGGACATGGATACATCCCGGTGCTTTGCGGTCGATCTGAATCCGCGGTGGCAAGGCTCCACCGCCCTCGCCACGCAAGGCGAAAATTTCGAAGGAAGAATCCCCCTCGCCGCGGCCGAACTGGCGCGGAGAATCGGGCTGCTCGGGGAAGCGGAAGTCGCCTATCTTCGGGAAGAATTCTTCAAACCCGTACGCGGCTCTCAGATGATCTTGCGACAGAATCGAGCAGAGTGGCTGGAGATCGCGGCCGGCGTGCCGGCCGGTGTCTACAGCGTTCGGGACGGTTTGACACACCTGAGACCCGGCGCAACGCTCGGCGACTGCGGTCCCGGAGAGGTTTTGGTGACCGGCGGAGTGCCGGAACGGGGAACGGTGGTGGAGAGCGGCGCGTACATGGCGCGGATTTGCAGCCAGCAGGCGGCACTGGACACGGAACGGATGGAACTCGTTCCCTGGGCGCGTCTCGCAGTGAGCCGGCTTTACGGCGTTCTGGCGCCCGAACGGTAATGTGCGGAATCGTAGGTATTTTCGCGGCGGATCTCGGCGTCGTCGAAGTCCGTGAAGCGCTTGACCGCATGATGCGGGCGGTCGTGCATCGGGGCCCGGACGAGGCCGGCAGTCTGATTTTCGGCCACCACCGTGCCGGAATTGGCTGTCGCCGACTGAGCATCCTCGACCTCGAGCACGGCAGCCAGCCGATGCCAAATGAAGACGGGACAGTGCATGTCGTGCTCAATGGAGAGATTTACAACCATTGCGAACTGCGCGCCGAACTCGAACAAAAGGGACACACCTTTCGAAGCCGCTCCGACACGGAAGTGATCGCACATCTGTACGAGGAGCGGGGCGACGATTGCCTGGAAGCATTGAACGGAATGTTCGGGCTTGCGATTCTCGATAGCCGGTCGGGCCGGTTGCTGCTTGCTCGAGACCGTTGCGGTATGAAGCCGCTGTACTTCGCTCAGACTTCGAACGGGTTCCTGTTTGCCTCCGAAATCAAGAGCCTCCTCGCTTCAGGACTCGTCCCGGCAGAGCCAGACCTGGAGGCCGTCGATTCCTTCCTCACGGTGGGGTACGTTCCCGTTCCTCGGACCGGCTTTCGCGGCGTGAAAAAACTCGAACCGGGCGAGGCGCTGACCGTTGACGCCCACGGCGTCACCCCCCGCGTTTTCTGGCGTGTAGGCTTTGACAACGCGAAGCCACCGGCCACCGAGCAGGAATACGCGCACGAACTCGAATCCCGTCTCACCGCCGCGGTGAAATCGCACCTGGTGGCGGATGTCCCCGTCGGCGCGTTCATCAGCGGAGGAATGGACTCATCTCTCGTCGCTGCCCTTGCTGTGGAACATGCGACTTACCCTCTTAAGACCTTCTCCGTCGTTTTTCCCGAGGATAATTCTGTTGACGAGAGTCGCTACTCTCGGGAACTCGTTCAGCAACTCGGCACGGAACATCATGAGATCGAGTTCCGCATCTCGGAGGCGCCGGACCTGCTCCCGAAGATGGTACGCCACCTGGAGGAACCGAGCACCGTCGGGCCGGGGATGGCAACGTACAAGCTGGCGTCGGCCGCTGCGCGGCATGTCAAGGTCGTTCTGAGCGGAGAAGGTTCGGACGAGATCTTCGCCGGCTACGCGTGGCTGGGGTCCGAAGCGTACTACCGGATCCGGCCGCTCGTCCCGCGAATTTTCATGCGGAAATTGGCGGAGCACAGCCGGAGCTTGCGGGTCCGGCGCGTGCTCCGCACGCTTGCCGCACCGGATGAAGTGTCAGCTGACATCGAATGGTTTCGCATCATGACTCCGAACGAGAAGGCCCGCGCACTCCGGCTGACGGCTCCGTCGAGCGATCTCGACCCTATCCGGCCACACCCGGACACGCTGGCATCCTCCGCCGACATTCTCCAACGACGGCTGGCTCTCGACTTCACCCGGCGGCTGGCGAACGGCATTCTGCTGATGGGAGACAAGATGACCATGGCCCATTCGCTTGAAACGCGCATGCCGTTTCTCGATCGAGGCGTGGTTGACTTCGGTCTTGCGCTTCCATCGCGGATGAAGTGGCGGGGGAAGCGTGGCAAGTACATCCTCTCGCTGCTCGCCAACAGACTGCCCCCCGAAATTGCGCACCGCAGGAAACGCGGTTTCCAGTACCCTATCCGTTCCATGCAGCGGGGACCGTTCGCTGACTTCGCCCGCGCGTACCTGCTCGATTCGGCAAAGCCTGGCGGACTGATCGATCGCCATTTCCTGGAATCGGCCCTCGCGCAATGGCAAGGCGAGGGCCCTGCCGGACTGCGGCTCATCACTGCGCTACTGACTTTGCGGGCGTGGTGCAACGAGTTCTTCCCGGGGCTTTGACCGCAGCAGCCGTTTTCAGAACGTGAACCTGTACCGCACCCACAGGTTCCGGCCGGGGGCATCAACGCCGGGTCCTCTGGCCCCGCGCGGACCCCGCAGTTGTTGATGTATACCAGGGAAATGCCGAAACTCATCCGCCCCTTCTCACTTCTCCTATTGGCCGGCAGTCTTCTCGCCGCCGGGTCCGATGCTCGAACCTGGAAAACCGGTATGTCCATCCGGCTTTCTCCGGAGCTCTCTGCGGACGAGTTCGTCAAGTGGAAGCAGGCGGGTATCGATTGCGTGGAAATCGGACCGGGCCGCATCGATACGGCCGAGGCGGTGGCCGAGATTCGAAAACTGTCCACACAAGTGCAGAAATGGGCGACGTCGGCGGGCATCGAAATCTGGTCCGTTCACGTCCCGTTCGGCAAGAGCCTCGACATCTCGAATCCGTCCGAAGACCAGCGCCAGGAGGTTCTGCGGCGCCTCGGCGGCATGCTCGATGCGTTTGCGCCGCTCAAGGCGAAGAAACTCATCGTCCATCCAAGTTCCGAGCCGATCCCTCCCGAGGAGCGTCAGGTCCGCATCGACACGTGCCGCCGAAGCCTCGACACACTCGCGCGGAGGGCCCGCAAGATGAATGTGCAGATCGCGCTCGAGGCCCTGCCTCGTACGTGTATGGGAAACACGAGCCGGGAGATTCTGGCGATTGTCAATGGCCTCGATTCGGTGGGCATTTGTCTGGATACGAACCATGTCTTCCAGGAGAAAGTCGACGATTTCATCAGAGCTGTTGGCCCGCGTATTGTCACTCTCCACATTGCCGACTACGACGGCAAGGACGAAAAGCATTGGCTGCCCGGCAAAGGCGTGAATGATTGGACGGCGATCGCTTCGGCTTTGCAGGAGACCGGCTATCAGGGACCCTTCCTGTTCGAGTGCCAGGGCACGCCGGAAGAAAAGGTCGCCTTCTGGAAACAGTTGAGGCAGGCGATATCGGCGCCAGGCAGGTGAATACGACGGCAGGGATACACGCGCGTCAGCGGCCCCACTCGTACCCGACCGCGACGGTGAAACCAATATGAAGCTCGACGCCTGTGCGAACCTGCGGTGCGACGTACACGTGATCGGTCACGAAGACCTTCGCCCCACCACCGCCGCTCAAGAAGAAGTCCGTCGATGTCTGCCGGAAGTGCGGATACTTCTCCCGGTACCACAGGACACCCGGCGCCACCGTGACGAACGGCCGCACACGATGACCTGGTCCGACAAAGTCGAAGTTGAGGTTCGGAAGGAACACCAGGTCGTCGTGCTCCGCGCTCTCATTGAGGTATAAGAACTCCGGCTTGAACGACCACCTGCGGCTCAGAGGCAGGCCGATCGCCCCGCCGATGGCAAAGTGAGTGTCGCTGTCCACGAATTTGACGGCGCCCACCTGGGCCTCTACTGAAAACGTCTTGTCCGCACCCGCGACGGGGACAGACAGCAAGACACCCACCAAAAGAAACAATCGCATGCGGCACAAGGGAGCAAGCGGAATGCCAACGCATCGCGTTGGAAATACATGGCGTTGACGGAAGGTTTATGTGCAGACTGTCAGCCCTGCCCGACACTGTGCCAGGGAAAAGAAGGTGCTAGGGTTTCAGCCTACGCGCAATGAATTGAACGGCCCGGTCGAAAATCACCGAGATCTCCGGCTTGTCCATCGCCCGGTCGAATCCGTGAGGACCGCCTGGAATCGTGATCAGTTCGTGCTCGACGCCGTTCCGTTTCAGTTCCTCCGCCATCATCACCGACTGGCGATACGGCACGTCCGTGTCCGCATCGCCGTGCAGCAGCATCGTGGGCGGATATTGGCGCGTCACGTTGCGCACGGAACACCACGGGTCATATGCTCTCGGCTCGGTGTCCGGATCGTGGCCCGTAACTTCCTTCGGCCACAGACCGTGCTGCCGGCAATACAGGTAGAATCGCGGCCGCGGGCTTGACTGTGGCGGCTCCGAAACCGGCGCCGTACCGACCGCTGCGCGGGCCTCGGCCTCCGGCACCGCAGGCTGGCTCGAGTAGTACGGGTCGGGCCGGCTGTACCACTCGCCCGCGATATCGCCGTAACCGTAATACGACACGAGCGCCTTCGGCCGGGGCTTGAATAGGATGCCCGTCATCAGCGTCAGGTAGCCGCCTGCCGAGTGCCCGACCACGGCCAACCGGTCCGCATCGACGTGAAGCAGCTTCCGGCCGTTCGCCCGCACCCATTGGTGCGCGTCGCGGACGTCCTCGAGGATTTCCGGAAGCTTGGTCTCCGGAGCAAGCCGGTAGTCGATCGACACAACCGCGAAGCCCGCCCGGATATACCGGCGCAACTGCTCCGCATTGATGCCGCCGCGGCTTCCGAAGATGAGTGCGCCGCCGTGGATATAGAGGATCACCGGGCGCACGCGCTCATCCGGCGGGCGCATGACATCGAGTTTGATCTCGTGCCCGCCGGCGTTCTTATACACGTACGTTGTCTTGGAGAACTCCTCGCCGGCAGCGCTGAGCGTGCCGAGACTCAGAATGGCCACCGCAAACGCACGCCAGAGCATCACCGTCGCCTCACACTTTGTCAGGCACCACGAACGGCTCGCGGTA
>DATIFQ010000459.1:0-7975 GCA_035455185.1 Bryobacteraceae bacterium | reverse complement strand
TTCCGTCCAGACGTTTCTCGAAAAAGGTGCACGGAGCTACCACGGGATCTACTGGTGGGTGCCTGACATGCTGACTAAGGGAGACCAGGGCGACTTTGCCGCCGCACAGGCGCCGCGCCCGCTGATGCTCTGGGCTCCGCTTGACGACATCGGCATGCCGAAAGAAGGCGTCGACGAGTTTCTGAAAGTGGTGGAGCCGGCGTACGCACAGGCCGGGGCCAAGACAAACCTTGTCGTCCACCGGCAGCCCGGCCAGCACGAGTTCACGATGGAAGCCTTCGCCGCGATGAAGGAGTTCTTCGACCGCTACTTCCGGTAGTCCGTGAGACGCGGGCGCAAGGAGTCGCTCGCGGTAAGAAAAAGAACCAGCGTCAGCGGTGGAGGTTGGATGTAGAATTGAAAGCCAACGGGATCGACGGGGTCTTGCCCATGAAAGACGATGCCGGGATCGGTAGTTCTCCTGCGAGCCACTCCGCCGCGGTGGTGAGCGGCGTCATCGGGGGTCTTGTTGTAGTACTTATCGGCCTTCTTGCCGGGAAACTCGGCGAACCACTCTCGGGAAATGCGCTCTTCGGGCCGTCAGTTCCAGCCCTTGCTGCCGCCATGGCTGCCGCCGTATCGGCACACCGGGCGGGTTCGTCCTTCGGAACCGCCCTGGCAGTAGCGATCGGAGCATTCCTGGTTGCTTATGTTGCCGCCGTTTGGTTCACACACTGGATGGGTGTCGGTGGCCTAGTGAGACGCCGCCCCGTAAATCCGGTGGTGCTGGGTTGGCGGCGCGACCTCGGAGTCTGTTTCATCGGGATTGCCGTGGGCGCGTTCCTAGGGACATTCTTGGGGCGGCGCTGAGGGCAGTACTCGCCGCATCCTCAAGGCGGCCATTCGCGTGGAGATCCCCGCCAAACTGCCGGCATCCTGAATTGTGGTACAAACAGTTCGTTAAGGAGGCGTCATCATGCCGGAGTCAAACGATCATTCGATGACCAGAAGGAATTTCCTCGCCACGAGTGGGACCGCGTTAGCGGCGGCCGCCAGCCCATTGGCCACGGGCATCGCGGGAGCCCAGGGCAAGAAACTGAAGGTTGCAACCGTCGGCACGGGCAGCCGGGGGACGTTGACCTGGGGCATCCCGGTGGTCAAGGGTTACAGCGACGTTGTCGAGTTCGTCGGATTGTGCGACATCAACTCCAAGCGGGTGAAGGCCGCTCAAGGGATGATGGGCATCAGCGCGCCCACCTTCACCGATTTCGACGAAATGGTCAAGAAGACCCGGCCGGATGCCGTGATCATTACCACCGTCGACGGCACGCACTGGCGCTACATTGTCCGCGCGCTCGAGCTCGGCTGTGACGCCATCTCGGAGAAGCCGATGTGCACCAACGAGGAACAGTGCCAGGCCATCCTCGATGCGGCGAAGCGTACCGGGCGCAAAGTGACCGTCACGTTCAACGCCCGGCACGGCCGGGAGGACAAGCGTGTCAAACAGCTCCTGATGGAGAAGGCCGTCGGCGATATCGTCTCGGTGGACTTCCACGAGTATCTTGACACCTCCCACGGCGCCGACTACTTCCGCCGCTGGCATTATCTGAAGGAGAACTCCGGCACCCTGCTCGTCCATAAGGCGTCACACCACTTCGACCAGGCCAACTGGTGGCTCAACTCCACCCCGACGGAGGTCTCCGCCTACGGTGAGCTGAAGGTCTACGGGCGCAACGGGACGTTCCGGAGCACGCATTGCCGGGTCTGCCCATTCAAGCAGCAGTGCAAGTTCTATTGGGACATCACCAAGAGCGAGCGCATGAAGGAGATGTACACGGACTGCGAATCCGAGGACGGTTACCTGCGCGACGCCTGCCTGTTCCGTGAGAACTGCAACATCTACGACACGATGTCGGTGCGGGTAAAGTACGAGAACGACGTGATGCTCACGTACACCGCGAACACGTACCAGCCGTTCGAAGGACAGGCAATCGCGTTCAATGGCACGAAGGGACGTCTCGACGCCAATCATTTCGGAGGGGGCGGCTACTCGCAGGGTGAAGTCCGACTGACTAGGGCGTTTGGCAAGTCCGAGGTGATTCGCGACTTCGAGGAGCGCCGTGAGGGCGGCCACGGTGGCTCCGATACGTCGATCCAGGATCTGGTCTTCCGCGGAAAGCCCGACCCCGATCCGCTGGGCCTGCGGGCAGACCTGCGGGCCGGCGCCTACGGCAGCCTCATCGGAATTGCCGCCTACCACAGCATCGAGCGCGGCGGCGAGACGGTGAAGATCTCCGACTTGGTGAAACTGTAGGTTTCCCGTCGGGTGCTGCTTGATGTAGCTTCCGCTTTCTCTCGATCGCGGTTCCTTATGACCGCTCCCTTTGGTTGCGGCTTAGTCCTCGTTTTGCTGGCCGTAGCCAACACCTGTGTGGTTGAGACGAGGGAAAGGCCGCGGCCTCCGGCGCCTGCTCCAGAGGTGGAGGTCACGCTCCAGGCGCGCCTTGCCGCGCCCGGCCGCGAGACGGTTAGTTTCGGCGTTCCCCTGCCGCCTGGGTATCTCAACGATACACGGTTTGTCAGCCTCCGTGACGTGGGCGGCCGAGAGATCACCGTCTCTGTTCGCCCACTCGAACCGTGGCGGATCGACGGAAAAGACGGCTCGATCCGTTCCATTCTCGTCCAGTTCACAGCCGACTTTTCCGGAGGCAGGACGCGGCGCGTCAAAGTCGTGTTCGGAAGGAAACGGAGGAAGGACTGCGTGCGATTTGTGCCCGTCGCAGCGACACTTCTTGACCCTGACGGTCTGGACGGCCCTCGGGTGCTCGCCGTGTTGCCCGCGAAGTGGCTCTGTGATTCGTGGATCGCCGGGCCGCAGGTTCCTGCTTCGGAGTCCGGGCCGTTCGCCGCCTACGACGACTTTGTGGAGCACAGTTTTCCAGGAGCGCTTCAGTACAAAGACAGCCAAGTCTACGACCACTGGCTGTTCGACCGCACGGCGTGTTGGTACAAGATGTACATCCGTACAGGCGATCCGAAGTATCTGGAGGCCGCCTATCACGCCGCGCACTTCGTTCGTCTGCATACAAAGATGGACGGTCCGAACGCGGGCATCTTCACGTTGAAGGGCGTCGATCTAAAGTACGTCTACCCCCGCGCGATGCACCTGCACTACCTGCTGACCGGCGATGAGCGCATGCTCGAAGCCGGCCGCATCATGGCTCGATTCTGCCTGAACAACTGGGACCCGAAATACACTACGGACCGGAGGTTTTGGACGACGAGGCACGAAGGATACGGCCTTCTCGGTGTCCTGCACGGTTGGGAATTGACCGGCGACGCGACGTACTGGCGGAAAGCGCGGGAATACACGGACGCGCTGTACAACCATCAGCGGCAACCTCCGGACGGCCTTCCTCCGGACTGTTCGTGGCGGCAGAACTGGCAAACGTATGCCTCGGAGGAGGCCCGTTTCCGGTCGGGCACGTCGGCGTGGATGACGGCCATCCTGCTCGATCCGCTGTTTCATTACTGGACACTGACCGGCGATCCCCGCGTGCCCGAGATGGTGAGCGCATGGTGCGATTTTCTAGACCGGCGCGGGCTCGTGCCCGACGGTTCGGAAGCGTACTACGTCATCAACGCAATTCCCGCTCCAGGTGAGCCGCCCGGCCGGCGGGGCCATGACATGTTCCTGCACAACACGGAAATGGCGTACATGTTCGCGATGGGCATCTACTTCAGCAACGATCCAGAACGCGCCGAGGCATGGAGCCGCCGCTTTGACACACTGTTTCGCTCGGCCCTGAAGCAGGACATAAACCGGACCGTTCGCGCTTACAACTGGGCGTTTCAGGCATCGAGCCAGATGGTTTACTTTCTAAAGAGTCGCTGAAACCAGGAGGTTCATCGATGCGAACATGGCTCCGTGTCCTGGCCGGCGCGGTCTGCGCCGCCGCGTTGTCCGCCCAACCCCAGCAGAAGCCTCTCCGCGAGCACCCCGACGTCGCCGGCGCGGTCCGGCTGTACGAAAGCTGGGTGACCGAACAGATGACGTATCGGGGACTGCCGGGTGTCGCCGTCGGCGTCGTCCACGATCAGCAAGTGATCTGGTCGCGCGGGTTTGGCTATGCGGATGTCGCGGCGAAGACTCCGGTGACGCCGGCGACAATTTTCCGCATGGCGTCGCACACCAAGATGTTCACCGCGATCGCCATCCTTCAGTTGCGCGATGCCGGGAAGCTGCGACTGGACGACCCCGTCTCGAAGCACCTCGCCTGGTTCCACATCAAGCCGGCTGCGGAGGATGATCCTCCCGTGACGATCGAGGAACTGCTGACACACAACTCGGGGCTCCCGAGGGAGGCGACCTCGCCGTACTGGGCGACGTTCGAGTTTCCGACGGAGGAGCAGATCCGGCAGACGGTCAACTCGCAGCAGGCCACGTACCCGCCCCAGGCGATCTGGAAGTACTCGAACTTGGCATTCGCGCTGGCGGGCTTCGTCGTAGAGGCGGTTTCGGGTGAGAAGTACGCCGATTATGTCGATCGGCACATTCTGAGGCCGCTCGGGATGACAAACAGCAGCATCGAAGTGCCCTCGGGCCGGATGAGCCGGCTGGCCAAGGGGTACGGCAGGCGGATGCCGGACGGATCGCGAAAGACGATGCCCTTTTCCGACACGCGGGGAGTGGGCCCGGCTGCGGGTCTCTCGTCGACGCTTGACGACATGCTGAAGTACGCCTCATTCCAGTTCCGAACGGGCAAGGCTGGGGGCTCGCAGATTTTGAGTGGAGCAACGCTTCGCGAGATGCACCGGCCACGGGTACTACGGCCGAAATGGGTGGGCGCGTGGGGTCTGGGCTTTTCCGTTCAGCGTCAAGACGACAAGATCATGGTGGGCCATGGCGGGTCGCTCGCCGGTTACAAGACGCATACACTGGTGAACCTAGACGACAAGGTCGGCGTGGTGGTGCTCTCCAACGGCGACGACACACGTCCCGAACAGTTCGCCCAACGCGCGATGAAGATTATCGGCGACGCGATCGCGAAAGCGGCGAAACCGCCCGAGAAACAGAAGACCTGGGACCCGAAATGGAGCAAGTACTCCGGGCTGTACCGCACCATCTGGAGCGACACGGCGGTCGTCGAGATGAACCGCGAACTCGTCATCATTGATCCCCTGACCGACGACCCGCAGGAAGGGTTGTTGCGGCTTGTCCCGCAGGAAGGCGGCGTGTTCAAGCTCGAAGGTCCGGCTGGGTTCGGCGCGGCGGGCGAGACTGTACGCTTTGAGGAAGACTCGCAGGGTCGAGTCGTGAGGATGTTTGTGGGCGAGCTGCCGGCGGAGCGTGTCGAGAAGTAGACGAGGCCATTAATCCTCGACTGTGATCTTGCCGAGCGAGTACCAACTGTCCGGCTTACCGCCGGCGATCGCCAGCCTGATCTTCGGCTGCCGGGTGGTCGGATCGAGCATCGCAATGTCGAGATATCGTACTCACCGGGCGGTGTCTCCGCCCGTAGGAACACAGCGTCGTCGTAAAGATTGTCGCCGGGCAGCCATCCACGGATATCGGCTGCGGTAGCCAGCACGTGTTCGAGATCCCCGTTCTTCAGCCGCAGCGCCACGGGAAACTGCTTATGGCATGGGGCAACGCCTTTGTTCTCCCACCAGCTTGTGAACGCGATTCTTCCTTGCGGGCGCACGACGGCCGGATAGGTGAACTTGCGCAACACGAAGCGGTAGCCCATCTTCTTCAGCCGTTCTTCTTCCAGTGATTCATGACCCAGCACGCCTTGAAGCTGACCGGCGCTTTCCTCCAGGCGTCCTCCATGCCGAAGTTGATGATCCCTTGCGGGTAGTAGTCGAACATGTGGCTCCAGGTGGGACTGAAGCCACCCATGTCGCTAAGGCAGTCGACACGCCAGCCGACGGGACGCCTGGAGATGCCGTACTTGTTGGTCTTCTCGTCGGTCAGCAGCATCACCAGCGGTGTCTTGTGGAACGTCTCGAGATAGCAGTCCACAAGGGCTTCCCGCCTCGGCTGGCTGAGATCGGCGGAGCCGGCGCCCTCTCCCCAGGCGCCCACAATCGAAATATCGACGCTGTCGAGGTCCGGTGGCCGTCGTAGCGGCGGCCGATCTCCCGCACCATGCAGCCGTAATACTGGAGGTAGCGCGGATCCTCGGGATCTGTGCGCACCTTTGACTTTGAGTTGTTCCACTTCGGCTCAGGTCCCATCATTTCGCGAAACCAGACCGGAACGTCGTTGGACGCGTCGGTTCCGTTACGACATGATGCGAAACATCAGCGTCTGTCTTTTGGCATGCGCCACCCTCAAGGCGCTTTCGATGACGTCCCAGCGGTATTCGCCGCGCCGGGGCTCGAAGAAGTTCCAGTACGTGCGCAGGTAGTCCATCGAGGTCTCGGGTTGGCCCTGGTTCGTCGGGTTGATAGGGCCCCCATTGGCCTTGTGGAAGGTCATGAAGCCGATGCCGGGGTTGATCAGAACGTCGTCGATCTCTTTGGGGCGCACCGTCACCGCCTGTTGGGCCGCGCGAACGCCGTGGCACAATAGGCGAGAATGACGGACCGTCGGAATTTCATACACACAAGCATACTCGCGGCGATGGCGTCGCGGTTGAGCGCGCAGGACACCCCGGTGACGCACCCGCGCGTGCTGCTCACGCCGGAATTGCTGCACGAGATCGCAGGGAAGGTGCGGGGACCGTTCGCGCGCGAGTACAAAACCATGCTCGAGACCGCGATCCAAGGCCCGAAGGGAATGGATCAGCAGTACGCGGTGCCGGTTGCATTCATGGAGGCAGGGCTCGCCTGGCTGGTGGAGCGCGAACTCGGACGCGACGGCCGTCCGTATGCCGAGAAAGTACTCGAGATGTGGAGCCAGCCCGCATGGCAGACGCCCGGGATGACACGTCACTTCGGATGGCAGGGACTGCTCTACGACTGGCTCTACGACGCCATGACCGCGGAGGAGCGGTTGAAGTTCGGAGAACTGCTGGGCGAGTGGGTCGCCACTTGGTGGAAGACCGCTGAGGTCAACATCCCGCGCGACGGCTGGTGGTACAACCAACACTGGGGACCGGTCCATCTCGACGTCCCGCACAACCGCGTCGCGCTTACGAGCAAGCTATTCATGAGCCTCGCGGCCGCCGGCAACGCTGGCCGCTTTGAGGAGGCAGTGCGGACGAATCTCAAGAGCTTCGACGAAAAGTTTCGCGCCGAAGGCTTGCCCGCTCTCGACGAGATGGGCGGGGTATGGTCGGAGTCGAACGGTCACGGCGGATACGGACCGCTGCTTGTGATTCCGCTGAGTTACCAGGCGGCCAAAACAGGTCTCGGTTTTGACCCCTTTGCGGCGAGCGCCGCCGAAGGCTTCACGCGCGAATACATCCAAGCCTGCATCTACAGCCTGATGCCGCACAGCTCGAAGATGGCGTACATCGACGACTGCAATTCGGGTTACCCGGTTCAGCAAGCGCGGTGCGCGCCGCTCTTCGCGCGCCACTACAAGGACGGCGTCGCCCGCTGGCTGAGCGACACGGCGCTGGAGCGCGGCTGGCTTTTCGACAAGCGCACCGGGCAGGACGAGGTGTGGCAGAGGATCGCGTTCCTGCCCGCCGAGTTGAAGCCGGCGACACCAAAAGAGTCCGGCTGGCCGCTGGCGCGCCACTTCCGCGGCGCGGGACACGTTTACATGCTCGGAGCGTGGGATGACCCGAACGCCACCTGGGCGTTCTTCGGCGCCGGTCCGACTTATGCTGGTCACTCTCGTGACGACGAGGGCCACTTTCTCATCTCGAAGTGCGGGCACCTGGCGAATCGCTCCGGTGGCGCCGGCCACAACGACGGCTGTTACTACTCAGGCGGGTCACTTATCTACAACATCGTTACCGTGTACCACCCCGAGGAGAAGATGCGCCGGAACGCGTATAACGAGAACGACGGCGGACTCATCCGGCATGTTTATGAGAAC